>CAXBRM010000026.1:0-16604 GCA_963978305.1 uncultured Rhodospirillales bacterium
ATGCCACTGCCTGTGGCTACGCAAACCTCAGCGCCTTCGACCAAACGCAGCCGTTCTTCAAACAGTTTCACACTCGGATTGCCGTAACGGCTGTAGATGAATTTACCCTGTTCATTTTCATCGCCACGAAAGCGCGCCTCGGCCTGTTCAGCACTATCGTACACGAAGCCCGAGGTTAGGTAGATGGCCTCAGAGGTTTCTCCATAGGGCGAGCGCTCAATCCCCTCATGGATCAAGCGCGTCTGATTACTCCGCCTGGGCGCGGATGTCGGTTTGAAAACGATCATGTTTCCCTTCGTCTAACTCACAAAAGCTTTCTCGATGACAAAGTCCCCTGGGGCACTATTCGCGCCCTCAACCAATCCGGCTTTTTCGGCGAGAGCCGCGACGTCTTTGCACATCTCTAAGCTGCCACAAATCATCACTCGGTCTTCACTCGAATTCCAGCGTGACACATCGAGCTGCTCAAACAGTACACCACTGTCAATCAGGGTCGTGATGCGCCCCATTGTTGGAAATGGCTCGCGGGTGGTGGTGGCAAGATAGCGCAGGTTCGGTTGGGCAAGCTCACCCAAGAATTCATGCTCTCGTGTGTCCTGAATCAGTTTTTGGCTGTACTGCAACTCCGCAACATCGCGGCACGTATGGGTCAAAATGACAGCATCAAACTTCTCATAGACCTCCGGTTCGCGGACCAAACTGGCAAACGGCGCAACCCCGGTCCCGGTTGCGATCAGCCAAAGACGTTTGCCTGGTTTCAAAGCATCCAGCACAAGTGTGCCCGTTGGTTTTTTGGCGACAATAATATCATCACCTTCTTGGATCTTCTGCAAACGTGACGTCAAGGGACCATCGGGAACTTTAATTGAATAAAACTCCAAGGTATCGTCCCACGCTGGCGAAGCGATGCTGTAAGCGCGCAGCAGAGGTTTGCCATCCTCTTTCGGCAGGCCGATCATAATGAATTCGCCGCTGCGAAACCGCAAACTAGCGGGCCGCTCAGTTCGAAAGCGAAACAGTCGGTCAGTATAGTGTTCGGTTTCTAGAACCTTGGGAGAGTACATTTGGATTTCATCCGAAAGAATTATTGCTGTTGCCAGGGAAGACCACTTGCTTTCCAACCATTAACACGTCCCCGCCGACCCCGGGCATTCAGATCGCCTTCGAAGCCATCGGAAACATTCGTCAGGTTTTTAAAGCCATGGTCACGGAGACGCTGCGCCGCTTCCAAACTTCTGACGCCACTACGACAAATAACAAAAATTGGACAGTTTTTCGTCAGGCCCTCCGCTTCTACTTCGGCGACAAAATCGGCATTGACGAGACCGTCGGGAAAGCTTTTCCACTCGATAAAGTGGCAATTTGCATGACTAGCGTAACCAACAAAATTAAGTTCAGCACTGGTTCGAACATCCAAAATCTTACCACCATTGATTTTTTGCAACTCTTCAAATGTTTCAGCAGCTGTCAACGATTTTACCATCACTTGATCTTGGTGTCTTTGGTCCCAACCTGGCGATGTTGCCAATCGATCCGACGAATTGCCAATGTACAAGGCTGTTGACGCCGTCGACACCGCTTCGCGCCACGCCCGCTGACCGTGCCGACGCACCATCGCATCCTCGACCCAAATTTCATCGAAGCCACACTGAAAGGCCATGCGCGCCTGATCTGGGATCAAATCGCCGGCGGCAATCAAACGCAGCTTCGGTCCGCGAAGCTGGCGCAAGCGCCGGGCTAATGAAAACCCACGACCATCTGCGTGGCTTTCAAAGTAGACCTCGACGGGTTGATCTCCAATAATGGCCAAATCTGGCTCGCCCGAATTGATCCGCCTTGTCGGTCCGTATTCGTTGACATTCGTTTGAACAAACGACCGCCCCTTATCACGCAACACCCACAAAAGCTGCCTCCTTAAACCCATCCTTACCCAAGCGATCGTAAACGCTCGCGAAATCTTCCCCTTCCCGGCGTTCTGCCAAATATTTGTCGATAATATTATTTACGACAATCGGCACCTGTTCAGCGCCTACGCCTGGCCCCAAAATGCTGCCAACGCGGGCCCCCTCATCAGAACGTCCACCAACCGTAATCTGATAGTTCTCCTTTTCCGCTTTGTTCAGGCCTAATATCCCAATGTTGGCCGCGTGATGATGCCCACAAGCATTAATGCAACCCGAAATATTGATGCTAATACCCTGCAACTCTCCTTTCGCCTCTCGGGGGTGTAAGGTTTGGCTCAACGCTTGCGCAATTGGGATTGATCGCGCTGTCGCGAGCGCGCAATAGTCCAAACCAGGACAGGCAATAATATCGCTTGCACTGCCGATGTTGCCTGCCGCCAATCCCTTCGCGACTAAAGCGTCGTAAAGCGACTTTAGCTCGGCAATCTGGACATAGGGGAACACCAAGTTTTGGCGATGAGTGACCCGCAAGAGTCCATGGGAATAAGTGTCAGCTAAATCGGCAATCGCTCGCATGTCCGCCGCTGTGGCGTCGCCCGGAACACCACCGGCAGGCTTTAAAGAAATCGAGACTATGGCATGACCTGCCACCTTGTGCGCCGTCACATTGTTCTCGAGCCAATTATGATCCTGCCAGTCCCAGCGATTGAGCACGTCGCTGGTCGGCGTCAGGCCTGGTCCCGCTTGTTCAATGTTATTTGCGATCCGGACATATTCGCGCGCCACAACTGCGAACGGTGCTTTATCCAGCGTGTCAAATTCAGCTTCAACCTCAGCCCGATATGCATCTATCCCCATCTCATCAACCAAAATCTTGATGCGCGCTTTGTATTTATTGTCACGCCGACCATGCAAATTATAGACGCGGAGCATCGCGTCGAGCAGCGGGATCAAGTCGTCTGGCACCACGTTGTGTTTGAAAAGTCGTGCGACGCGAGGGGTGCGCCCCTGGCCGCCGCCTACCCAGATATCAAACACAGGAAGCCCAGCTTTATCGGATTTCACCCAAACACCAATATCATGGAACTTCATGGCCGCCCGATCAGCCGATGCGCCAATCACCGCAAATTTAAACTTGCGGGGCAAATAGGCAAATTCAGGATGCAACGACGACCACTGGCGGAGCAGTTCTGCCGTGATTCGAGGATCAATCCACTCGTCGGCAGCGACACCGGCAAAAGGATCACTGGTGACATTTCTGATGCAGTTACCACTGGTTTGAATCGCGTGCATTTGCACTGAAGCAAGCTTGTCTAAAATATCCGGAATATCAACCAGTTTGGGCCAGTTGAATTGGATGTTTTGACGAGTGGTAAAATGCCCGTAGCCCTTGTCATAGTCTTCAGCAATATGGGCAAGCATCCGGAGTTGGTCGCTGCGGAGTTCACCATAGGGAATGGCGATCCGAAGCATATAGGCGTGTAGTTGCAAGTACACGCCATTTTGCAAACGCAGCGGTTTAAACTCATCTTCACTGAGTTCACCCACGATGCGTCGGTTCACCTGAGCACGAAATTCCTGTGAGCGCGCCGTAACAAAGGCCTGGTCAAATTGATCGTACTGATACATTTTTTTAGCTCATAATGCCTGATCGGTGGATGAAACGGTGTGAGAACTGGTTGATGGGCTGGGGCCAATAAATCTACGGCGCTCGCGTAAGCGTTTCAGCCGATCAGGCGACATGGCGTCCAGGCCTGAACCGTCGAGAGCAACAATATAGGCGCCGACCACCTCGATATCCAAAGAAGGACGGTCCATCACCTGCTGGAGGGCCAAAAGCTCGGCATCCGTAGCAGCTAGGCTAGCCGAGCCTGGATCAGTGCTCCACCCGTCTGCTCCGGACCAAAAGACTTTTTGACCCGTTCGCAAATCGTTTGCTGTTAGAAATGATCCACTAGACATCGCTCGCCCCCCAATTAAGCAGCCCGCAAAAATGAAACCTGGGATCGCTTGCTAGTTGCCTTAAGCGGTTCAACACAGTGAAGCTGTGCAACAATCCCAAATTCAGCCGCTTGTTTGATCAGATCATCCCACTGCGCTGTTGTGCGTAAAGCAACGACCCGTTCAGCATCACGAAACGCTCGTGCGATTTTCTGATACGCCGATGAATCATCGCTAATTATCATCGCCTCTCGGCGGGCCAATTCGAGCAAGGCTGTCGGCACGCCTTCTCCGACAACGACAAGGTCAGCATCGTGCAGGGCGCGACGAACTTGCTCACCAAAACTGTCTTGGTCACCGATCGAAATTTCGGCTAGGGTCAGATGGGGTCGGGTCGGCGACAAGTGTCTCAATAACTGATTGCCAATCGTTTGTGCCCGATCTGGATATCGACGCGCTGCACCAAAAAACGACTGCCAAAATTGGCGTCGCTGGGCACCAGGCAACGTCACTTGCGCTACAATTGACCTAAATTTATGAGCCACGCGGGCGACTTGTCCAACCGTCGGTTCTAAGAGTCGCTCAATCGAGACCTTTATGTCCCGCGCTAAAACTGGCGCCGTACCCTCAGTACCAATGGCGACAACAACTGGGTCTCGATCAACAATCGCGGGGGTCGAGAAATCGCTAACGCCGAGTTGGTCGACAGCACAGACCAAAGCACCGTGCTGGCGAGCACGCCAGGCCAACCGCCGATCCAATTCGGCATCGCCAGTTGCCGCATATACAAACGCAATATCGGCTGGCAAGTCGAACTCTTCGGGATCGCATTGCACCCATATCGCGTGGCCCAAAGTCAAAACGTCATGGTCGACGCCGCTTGCCACAACAAAAAGTCGGGCATCGGTCTTTTGAACCAAACGCAGCTTGGCCGCAGCATCCGCGCCGCCACCGAAAATTACAATGCTTTTGTCTTGAACAGTCAGGAACAGAGGGAAGGACTTCATTGGCACCTCGATTTATCTGCCTTATAAAGAAAAATTTCTTGATATTTTGCAAGATAGCAGGAAGAATAAAGACACAAGCCGTTTATTTTCTCACTTTTTTATTATTATTTCCGTATATAAGGTTTTTTTAGATGAAGAATTCACCTCTCGATGCCTTAGACCAGAAAATTCTCCGCGTTGTGCAAGCCAACGCAGACCTTGGTATTGAGAAAATAGCTGGACTGGTCGGTTCTAGCCGCACGCCAACTTGGAACCGACTGAAGAAACTGAAAGCACAGGGCTACATCAAAAGGACAGTGGCCTTGCTTGATGCAGAAAAACTCGGATTGTTAGAAACATTTTTTGTCTCAATCAGGACCGATCAACATAGTCAGGAATGGCTCGATGCCTTCGCAAAAATCGTCGAGGAAAGCCCGGAAATACAAGAAGTGCATCGCCTTACCGGTGATATTGACTATCTGATGAAAGTTAAAGTTGCCAGTAGTCGGGAATTTGACGCTTTTTACAAGCGCTTTATTGGCCGGATTAACTTATTCAATGTCACAAGCAGCCTGTCGATGGAAACGCTGAAAGAAAGCACAGAGCTGTCGGTCACTTCCTCGACACCAACACGTTGACTGATCGCCAGACTATTTCGAGCGCTTGTGTTTGTTCTGGCTTTTCCTGATTTTCTGGCGATGCCAACTCGTCTCTGGCAGCGATGCGATTCAAAATAATATCAATCGCATCGGTCAAATCATCAGCGTCCGCAACAGCTGAGTTAAATTGAAGTGGCAAACCACTTGGCACCCAATTCGGCAACAGATCAGGACGATTGGCACTGCTTCCATCTTCAAGACCCGCAAAAAATGTCATCAGGTCATCAATTTGTGCCCAAGCTGGTGCACCGATCCAACGCACAACAGCAATCGCGAGTGCAATTTTGCACTTCACTGTCAGCACAACGCTCATGATTCCTACCCCAGCTTCCCACAGACGATGGCCAACGGGAGCCTATTCTAATTTTCATTACGGGCGCGCTCTTTGCTGATGGAAGCGTCGCGGGACGAGCGCAGGCTTGTTCATTATTTTGGCTGATCGCACAAACAATAAGTCTTTATAATGATGGTTTGAGCGTGGCTGATTAGGCCATGTCGCAAAAAAATGACTTTATGCGCTCAACCGGGATCTTATGCGCGTAGAAATTGCATTTTTGACCCGATTGGATAAAAACGAACAAGGCACTCTGCCCAGCTATCTTGCTTAGTTTGGCGCCAAGCCTTTACGCATTGAGCACAGCGTTTATCCGATATCAAAGATTAGGATTGGACCTTTATGACTCAGGTGTTATATCCCCGCTCCATTCGGTAGGCAGACATCAACGCAGCCGAAACGTCGTGCTGGCTTAGCTCAGTTGGTAGAGCAGTTGATTTGTAATCATCAGGTCGCGAGTTCGAGTCCCGCAGCCAGCACCATTTTAACATCTTAAAAGTTCCGAGAGCATTCATTTTTTGATGTTAAAATATTGTCAATAAACACTTTATTTGCCATACAGTTCCAAAGGCAGCTCGCAAAAGCGCTGCTTGTTGTTATGGTGTTCATTAGCCCACTGATGGCCAGTCTCAGTTTTCCCGGAAAGCACGCCTGAAATGGTCTGCCAGTGGCTTCGTGAGATAACTTAGCGGTGACCGCTCTCCGGTGCGAATAAATGCTTCTGCTGGCATCCCCGGCAATACCTTTTGATCACCCAGTTTTTCTAATTCTACCTCAGAGACAGAGATAAGCACATCATAGCTAGGTAGGCCGGTGCCTTCGTTGATTGCGCTATCGGCGGCAATTGTTTCCAGCCGGCCGGTCACGTCTGGGGTATGATTCTGGTCCAGCGAACTGAATTTGATGGAAACAAGCTGACCCACTCTGGCTTGGTCAACATCAGCAGCATTGATGGCGGCGGCGATCCGCAGTGGCTGATTTTGGGGCACGATATACATCAGCGGGTCGCCTACGAGCACAACAGCCTGCTCGCCAGACAACGTTAAGCCAAAGACAATGCCCTCAACCGGTGATGCTATATGCAGCCGTGTCAATTTTCGCTCAACATTGTCCAATCGTTCGGTTAATTCCGTAAGTTCTCCTTCAAGTTTTCGAAGTTCAACCATTACATTTTCCCGCCTGAGCGCCGCAAGGCGAACTTTATCAAGCTCAAAAGCAGCAATGGTGCTCAACAAAAGAGCACGCTGAGACGCTAAGCTGCCTAACTCACCCTGGAGTTTCGCCAGACCGCTTTCCTGTGCTCGCAGGGTTGTGGCTTTGATCAAATGGTTTTCAAATAGCTGGCGCGACGTCGCAATTTCTTCTTCTGAGATAGCAATTTGCTGCAATGTCGCGTCTTGTTGTGCGTCTATGCCTGATATCTGCTCTACGGCTTGTTGAATTTTCTCATCCAGAATTTCGAGTTCTTTTAGGTAATTCTGGTATCGTGCGTCGAACAGATGCTTTTCGCCTCTGCGCACCGAATCGTCGGCAGCACTTGAACTGTTATCCACGTTCGAAACAGCGGTGAAATCCTGGTCATCTCGTTCAGCCTGTAACCTCTCGATCTGGGCTGTTATATCGCTATTGCGGGCAGACAGAATTGCCTGTTCTGAAATCAAGTCTGCCTCATCCAGAATTAAGATAATCTCGCCTTTTGAGACAAAATCCCCGTCGTCGACCAGGATTGATTTTACCACTCCCGCTTCAGGCGCTTGGACAACCTGCGTATTGCTTTCAACTTCAACAATTCCTGATGCGATCACAGCGCCGGAGATTTGTGCTTGAGTGCCCCATATACCCAACGTTGCCACCAGCACGCAGATTGCGAGCAAACCCAAAACAAACGCAAAAGTCCCATGCCATCTCGATTGCTCAAGCACTTACTTCAGCCCCCACGGTTCCTGCGGCTTTGCTGCGGTTGATGTGCTTTTTCAACACCTCGTCTTTCGGCCCGTATGCAACCATCTGGCCATCGCGGAGAATTAACAATTTCGTGCAGTGCGTGATCGCTGTGGGTCGGTGCGTCATCAACACGACAATCCCGCCAGATCGGGCGATATCATGAATCGCGCTGTTCAACGCATTGACCCCGTCAGAATCGAGCGCCGAATTGGGCTCATCCAGAACATAAATTAATGGATTGCCATAAAAGGCTCGGGCTAAGGCGATCCTTTGTCTCTGCCCCCCTGATAAATTCGAGCCCGCATCTTCCAAGACGGTGTTATATCCTTCCGGCAACGATTTGATCAGATCGTGAACACCCGCTCTTTGTGCGGCTTTTTGGACGTCAAAATCATCTGGCTGCGCGTCCATTCTGGCAATGTTGTCGGCGATGGTGCCTGGCAACAAAATCACATCCTGCGGTAAATAGCCGATCAAATCCCCTAGTTGATTGTCGTCATACTGACCGATCAAGGCGCCACTGAGTTTTACCTCACCAACTGCAGGCGACCAGAGCCCAACCATAACACGCGCAAGAGAAGACTTGCCTGACCCTGAGGCACCGATCACCCCAAGAACGTCGCCAGACTTGAGATCAAAAGTGACCTGTTTAAGCACTGGAGCCTCTGATTTTGGCGGTACGACGGCAACCCCATTAACCGTTAAACGAGCGCTTGGCGTCACAATTTTGAGTTTATTTTCATGCTTCGACAATCGCAATCCAACCAACCTGGCGAGCGAGCGCCAACTCCGCCATCCGTTTTGAAGCCGTGGCCATCCCGTCAACACTTGCTCTAACGGTTGCAGCCCACGCCCCAATAGAATTGATCCTGCAATGATCGCCCCCCCTGTCATCTCACCACGAAGGACAAGGTAGGCACCTGCTGCCAACATCGCCGATTGCAAAAACAGCCGAAATGACTTTGAAAAAGACGAGAAAAAACCTGTAACGTCGCTTGAGCCCATTTTATTGTCATTGGATCGGCGACGTAATTTAATCCACCGTTCACGAACTCTATGCAGCATTCCTTGCGTAAGGATAATCGGGAATGCGGCGATACTCGACTGTGCAAACGCAGTTGATTTTGAGGTTTCCAAAGATGAGGCGCGGCTGTGCCGGTGGGAAAATAACTGAGTTAAAATGGTGATGAATACCAGCGTGCCAGCTCCTGCCAGTGCCAGCCAACCAAGCACAGGGTGGAGCAAGAAAATCGCAATGAAAAAAAACGGCGTCCAAGGAATATCGCATAGGGCTAGCAACAGCGGGGCGGCAAAAACAGACTGAACTGTTTCTAAGTCACCAAGCTGATCAGAACGCATATTCTGGGTGGAACGACCCCTGATCAGGCCGTCAAACACACGCCGGTCTAAGCGTTCCGTAACTCTTGAACCCAACCGAGCCAACAGCCGACCCCGCGAGTAATCAATCAGCCACATCACCAGATAAAGCCCCAAAACCAACACGAACAGAGCCGTTAAGGTTTCAACGGAGCCTGAGCCTAAAACGCGATCATAAATCTGCATCATGAACAAAGGGCCCGTCAGCATTAACAGGTTCACAAAGACGCTCAAAACAAAAATAAACACAATAAAATGATGACTTTGCGCAAATGCTTCAGATGATAATTTCATACACTCACGTCTTTCCAACTCCTGGTGCTGCTCAGCCAACGCTCAAGGAAAACCCTCGACCCATTCAAAGGCAAATGATACAGCGCGCTCGCACCCGGCGACCGCACAAATCGTTCTGCACAATCAGATATGCAGGCCCGTTTCGCCTTATCGGCAAATCACTCAAATCTCAATATATTTTAATTTAAATTGGGATATTTCCACAGATTTCCAATGGTCGGGAGTACGAAATTACCAAAGCCTTAGTAGAATATTATGCGATGTTGAAATCACTTAGTGGCTTGATAACTTTGCAGAGCAAGCGCGGCTTACCGCTGTTGCTTGCACCGGGTGCCAGCATGCTGGCCACCATTCCTGGTCATGCCGATTTAATCCCCGTGAGCTATTTGAGCTATGGATTAACCAGCGATGGCGACATGCGGATTGTCTTAACCAACGGCAAATTGATCCTACTGAAAAGCCACGAGTTTACCTTGGTTGATGGCAGAATCTTTGTCGAAGACAGGCTGCTCGACACGCTCACCTGGCAGAAAATGTCGACGGCCTCCGCTGATGCCGCCTATGGTTTTCAGTCCTTTTGGCCTTCTAAAGGGCAAGCGCTGCGTGAGCCTGATGCTGCCCAGTCACTTTTCGCAGAGGGGTTGGACCTGCTGGTATCACCGCCAGTGTTAATCTCAGCGGGCGCAACCTTGGCTGGAGTTGGCGCCTTTGCACTGAGGGATCTGTTCGCCTTTGCCAGCGACGATAAAGACGAACCCCCAGCCGTCAACATGGGCATCGACGCGCAGGTGGCAATCGAAGGAAGCCCTTATGAATTGCTGATTCCATCCAGCACTTTTCGTGATGATGGCAATGCGCTGGCACTCAGCGTCAAGAATTTGCCACCCGGGTTAGTCTTCGACAGCGCGCTGGCTCGGATTTCAGGGACGCCGAGCAAAGCGGGGGTTCACGGTGTGACGGTGATCGCCACTGATGAAGCAGGACAGACAACATCCACGATTTTCCAATTGACCATCGAAAACACGAACGATGCGCCATCGCTCATCTCGACGGTCAGCGAACCCTATGTTTTCTCATCCCAGGGGGGCAATTTAATTCTACCCGGCAACCCATTTACATTCGATTTGACGTCGATTGTTGAGGACGAAGATGGTGATGTTTTGGTGTTCACGACCTCCACGACACTCCCCGATGGATATGAGTTAACCGAGAATGGCCTTTTATCTGGGACCGCGTCAGACGATGTTGAAATCAGCGTGAACGTAACAGACCCTGACAATGGCCAGCTCAGCTTTGAGTTGCACGTGGACATTTTTGGTGTGTAGACTTTTTGTGGCACTTCTGGTTCTCGCCCTGGCTGGATCGATTCAAGCACAACCACTGGCGGACCTCTACCAGCGCGCGCTAGCGCGGAATGAGGCTTACTTGAGAGCTGAACTCGTTGGTCAACAGGCCAACACTGCGCTGCGAGCCAGGGCGGGCGAAGCCTGGCCGGTCGTCACCTTAACGCTGGGTAGCAGTTTTATCGCGCAACCCGGCATAAGCGGCGCGTCTTCCGGCCAGCCAGATCAAAACGCCGCGTTGACCTTCGATCGGCAAATGACACTCAACGTCAGCCAGCCAATCTTTCAATTCGGCAAACACGACGCCGAACTTAATGAAGAGCATTGGAAAGTCCAAGCCGCCTGGTTGGCATTGACCCAAATTGAACTGGACCAAAAACGCCTGATCCTGAGCGCATACGTCGACGCCCTGACCGCGCAACAACTGATCGATATTTACCGCAGGCAATCTGACGATTTACTCAATACGCTTCGGCTTTCCCGTATGCAGTTTGACGCCGGCAACCTTGACGCCTTCGCGATTGTTTCGGCAGAACTGCAATACGGTCGCTCGGTCAAAGATCTGCTGAGCGCAGAACATCAGTGGGCCCTGGCGGTCCGGAACCTGGCCGCGCTCACCTACCAAGACACTGTTGCGGTCGGGGCCGAGCATGTGCGGGACATCTGGTCGTTTCTGCCAAACCAAATGAACGCTGCGCTTTTATTTGCCCGCGACAACAACATTGAGGTCCTGATCGCCAAAACACAATGGCGCGCGAGCCAATACGGCATGATGGCGATCGCTCGCGCGACGTTGCCAAGCCTTTCCTGGACGGCCAGTTCCACCTTTGGCGCCTCAGATCAGCAAACCTTTGGCGTGATCGGCAATGCCGATAATCGCGTATCAAGCCGCAATTCGGCCGACAATCGCTTGGGGTTTCAGCTTAGCGTGCCGATTTTCAACGGCGGACGCGCATTGGCCCAGAAAGAAACGGCGCGCCTGGCAAGCCAGCTTGCCCTGCGAGCACTTAATCTGGCCATTGAAAACACGGAAAACGACATTCGTGACCGCTGGCTGCGCATTGAAACCGAAAGCCGCTACCAAGATCACCTCAAGCATCTTGCAGCGCTCGAGGCTGACAAATCCGCCTATATGACCACGCTGCTGGAGGCTGGCAGAGCAACCGTTGATGACATCAATGCCACGAAGTTAAGCCGCTACGCGCTTCAGATCGAGATTGTGCAGGGCACACGGACGATCCTGCAAAACAAAGTCGACATCCTGTATCTCTTGGGCTTGCTTTGACCCCCCAACCCCGCATCCCGCTGACTCCGCATCCCGCTTACCCTGCTTCCACCGTTGGCTCGTCAATGACACATCAGACCATGGATTTGCCATCTTACTGATATAAAATTAAAAATATCTTTAGAATTTTAATCAAATATGCGTTATTTCTTGTTTTGGTTCAGCCCTCGACGGCCCTGAAATCCAATCAAATTTGTTAAAGGAGAGAAAAAGCGATGTCCGCACAGGCCGACGATTTGCTCACAAATATAGGCGAAGATACGTTTACGAAAGAGGCATACTTCCCGACCCTGATCTTCAGCACCAAAGTCCCCAATCCTGAGGCGTTGAACCGACATCTGCTCCAGCAAATCAGGACCATCCATAATCAGGATGAGAAAGGCATCTTTCGCTCTAATTTCCGTGGGCTCGGTGGCTGGCACAGCAAAAATTTTTTGCATCAACAACCTGCGTTCGACCCTCTGACACAAAGGATACATCAGGCGGGTCGGCGGATTTCCGAGACCTTGGGCTATGATCACCGCAAAACCCTCAAAGTCACCACCATGTGGTCGATCATCAATCCGCCAGGCAGCTCCAACAAGGTCCATGTCCACCCCGGCTGTTACTGGAGCGGCGTCTATTATATCCAAACACCCGAGAACGCTGGCGACATTGAGTTCACCGATCGGCGGACCGTGCACATCATGAACCAACCAAGCTTTAAGCCGGACCAGAAGCGATCACAGGAAAACTGGACCAAAGTCCGCTTTGTGCCGCGACCCGGCAAAATGATCATTTTCCCCAGCTGGTTGTACCATGGCGTCGATCCCAACCTGTGCGAACAACAGGGCGCCGACGCAGACCGCGTCATCATCAGCTTTAATTTGTCCCAGGTAAAAGCGTAGACGCCAGGCGAGCCAACCACACACCCATTTGACACAGCTTTTACCATAAGTTGTATTGACATTGCCTTAAATCCGATACAGTGGTATGTCTGTCGTCTTGGTGGCATCGCGAAAAGTCTGAATGGTTCGTTTTTACGGCGGTGCCGTTCACTTGGGTATGAAGCGAATGCACAGAATTTTGAAAACAAACAAGATCGGCCTATTGGCCGCCGTTGGCATTGTGGTTGCCGGCCTGCTCGCATTGACATGGGGACGGAAGATGCCGGCCGAGGGTTCTGCTTCGCAGCCGTCGCCCTTCGCATTCCATGAAAACGATTTCACCATCGGCGTCGGCACGGCCCCGGTCGACATCGACGTTGACTTGAATGACACAGGGCTGCGCCTGCCGATGGAGGCACTGAACGGCTACCTCCAGGTTGATGGGCATACCGGCAACGACCTGGAGCCGTCGGGCTATCGTTTCCTTTACCGATACCCTGACTGGCAAACCAGGGCGAACGTCAGCGATAAATATTTTGACTTTCCCTATAATCGCCCCTGGGGAACGCGGTTGACTTTCAGCTTGGCGCGACCGCGGCCAGAGGGTTGTTGGCCCTCGGACCCGCCGCAGGCATTCCCCTGCGTGACGGAGGAACGGTGGCAGGAATACCTTGACAAGCTTGTCCGCCAGCGTTGGCGGATCGATGTGCCGTTTGGCCCGCTGACCGACGCAGTCGGCTTTGACCAGGTGCCCGACCTCGACCCACTGGGCATTGCTTTGCTTCTTGACGATCCGCCGGAACCCTACCACAGCCAGTCGAGCGACAGCGATATATATGGCGGCACCGATGCCCAGGGCTACCCCATCTCAATGGGTTGCAGGCGGCGCTTTGTGTTGTCCGCTTGCACGCTGCTTTATGCACACCGCCGGTTCCGCGTCGAAGTTCTATTTGCGGTTCACTACAAGCAGGAATGGCAGAAAATCCGTGCCGGCGTCAATGCGCGCATCGATCAAATGATCGACAGCTACGGCACCCCGCCAGCTGCCGATCGTGTGCTGGTGACCTTTCCCGTCAACGACGAAGAATACCGCCAGGTCCGGCAGGCCATGGCGGACAATCACGAAACCTATGAGCAGCAGCGCGAACGCGACTGGCAGTGGCTCAAAACCAGAGAGGACTAAACCATGGAAGAGTTGACCATTGACGACATGAACACCCTGGCAGAGTTGGCCGAGAGCCGGGACCCCCACGGCTACTACAACTTTTTGGTGGACAAAGGCTATCCGTACGCCGTCATGGCGCTGGGCGTCGTCGAGGACAACCGCTTTGCCGGCTCCGCGGCTCGCACTTACGCCGATAGAGTCGCCCGCGACCTTGGCCGCGAGACTGTCAATTGGGATAAACTTTCTGTTGACCTGATGCAGGCCGATTTTGCCGCTCGGCAAATTCAGTTTAATGAAAAAAACAACGGTAGCGGAAGCGCCGATGTCGAGTTGGACGTCCGGACAATCCAAAAATACCACAATGACGTCTACAAAGACAACGAAATCCCCAAAATTGCCTGGGCCCCAGAAGCCGTGCTCTCGGCCCACGCGGACGACCCCGAAAAACAAGCAGAAATTTGGCAGAACTTGGTGGAGGGCGGCACGATGTCCTCGTCGCCTTTACCAGCCTCGTTGATTTCTTCGCCTCTGCCTTTACCAGCCTCGTTGGCTTTGTCAACTTTATCGACCTCGTTGTCTTCATTGCCTGGCCAAGAGTTTGTCCAACACAATTTGGACATGTGGACTTTAGCGGTCCCGGAACTCTCTCAACTTATCTTTCGGCAAGATGGTACTCTCCATCCAGAAGCTAATGATGCCAGCTGGCAGGCTGAGAATATTCCGGTGACATTCGTTAGCTTTCATCTACGCGACGCCTTTAACAATGAGGTCAGATCGCCAGAAACGTTTTTCACTATGTTGGCCAACAGGGTGCGCGATGTGACCAGTGAGTTCTTTGCCATCTTTGACCAAGGTGCGTTCACAGGCGACGGCACGACGGCAAATATCGTCGGGCCGGAGGGTATGCAGCAAGGAGCTGAGCAGCCGTCTGATGAACAGCCGTCTGATGAACAGCCGGGTTACTACATCCAGTTTAACATTTTCCCAGACGGTGTTGGGCATGTGAACGTGACCTTCGTCAACACCATGGACGCAAATTTTACGGCAACCACAATTGGTGCCAATAATGTGGGCAACACAAGCGGGACTGGCATTGCCAGCGGCAGTCTGGTTGCTGGTTGGCCGGACTCAGAAGACGGTGTGATCCAGATTGAACATCTGGTCGATGACGATGGCAATCCAAAACAGTTCGTCTCCCGACGTGTGCCGGTGACCAAGGAACAGTTTGAGGTAATATACGCACATATCAAAGGAATGGCAGATGAAGGGGCAACCTTTGATTATGCCGTTGAAGATTTCACCTGTGCCCAACTGGCTGTGTACGTTTACGACTTGAGTGGCCATGCTGGTCAGCTGGGTGATATTTTCGAATCGACTGATATGTATCATGGCAACAACGCGACCCCGATACTTGTTTCGTTAAAGATTCCCACAGAAAATCAAGGATACAGCCCCAAAGAAGCGGTTGCCGATCACGTGCCTGTTCTAAACCCATATTTTCTTGATCAGGTGACGCTTAATTTGGGCGCGGCTGACAACCAAGTCTATGTTGGCAGTCCGGATGGCAGCGTCGTCAACGCCAATGTCACGGTCAACGGTGGCGCTGGCAACGATACGACGACCATCGATGCAAGCACTGTTTCGGGGGCAGTGACAGTCATTGACAATGGCGAGGACACTACTTGTGACGACGACGATACCGTCAACATTGTCAATGCCAACGACACCACGTTTGAGCGCGACGCAAATGGCAACGTCGTCATTAATGCTGATGGCGCGGGCACAACCATCGTCATCGACAATGGCGCCAATTATAATGCCATAAATGGTGGCGGTGTTGATGAAATTAACGTCTCAGAGGTCGACGACAGGAATGGCTTCACCGTCACCAGCAGCTTTGATGCCGAAGATGTTGCCGAGGCGGTCAACCAGTCAACCGCGGCGGTCGCTGCAGACGATGTCACGCCGAGCACGGTAACCACCACCACGGCAGACGGCAATGGCACGGCGATCCAGACCAACTTTGACGACGGCAGCCAGAGGATCACTGTCAATGTCGGTGGCCTGGTCGATAACTTTGTTATTCCAGCCAGTCAGTCTTCGAACGACGGCAACGAAGGGAATGAGGGCAATGAGACCAGCTCGGCGGCTGAGGTGCCGGATGTCCTGAATTCGAACGACAGTAATGAGAGAAACGAGAACAATAACGGCAACGAGGGCAATGAGGGCGACGAGCTCGTCGGGCCAGACGTCATTGTTGGCACAAGACCCAGCGCAAACGACGGCAACGAAGGCGACGAGGGCAATGAGACCAGCTCGGTGGCTGAGGTGCCGGATGTCCTGAATTCGAACGACGGCAACGAAGGGAATGAGGGCGACGAGCTCGTCGGGCCGGACGTCATCGTTGGCACAAGACCCAGCGCAAACGACGGCAACGAAGGCGACGAAGGTAATGAGACCAGCTCGGCGGCTGAGGTGCCGGATGTCCTGAATTCGAACGACAGTA
>CAXBRM010000027.1:0-16475 GCA_963978305.1 uncultured Rhodospirillales bacterium
GGCGCCGTGCTTGTCAGTCGGTAGCTCGCATCTTCCAAAATGGCTCGGCCTTGCGCTTGTGCGATTTTGGCGCGCTCAGCATCAAGCTCAGCCAGTTTTTCCAGTAAGTTCGTGCGAGCGCCCAGGCCAATTGTACCGCTCATATTTGTCTCAGGTCGCTTAGGCTGATCAAGAACGTGAACAAGCTCAAGGGTCAAGTCATCATGCTTCCCTGCCAACCAAATGGCGTAATCGCAGACGCTCTCAGCGTATTGGCTGGTATCAACAAAAGCGACGATTCGATCGTGATCAGACATAGGCTAGTGCTCTCCAGCTGGTTTCAGTGTCCTGGGCTTGTCTGCCTCCCCCAGTGTGTCGACAAGGGTTTTACTCGCTTTATTGAGACCGACAACCTGGACCTCGGCCCCTTCACGTCTAAACTTCAATACGACGGAATCCAATGCTTGAACGCTACTGATGTCCCAAATATGCGCGTGACTGATGTCAATTTTAACGGTGTTCAGCGCTTCTTTAAAATCGAAACTTGCGGTGAAATCTTCAACGCTTGCAAAGAACAGTTGGCCACGGACGTAATAGGTGCGGCTGCGACCATTGGTGCTCCCCTCGCTCGTAACACTGAAAATCTGGGCGATCTTACCAGCAAAAAATAGACTGCTTAACAGGACGCCGACGAGCACACCAATGGCTAAGTTATGGGTGATGACAACTGTGAAGACTGTCGCGAGCATCACGACGCTCGAGCTTCGCGGGTGACGGAACAAATTACCGACGCTCGACCAGCTGAATGTGCCAATACTGACCATAATCATGATCGCTACAAGGGCGGGCATTGGAATCAGGCCCACCCATTTGTTCAACGGTACGATAAAGATTAACAGCAAAATCCCAGCCGCAAAGCAGCTCAACCGGCCGCGCCCGCCGGATTTTACGTTGATCACGCTTTGACCGATCATGGCACAGCCGGCCATACCGCCAATGAAGCCTGTTGCCGTGTTGGCAATGCCTTGACCAATGCATTCTTGGTTTTTGTTGCCCTTTGTGTCTGTGAGTTCATCGATGATGCTGGTGGTCATCAGACTTTCAAGCAAGCCAACGACCGCTATCGCCAATGAATAAGGGAAAATGATGCTGAGGGTTTCGAAAGTTAACGGCACTTGTGGCAGCATGAAAAATGGCAATCCATCGGGTAACTCACCCAAGTCTGAAACGGTACGTACATCCCATTGAAATAACACTGCTACAGTGCTTAAGACCAAAATACAGACCAGCGGGGATGGCACCAAGGACGTCAGCTTTGGGAAGAGATAGATAATCGCGAGGCCGCCAGCGATCATGCCCCATGTCAGCCAAACGGCGCTGACGTCGTGTCCGATATGCGCTGAATGTAGCAGCGCGTCTAAAAACCCAGGCACTTCTGAGGGCAGTATTTCAGGTAGCTGCGCGAGAAATATCAAGATAGCCAAGGCGTTCACAAAGCCTGTTAGAACGCTGCGGCTGACAAACCGCATCAAATTACCCAGTTTCAGAAGCCCCATCGCAATTTGCAGTATGCCTGCCAAAATCGTGGCAGCGAAAAGCAACTGCAAGCCATTGTCGTGATCGCGAACCAGGCTAATCATCAGCACGGCTGTTGCGGCTGTGGCAGCACTAATCATACCTGGTCTGCCGCCTGTGATTGCTGTCAACACGGCAATGGAGAAACTGGCGTACAGCCCGACTTTTGGGTCCACGCCGGCAATGATGGAAAAAGCAATCGCTTCGGGAATAAGTGCTAGCGCGACAACCAAGCCGGCGAGCAAATCGCCCCGTATGTTACCTAGCCAGTCTTGACGGAAACTGTTTATGAAATCTGATCGCATAGTGATTCTTTTGGGGAGAGAAATTTGTGATTGCCACTTTCGCTTAGGTGGCTGACAAATCAATGTCGAGGCACAGCAACTTCAAGGCAGAACTGACAAATCATCACCATGCATCGAGAATTCAGAAATATTTGTAAAAAAGTGAGCGGTGCTGGCTATGGTGCCATGAGCTTGGGTGACTTTTATGGACCGATTGATCATCAAGGATGTTTGGCGGTTCTGGCGGCTTGTTATGACTTGGGTGTTGACCATTTAAATACGGCAAGTCTTTACGCTGGTGGAGACAGTGAGCGTGTCATTGGTGAGTATTTGCCCGCATTCCGCTGCCCGTGACATTGGCTGGAGTGCAGCTGGCTTGGCAGCTTCGATGGTATCAAACACACCGCATTGGATGTCCTTGAGGCTGTGCGGCGGCCCCTGACATCGACACACTTGACCGAAATTGAGAGCCTCTTGCCGATTGGTTTTGCCCATGATGACCGCTCTGATGCTCAATACAAAGGCCAGTAGCGCTATTGCTAACTCAACACGGCTTAGCCAAGTAGGCTGTCGTAGACGCTGAAGACGCTTTTGATTGCTTCTTCGCGCTTGTATGTTTTGTAGGCGCGCGCTGTGGCTGCGTGTTCAATCGACGCCCGAACATCTGGGGCTAAAGTGAGCGACCAGCGCAAAGCCATGCCCAATGTCTCTGCATCGGCAGTCTCGAAAATCGCTCCATCGGTACCTGCGGTGACCTGGTCTTGGCTCCCACCACTGTTCGGCACCAGCACCATTTTACCGGCCGCTTGCGCTTCGGCTGCGGCGTAGTCAAACGCTAAGTCGCCTGTAACACTCGAAACGACAACCGTCGACAGTTTGTACAGGCTGGCCGGATCGTCACAGTTATCGATAAATTGCACTCTGTTTTGTAACCCAAGTTGCTCAATTCGGTTTTGAATTTGTTGCCGTGTTTTTCGCTCACCAGGCCCGATGGTGGCAAACAAACAAACCCAAGGCGTTTCCATCATTTGAGAAAGAGCAGTCAACAAAATATCGTGTCCGGCGTTTGGCTTTACAGCGGCTGGGAACAGGATGACCGATGCGTCGGTCGTGATATCAATGGCTCGCACCAAACGGCTCAAACGGGCAGCGGTTACAACGCTTGGATGGACAGCGTTGATGGCCATCCCCGGCGGGATGACCGAAATTTTTTCCGCCGCGGCTGGATTGCCGCGGACAAGACAAGACTTCAGGAATTGGCTCGCAACAATCACTCTGTCGGCCGCTAAAATTGCTTGGCTGTTGCGATCATTGGCCTGATCGCTGTCCGGCAAGCGGTACAAACTTGCGACGTGCGGGATCGGCTTTTTACTCAGGGCAGAAAACACCTGTTGGGCTGCCAGGCTACCATGGCTGTGCACCAAACGCACACTCCATTTATCAAGTACCTTGCTGAGCCGATTGGATGAGCCGCCAAAGCCAAGTGGGCCGCTAGCTTGGAACGTCATCGTTTCGTGCATGACATTTGCGTTTTCGACCTCTTGCGCAAAGCGGCCACCCGCACTTATCACCCGGCTGTCACCGCCCAAGCGGTTCACTGTCAAAGCGATGTCAGCGGCAAATCGGGCAATTGGGCCACTTTCCATGTGGGGGACAATTTGCGTGAGTGCCCCTGCATCGGCATTGTCTTCCGAAGGTCCCGGCTTGCCCAAGGGCTTAGGCGCGGGGTGGAACCCAGATTGCCCATGGGTACCACTTGCCACGCCTGACGTATCATTCTCAGCGTGAAAAGCCATCGTGGGTTGATTGGACTTTGACCACATATAATTGTCGTCACTCACCTAGTTTTCCAATATTCTCTTGTTGTATATGCGACTGTAGACAGATCCGTCAAAGTTTGTCTGGTCTCAACAATATTGATGGTAAAAATCGTCGAGACTTTGACAACTGTTACTGATCCTGAGTTCACACCAAAAAGGCGGCATGTAATGCTCGAATCTGAACGTTTGATCCTCAATGGTGCTCACGGCGATGCACTCGTGCTCAATAAACTCAATCCCGCCAGCGCAGGGGCGCCAACAATTGTCTTTTTGCCTGGATATCGCTCGGATCGATCCGGTGGAAAAGCCATCCATGTTGAGGTGGTTTGTCAACGCAAAGGCTGGGGTTCAGTACGGCTGGATTATCATGCGCACGGTGAAAGCCCAGGTGATTTTCTGGCTGGCAGCATCAGCCGGTGGACAAACAATGTTTTGGACGTGATCGACCAGGTCACGGATGGACCGTTGATTTTGGTGGGCTCAAGCATGGGGGGTTGGATTATGCTGCGGGCGGCTATCGCCCGTTCGGCTCGTGTGAAAGCCTTACTTGGCCTCGCCGCGGCGGCGGACTTCACGCAAGATTTAATGCTGCCAACTTTATCGAAAGGTGAGCGAGAGCAGCTTCGGGACCAGGGTTATATCGCCCAACCCACGACCTACAGCGACGAACCCTATCTCGTGACTCAGCATTTGCTAGACGATGGCGCCGATTGCTTGGTCTTGCCAGATGGTATCGCGTTCGAAGGGCCTGTGACGCTGGTGCATGGTTTGCTCGATGCCGACGTCCCTTTGTCGACGGCAATGCAAACCATGGAGGCGCTGTCAGCAGCAGACGTCTATCTGAAGATCATCAAAGACGCAGGGCATCGTTTGTCCCGAGAGAGCGATTTGGCGGTGGTGGAGGCTGAATTAATTCATTTAGCCATCCGGGCAGGCTTTGAGGTTTGACTTGTTTGCGGGCTTGGCTGACAGCGGCTCAATGCCCGTGCTTAGGAATCAGTCTTCTTTTGCGAGCTGTTTGAATTCTGCGTTCAAGCCTTCTTTATATGTCGGGAACAGCATGCCGCCGCCAATCAGTCGCTTTGCTTTGGCGTTTGAAACTCGCTTGTTGTCTTCATAAAAGCTGCGGCCCATTGCCGATAGTCCGGCATCTTGAAAGGCGACGGATAGTGGTGGATTGACGCCAAGCAACTGGCAAGCGTAGCGAATGACTTCGCCTGGCTCGCATGGGTAATCATCGCAAACATTATAAATTTCGGGACCGCCAGAGATCGCGGTGGGCGCCTGCATGCTTGCCCAAACAATCTGCGCGATATCGTCCACGTGGATGCGACTAAAAACCTGACCAGGTTTATCGATGATCCGAGCACGGCCATCTCGAACCGTTTCCAGCGCATTGCGTCCAGGGCCATAGATGCCCGC
The DNA here is from genome assembly GCA_963978305.1 of uncultured Rhodospirillales bacterium. Taxonomy (GTDB): domain Bacteria; phylum Pseudomonadota; class Alphaproteobacteria; order UBA7985; family UBA7985; genus CAXBRM01. The sequence goes on from CAXBRM010000027.1 coordinate 5,081, forward strand.
CAGTCGAAAGATATGCACCTTCGCATCCAGAGCTGACCATTGTGCTTCGGCTGCGATCCGCCGCCGTCCTCGGACGCTTTGGCTTCTCGTTTCACTGCTCTCGGTAACCCAGCGTCCCGCCCAGTCGCCATATACAACCGTGGTACTCAAATAGCCCAGCCAGCAGTCGCCAGAGAACCAGTCGCGCTCGGCAATACTGAGGAAGGGATCGGCATGGTGGCCGTCACTCTGTTCAGCGGTTGGTGCGGCCATTAAAATATGGCTCGCTTGTCCCGTGGCCGTTGCAAGAGCGTCTAGCGATCCGTCGTCATCCAGGGGCAAACAGGTTATTTCTGGGCATTGAGCTTTGACGGCTATGGCTTTGTCGGTTGACCGAACCGTCGCTGTCACCTGCCAGCCAGCGTGCAGCGCCAATCGTGCGACCGCTCGACCACTAAACCCAAGTCCAAAAATCAACAAGCTTTGATTTTCACGCATCGGGCGCGTCCTATCAATTTGTGGCAATGACGGGTTGATGGTTTTGCTGATGAGACGTTCGATCAAAAATCGGGGTCTGCGTAATGCTTCGGTGGATCAATGCCATCAACTATATCCCTCAAAACGCCTGTCAGTGAGCGCCGACTCTTTACCCGCCGGTACCATCGTTGCACCGCGATATGCTGTTTCCAGTCGATTGCGCCAATAAAATCCAGAGTTGAAATATGTGCTGCCGCGAAAATATCGACCACTGAAAAGCTTGGACCAGCCAACCAATTGTTGGTGTCATCAAGCATGGCGAGATATTGCATAAAACTGGTCAGCGCAACTCTAGCACTGGCAATGGCATTGGGGGAGGCCATCGTTCCTCGAAGGTTACCATATAGTTTATTTTGGAGCAGCGGTTGGGTGACAGCTCGGTCGATATCGTGCACGATGTAGTGCCCAATCCTGCGAACATCGACACGTACCAGCGGCTCATGCCCGAAGAGGTCAGGATCTGGGTAGGTTTCGTTTAAATATTCTGCAATGACCAGAGCGTTAGAAATCAGCGCCTGGTTTTCCTCGATTAATACGGGAGTCTCTTGCTCATTTTCTGCATTTTCCAATTGGCACTCTAGCCGCTTTTCGCCCAGCATGATGCGTACGGCTCGGCACGAGGGGGCTAACACTTGGTGATAAAGAGTGCGCATGGGTTCCGGCGCCTTTTATTTGCAGTTTCATCGGCGAATCTCCCGCTATATAACGTGGCGCATAATATGTGTTCAAGGGGCTAAGGAAAAATGAAGGCAGCCTATTTGCTGATCGATGTGAACAGGATTAAGGACTGGCAATCTTGGTCGGAAGACAGGCTGATTGATGCGCTGAATGCGGAGGAAATTCGGCGGCCCGATAACGTTTTGTACATCGATGATTCATGGGACATACTGCACTATTTGCTTTGCGAGCGAACCACAGCCCAGCCAATCGAGGGCAATGCGCTTAGTGAAGCCATTGTTGGCGTTAACTGGTTTGAAGAAGATGATGAAGCCGCTGCTTTTATTGCCTTTAGCATGCCCCCCGACATTGTCAGAATCCACGACGCGATCAGAAAAATAAGAGCCGAAGAATTGCCGGTGGCGCTGGATTATCAGTCCTTAAAGGATGCTGGCGTTTATCAAGCCGATTGGGTCAATCAGGAGCCGGAATGGGCGTCCGAAACCGTGATGCACGATTTCGCCGATCTGCAGCGATTATACAGCCGAGCATTGGCTGAGAAAAGCGCGATGGTGGTGAGCTTTCTGTAACACGGGTGCAAAGCAAACTTGGGGCCGTTATTGAACCAGTTTGCTCGCATCCCTTTGTTTCACTCGATCACGAAGCCTGTTTTTGCCGTTCTTCTTCGAGGGCATGCGTTGTACGGGGTTCAAGGCGATGCATCATCTCATTTGGCACGACCTGCCACATAACAGCTTTTGTTGACGGCCAGTCGTTAAGAAGTTGCCGCGCGTGCTCTGAGCCAGTCTCTACAATGTGCTCCTCGATCAGATTCAGTGCCATTTGCTCATAGAAATCGACGTCGATGCGCTGCAAGCTGATGCCGTCGAGATTGGCTTTTTGTGGTAACAGTTCTTTAGGGTCGTAGACAAAGGCCATGCCGCCTGTCATGCCAGCGCCAAAATTAAGGCCGACATCGCCGAGAATAATCGCAGTTCCGCCTGTCATGTATTCACAGCCATTACTGCCGCAGCCCTCGACGACAACTGACGCCCCTGAGTTGCGAACGCAGAAGCGCTCTCCCGCTTGACCGGCGGCAAACAACTTACCACTGGTTGCGCCATACAGGACGGTGTTGCCAATGATAGTATTTTCGGCGCTGCGATGCTTGATGGGGCTGCGTTTGCTGGGACGAACGCTGATCGTCGCGCCACTAAGCCCCTTGCCCACATAGTCGTTTGCATCGCCGAGTACTTCCAGTTTGACCCCTTGAACAGCCCATGCACCCAAAGATTGACCAGCGGATCCTCGCAAACGGACATGCACGTGACCCGGGTTCAGCACTCTCATACCAAATTTTTGGGTGATGAGAGAGCTGAGCCGGGTGCCAACAGTGCGGTGGGTGTTTTCAATCGCGTACTCGAGCTGCATTTTTTCGCCACGCTCAAAAAGTGGTTTCGCGTCTTTGATGATGGTTGTGTCCAGGGTGTCTGGTACCGCGTTGCGCTCACCCTCAGCCAACACACAGTGCGCCGGACTTCCGCCACCGTCAGCTTGGACAAGCAGGGGGTTGAGATCCAGATCATCCAGATGCGCTGCCCCACGACTTACCTGTGCGAGCAAATCAGTGCGACCGACCACCTGTTCCAGGCGGTAGAAACCGAGTTCTGCCAAAACTTCTCGGACTTCTTCGGCAATGAAGCTAAACAAGTTAACGACATGGTCGGCTGTGCCTGTAAATTTCTTTCGTAATGCCTCATCTTGGGTGCAAACCCCAACTGGACAGGTGTTGCTGTGGCATTGGCGGACCATGATACAGCCCATGGCGACCAAACTGGCGGTACCGACACCAAATTCCTCTGCTCCCAGCATGGCCGCCATAACAATGTCACGGCCTGTGCGCATGCCGCCATCGCTGCGCAAGACAACGTTTTGTCGCAGATTATTAAGGGTCAAAACCTGGTGCACCTCTGCTAAACCGAGCTCCCAAGGTAGTCCTGCGAATTTAATGCTCGATTGGGGCGAGGCGCCGGTACCACCATTGAAACCGCTGACCAAAATCACGTCTGCTTTCGCCTTGGCAACGCCAGCAGCAATAGTGCCGATACCGCTACGAGCCACCAATTTCACACAGACCCGCGCCTCGGGGTTGATCTGCTTAAGATCGTAAATGAGTTGTGCCAGGTCTTCGATTGAGTAGATGTCGTGATGAGGCGGTGGTGAAATCAGTGTCACCCCCGGGGTTGAGTGCCGCAGTTTCGAAATTTGCACCGAAACTTTGAAGCCAGGCAGTTGCCCCCCTTCACCCGGCTTTGCGCCCTGCGCCATTTTGATTTCGATTTCGCGGGCATGGTTCAAGTATTCAGCTGTCACCCCAAACCGCCCGGAGGCCACTTGCTTAATCGCACTGTTTGCGTTGTCGCCGTTTTCAAAAGGCTTAAACCGCGCTCGGTCTTCACCACCCTCACCGCTGACCGACTTCGCCCCAATCCGGTTCATGGCAATATTGAGTGTGCCATGCGCTTCATGGCTGAGGGCGCCGAGGCTCATCCCCGGTGTTACAAAACGCTTACGAATGCTCGTAATTGCTTCTACTTGCTCAATTTTGATGGGTGACCGTCCGGCGGCTTTAAAGTCTAGCAAATCGCGCGGGAAAATGGGGTCTTGTTTGCGGATTCCGTCCGTGTACTTTTTAAACAACGAATAATTGTCGGTTTGAACGGCTTTTTGCATGGCGTGCATAAGGCCAGATTCCCAAGCGTGGCTTTCGCCGCCTTTTCGATACCGGTAAAAGCCACCAACGGGTAGAGTGACATAGGCTTGGTTAAACGCGTGGGCGTGACGTTCCAAGACCTTTCCTTCGATCCCGCTGAGACCAATGCCGCTGATGCGGCTTGGCACACCCGGGAAAAATTCAGCAACCAGTGTCCGACTTAAACCAACCGCTTCAAAGTTGTAGCCGCCGCGGTAGCTGCTAATGACGCCAATGCCCATTTTGCTCATAATTTTCAGCAAGCCTTGATCAATCGCTTCCTTGTAGCGCGCCATTGCTGCCTCAAGGGTCATTCCGTCGGGCATCAGACCTCGACGCAAGCGGTCCGCAATGCTCTCCTGAGCCAAATAGGCGTTGACGGTGGTTGCACCAACACCAATCAAAACGGCAAAATAGTGGGTGTCAATGCACTCGCCGCTGCGGACCGTAATGCTTGTGAAGGTTCTTAAGCCCTGGGCAGATAAGTGGCTGTGTACCGCCCCACAAGCCAAAATCATTGGCAAAGCAACGCGGTCAGTGCCAACATTCATATCGCTGAGGATTAAGTGAAGTTTGCCAGCCCGCACCGCCGTCTCGGCCTCAATCTTCAGACGATCAATGCAAACGCGGAAGGCGTTGCCGCTGGTGTCAGCTGTCATGGTGCAGTCAATTTCTACCGCGCTGTTCCCCATTTTTTTGTAAACGGCTTCGAATTGCCCATTGGTCAAGACAGGGCTTTTCAGTTGCATGATGTCGCACTGCTGGGGGCCGTCGATCAAGATATTGCCGAGGTTACCCAAACGGGTCGTCAAACTCATGACATTGTATTCGCGCAGACTGTCAATTGGGGGGTTGGTGACTTGACTGAAGTTCTGACGGAAAAAATGATGGAGGGGGCGATAGTGATCGCTGAGCACAGCCAGCGGCGTGTCATCCCCCATAGAGCCGATCGATTCCTTCGCCTCCAGAACCATGGGATGAAGAATTAATTCAAGGTCTTCCAGGGATTGGCCAAAAGACGCTTGGCGCCGTCTTAGCTCTTCACTGTCAAATAGTTCAGGTTCTGTTGCATTGTGAGTGGCCTCGTCCAAGTGGTCGATATTGGCGACCCAGTCACTCACTGGCATTTGTTGCGCGCACCAATCCTTGATTTCATCATTGTGATACAGACGACCTTCAGCCAAATTCACGGCAATCATTTCCCCTGGTCCCAGGCGGCCACGCTCGATGATGCGGTCCTCTGGCATTCTGACCATGCCGGTCTCTGATCCGCAGATGAACAAGCCATCGGCAGTGACCGAATAACGCATCGGGCGCAGACCACTGCGGTCAAGTCCGCAAAGCGCCCAATCGCCGTGGGCAGCCGCAACGGCAGCCGGACCGTCCCACGGTTCCATGACGCTGTTGCAATAGGCGTAGAAATCCTTATGTTCCTGGCGCATCAGTTGATTGCTGGTCCAAGCCTCTGGGATGAGAATACTTTTGACCACCGGTAGTTCACGACCTGAGACACACAGCAACTCAAAGGCATTATCAAGCGCTGCCGTATCAGAGCTGCCGGTGGCGATCACTGGGCGAATATCATCCAAGAATGGGTCAAGTTCCGGATGTTCAAACCGTGTTTCATGACAGCTCATCCAGTTTTCATTGCCCTTAATGGTGTTGATTTCGCCGTTATGGGCCGCCATTCGAAACGGCTGCGCTAGCCACCAGGTTGGGAAGGTATTGGTTGAATAGCGTTGGTGATACAGAGCAAAGCTGCTCTGAAAACGTGGATCGACCAAATCGGGGTAAAATGTGGTTAAGTCCTCGGCCAAAAACATCCCTTTGTAGACCAGACTGCGCGTCGACAGACTACACAGATACAAGTCGGTCAGCGCACTATCACGGCTGGCGGCTTCGATGCGGCGGCGGATGATGTACAGATCTCGTTCAACCTGTGCTAAATCGGCGTCGACAGGCAGCTGGATCATCACTTGCTCGATTTCGGGACGAACGGCGTTGGCTTTTTGGCCCAGGCAGCTGGTATCGGTCGGCACTTGGCGCCAACCATACAACCGGTATCCAAAGCCCAAAATTTCCCGTTCAACAATCACCCGCGCGCTCTCTTGGGCACTCAAGTCGGTCCGCGGCAAAAATACTTGTCCAACCGCGATATGACCGTCGACGACGTGACCTGTGTCAGCCACGTGCTCGGCAAAGAATGCCTGGGGAATTTCAACTTGAATGCCAGCCCCGTCGCCAGTTTTGCCGTCGGCATCAACGGCGCCGCGATGCCAAACGTTTGTCAAGGCTTCAACCGCTGCTTCAACCACGGCTCGGCTGGGTTTACCGTCGATTGCCGCGATCAACCCAACACCGCAAGCGTCATGTTCGTCCCGCGGGTCATAAGCGTAGCTTGCCTTCAGAGCGGCGGCGTTTTTTTTGTAATTCTCAATAAAGGTCATGGTTTTTCGGTTCTTTACTTGGCGCTTTCAGCGCATTGACGAAGACGGACAATCGAGCTCGACGACCCGACACGTTTTGAGGATGGTTTCCGATGCGTGTGATGCACCATGCAAAGAATGTTTCCTTGTACACTCACGCTATTCGGCAGCCTCCGGCATGCTATGAGCATTCAGATAATCCAAAATGCCAGCCGCCGCGTCGCGCCCATCGCGCACTCCCCACACGACAAGGCTGGCACCGCGAACAATATCCCCAGCGGCAAATACACCGTCGAGATCAGTCATCATATTGCGCCAGCTAACTTTTATTGTTCCCCAACGACTGACGGGCAATTCCTTGGCACCAAAGGCTTTGGGCAGGTCTTCTGGTTCAAAACCAAGTGCCTGAATTGCCAGGTCAGCCTTAATCGTGAACTGGCTATCAGCGACTGGTGTCACAGATTGCCGGCCACTTTCATCGGCGACACTTAGTTGCATTCGCACTGCGCGCAGGGCTGTAACTTGGTTTTCGGATCCTCCATCAAAGCCTGTTGGTGCTGCAAGCCATTCGAAGGTCACCCCTTCTTCTTTGGCGTTCGCAACCTCGCGGGCAGACCCGGGCATGTTTGCTTCGTCACGGCGGTAAACACAGCTGACAGCGGTTGCACCTTGCCTGACAGCCGTACGCACACAGTCCATCGCCGTGTCTCCGCCGCCAATGACGACGACATTTTTGCCTGCTGCATTCAAACTCCCATCCGCGAATGCAGGCACTGTGTCACCCAAGCCGACACGATTGCTGGCCGTTAAATAGTCGAGCGCTGGTACGATATTATCGTGCCCACTGCCGGGCAATGTAAGGTCACGGGCTTTGTAGACACCTGTGGCGATTAAGACGGCATCATGTTTGGCACGCAATTCAAAAAAGCTGATATCTTTGCCGATTTCGGTGTTGAGCTCGAAATGGACGCCACTGTCCTCAAGATGTGTTTGCCGACGTTGGACGACGTGTTTCTCCAACTTGAATCCTGGAATGCCGTAGATTAACAAACCACCAGCACGGTCGTAGCGGTCGTAAATTGTCACCTGTATACCTTGCTTGCGCAATTGTTCGGCAGCCGCCATACCCGCCGGTCCAGCGCCGATAATGGCCACGCTTTCGTCGCGTTCAGCGAGGGGAACAACCGGCTTGACCCAGCCATTGTCGAAGGCGGTTTCGGTAATATGCTTTTCGACTGATCCGATCGTGACTGTCCCGTGCCCCGCCTGTTCGATCACACAGTTGCCTTCACACAGGCGGTCTTGCGGGCAAATTCTACCGCAGATCTCTGGCATATTATTGGTCGCGGCGCTCACCTCATAAGCTTCCTCCATCCGATTTTCAGCAACCAGCTTCAGCCAATCGGGGATGTTGTTATTTAGCGGACAGTGTACCTGGCAATAAGGCACGCCACATTGACTGCAGCGGCTTGCCTGTAATTCAGCCGCTTGAACGGCAAAATCTCGATAAATTTCGTCAAAGTCTTGCCGACGATCGTTTGCACTCCGCTTTTCTGGCATCGACTGCTCGACGCCGACGAACTGCAACATTTTTTTGGTCATGATGGAGTCTCTCTGTTTCGAGGGTGCTATTTGACCAGATCAAACGCCAGCACACACGCAAACCTGGACGAGTGATATGCCGTCGCTTCGGCTAAAAGTCAACAAAACTGACCTACTTTGGGACTTAATATGCCGATGAGCATGAAGTATATCCGAAAAAGCCTATCTCCGCCTTAAAAATAGTTCCGAATTGAGACTAATGACCAAAAAGGTTGTCAAACCGGCGGCGCTCCAAGGTGTTCACATTTTGGCGGCGGGGACCACTGGTGGTCGATTTCAAGCTGATGCGGATCTTTCTATCGACAAGCTCCTCAGCGGTCCCAGGGGTGGCGATGCGCAACTGGGCGCAATGATTGCTGAGTGGCAACCCGACGCATTGGTCTTTTTCATTGACCCAATGACCGCGGTACTGCCCGACATCGACGTGAAACCGCTTTTACGGCTGGCGATACTCTGTGACACAGCTGGTTGCTGTAACCCAGTCATCTGCTGATGCCGTCTTGCTGGCGCTAAGGGAAAGGGAGTTAAATTGATGGCGACTGTTCTGGGCTGTATTGCCGACGACTTCACTGGTGCGACAGATCTGGCGGGTTTGCTGGCGCGTAGCGGGGTGCAGGTTTCAATGCGGATCGGTGTACCCTCTGACACGCCCACCGACACAGCAGCCGTTGAAGTCATCGCGCTTAAGTCTCGTACGGCCCCCGTTGAGGTTGCCGTGGCGGAAACCCGAGCCTCACTGAAATGGTTGCAAGCCGCCGGTGCACAGCGGTTTTTCTGGAAATACTGTTCAACCTTCGATTCCACTGGTGAGGGCAATATTGGTCCGGTCGCCGAAGCCTTAATGACCGATCTGGGCACCGAGCAGACAATCTATTGCCCAGCTTTTCCTGAAAACGGGCGGTCAATTTTTATGGGCAACCTTTTTGTTGGGCAGCAGCTATTGGCGGAAAGCCCAATGAAAGATCACCCGCTGACCCCTATGCGGGACAGCAACCTGATGCGGCTTCTGGCCCCACAAGTCACGCGTCCGGTTGGTCTGGCCGATAGGTTGACAGTAGCGCAAGGATCTGCGGCCCTGCGCGCCAAACTGGCTGCGTTAAGAGGCCAAGGCGTGGCACATGTCGTTGTCGATGCGGTTGCTAACGCTGACCTCGAGGCAATTGCCCAAGCGTGCTGTGATATGCCTCTGCTGACTGGGGGTTCAGCCGTGGCCATGCCGCTGCCCGCATTATATTTTGCCGATGGGATGCTGTCTCGCGATGCCGTGGCAGCGGTCGCTGATGAAATCGGCCCGGGAACAGTTATTTTATCCGGTAGTTGTTCGGAGATGACGAATAAACAGGTGGCTGATTACAGGGTAGGTGGAGCGCCGGCCTACGGGCTTGATCCTGTTGATTTGGCCGAAAACGGTCCTGAAGCAGCGCTTGATTGGGTCGCGGCGCAGGATTTGGGCCAAGCCCCTATCGTCTATGCCACTGCCGATCCAACCAGCGTCAGGATGGCGCAAAGTAAACTGGGGGTAGCCGAAGCAGGTGCTATTGTTGAACAGACGTTGGCGGCCTGCGCGGTGGCGGCACGTGATGCCGGCGCCCGGCGCATCATTGTCGCGGGCGGCGAGACCTCTGGCGCTGTGACCAAGGCGCTTGGCGTGAGCCGCCTTGACATCGGGGCTGAGATCGCTCCAGGCGTGCCCTGGACTTTCTGCCGATCGGCAGGGTATCAGATCGCCTTGACGCTCAAGTCTGGCAATTTTGGAAAAGAAACTTTTTTCACCGATGCGCAAGCGAAACTGGAGGTCCCATGAGCACAGAAGTCAAACTGCGTGAGCAAATCTGCCTGCTGGCGAAATCCATGTTTGACCGAGGGCTTACGGGTGGCAGCACAGGCAATATCTCTGCCCGCACGTCTGACGGTGGATTGTTGGTGTCCCCTACGGACACCAGTTTTGGGCGGCTTGATCCTGGCCGCCTCAGCCGGTTCGACGCGCAGGGAAATCTGATCGACGGAGATCCGCCAACAAAGGAAATGCCCTTACACTTGGCTTTCTATGAGACCAGATCGACTGCTGAAGCTGTAGTCCATATCCATTCCTGTCACTCAGTCGCTTTATCGATGATGCCTGATGTGGACATCGACAATTTCTTGCCGCCACTGACTGCCTATGGGATCATGAAACTCGGAAAGGTCAAGTTGCTGCCCTTCTTCCTGCCAGGTGATCCGGCAATGGGTGAGGCAGTGCGGGGTCTTGCAGGAAAACATACGGCAGTGATGCTGGCAAATCACGGGCCCGTTGTCGCGGGTAAAAACATCGAGGCGGCTTGTAACGCCATCGAAGAGCTGGAAGACACGGCTCGCCTTGCCATGATGACACGGGGGCTGGCGCCGCGTGCGCTGAGCAATGCGTAGGTTCAGGCTCTTGTGACCAAATTCAATATAGAGTGGGGAAAATGAAATTCTCGGCGAACCTCGGTTTTCTATGGACTGACCGCTCCTTGCCAGATGCGATTCGGGCTGCAAAGACTGCCGGGTTTGACGCGGTTGAATGCCATTGGCCCTACGACATTCCAGCCGAAGAAGTAAAAGCTGCCCTTATCGAAACCGGTTTGACCATGCTGAGTCTCAACACCCGACGTGGTGATGTAACCGCTGGTGATAACGGTTTGTCTGCAATTCCTGGCCGTGAGGATGAAGCCCGTACCGCCATTGACGAGGCTATTGCCTATGCAAACGCCATTGGCACACCGAACGTTCATGTCATGGCCGGATTTGCCAATGGGGACCAGGCATCCAAGGTTTTCATCGGTAATCTGAAATATGCTTGTTATCAGGCCGCAGCGCACGGCATAAGCATCCTGATCGAGCCGCTCAACAAATATGATGCGCCTGGCTACTTCCTGACAACCACAGGGCAAGCTGTGGAAATCATGGAGAGCGTCGATGCCTTTAACCTGAAATTAATGTTCGACTGTTACCACGTGCAACTCATGGAAGGTGACCTGACCCATCGCGTTGCTGCGCTTTTGCCTCTAATTGGTCATATCCAGTTCGCGTCGGTTCCAGACCGTGGCACCCCTGATCATGGCGAGATCAGTTATGCCCATATATTCCGAAAAATTACTGATCTTGGCTACACAGCACCCTTGGGCGCGGAATATAAGCCAAGTGCGAGCACGGATGACGCTCTGGATTGGATGGCCAAGCTACGATGACCCTTTGTCTTTTGTTACCGTTGTAACGATTGCTGTCTTAGACACGGCAAAGGCACGCCTGACGAATGGTGTCAGCGAAACCAGGGGATTAGCAGGCAAAAAAATCTAAGCCAACGCGAGCCATTCCGGCTGGTTGCTTTGAAAGGCCGATGTGCTCAAAACAGGGCTCTTTTTTGCCGGGAAATTGGTTGCGAATTGAGACTAATGACTGGACGGCGGTCAGTATGTTAGGG
>CAXBRM010000028.1:0-16318 GCA_963978305.1 uncultured Rhodospirillales bacterium
CCATCGACACGACTTGAAGCTAAGTAATCGACAAGGTCGCCCAAATCATGGTCTTCGAGATCTGGCGCAAGTTTCACGAGTACTTTTTTGGTTGGCCAAACTGGCGCGAGCGCATCAATCAACGTGGTGATTGCGGACAAATTTTGCTGATCGCGCAAACCGGGCGTATTGGGGGAGGATAGATTGATTGTTATATAATCGGCATGTGGGGCAAGCCGGCTCAAGCCCACTCGGTAGTCGTCCAATGCATCACCGGTTTTGTTTTTGCCGAGATTGATGCCCAGTGGCACCGTCAAACCCTGATTATTCAAGCGCACCAATTTCTTTACGATGGCCTCAATCCCTTCAGAATTGAAACCGTAGCGATTGATGACGCCAGCGTCTTGTGACAACCGAAAGACTCGAGGCTTGGGGTTGCCTGGCTGTGCCTGTGGGGTAACGCTTCCGATTTCGAGCGCGCCAAAACCAAGTTTTTGGCTGCCCAACAGCGCGTCGGCGTCTTTGTCAAACCAAGCAGCCAGACCAATCGGTGAGGGCAAAGGGCACCCAAAGCCCAAATCCACTTCAAGATTCTGATGACGCGGGGCAGGAGGAATAAGGGCATGGCCGTACTTTAAAGCAAAGATCGCCATCTGGTGTGCTTGCTCTGCACTAAGGGACGTCGCCAAAGCTTTGTACATATAAATTTAGCCTGCAAATATATGCGGAAAAACATGAACGGCTTGGTTGGCATCCCATGGCAACGGCTCAGCCCATGCAACAGACTTGGGATCGAGCGCGCCATAGAGGTGTGGAAAGTCTTGTTGATCCCTACTTGCTTCCCACCTCAAGGCATCGCCGAGCACTGATGGGTCGACGGCGATCAGCAGAAGATCAGTTTGACCAGCTCGATGTTTGGCAGCGCTGATTGGAATTTGTTTGGCCGTTGAAAAGTGGATGAAACCATCACGTTGGTCATCGGTTGAACCAGTATACAGGCGGCCTTGGTCAAGAGCACGCTGCCAGTCTGATTTGTGTGCCATGTGAAAAATCATTACTCAACCCTATCGAATGCCACTAGTACTCCTTTAGACTGAGGGCACATTGAAAGACAAACACTCGTCGCACACGTCAGGGGTGTTTGGTGAGTGGCATCACTTTTATGATCTGAAGACCGAGGAGCCGGGGTTGAACTATAAATTTTTGCATCGAGCGGATCAAGCCGACGCATCGCCTCCCAAGCTGCGGCTTGTTGATGAGCCTTTTCAGCCTGACAGCGCGCTGAGTGATCGCATTGAGCGGTGTTGGCTCGAGATGTCTGCGCGTTCGGTTGCCAAAGGCCGCGCATGGTACAATGGCGAAATTTGGAGCCCGCTTGACTTCCGGGACAACTCTCTGCTTGTCCGGTCAGCCGACTTTAAATCCTACATCGGGACACGGCGTTTATCGGCAGATATTTCACTTCGAGACCGAGTTAGCCCTGTTAGTGTGGCGATCCTTCCCATCGAAGTTGACCATGTTGGTGGTCCAATCACATCGCTGAGATTTTTTCGTCGGCACGGTAATTCACTCGATTTCGCTGGGTATTTCTCGGGCCTAGGTGGACTGATGGACCCCGAAAAAGATGGTTTAAGTCCAATCGCAACCGCAATTCGGGAGGTCGGAGAAGAGTGCGGTCTGAACATCGCAGAAACTCAATTGACTTACCTCGGGGCCGTGTCGGTGTCACCGCAGGGTAGCGTAAGTTTTTGCTATTTACTCGAACTTGATCGTTCCAGCCTTAGCGGCGGCTTTGAGTTTGCCGACGGTGAAATGACACACAGCATGCGCGCGCCGTCACTGCTGCTTCGAGCGTTGCAATGGAAAATCACCCCAGCCGCGGGCTGGGTGAAGGGGTTTGCTCGGCTGGTGTTAGACCAGCACGGCCACAGGTTTTAAGCAGAAAGCCGCTTACGGCCTTTGGCACGGCGACGCGCCAAGACTTTGCGACCATTAACGGTGCTCATGCGCTCACGGAACCCGTGGCGGCGTTTGCGAACGAGAACAGATGGTTGATATGTGCGCTTCATGGTCCATTTCCTCAAAGCCAAACAGTCAGGGAGCGGTAGCGGTGTCGTTTGCACGCTTTACACGTTTCTGCTGCTGGCTCGCTGAATTCGAGTAGGGTGCCGTCGTTACCCTGTCAGACACCATGCGTCAACAATTGGTGATTATGACACAGCGAATGCCTGCTGTGACGCAACGACACAAAAACCGCCACAAAGTTGTGAGAAACAGGGGCTGGCCTTTTGCTCATGATGGCCCCAAGTCATCCCCAGGCGATTTTTAACTCTATCCCGTTTGAGACCAACGTCATGTCCGATCAACAAACAGTCAAGACGAGACCGCTCTCTGTCGTGAGATCGTGGGGTTTGGCAGCGGCGTTGTTGATCGTGGCTGGTGGGGTCTACTTTGCTTATGATTGTTGCCTCTCCAATCATGTCAGTTTAGCAGCTCTCAGCCAGGCAAAAGATAGTCTGGGGCAATATGTTGAAGCGAATACAGTTTTGGTTTTTCTGGCGGCTGTGTTGGCCTATGCCGTCGTGACTAGCATTTTATTGCCCACAGTTTTTTGGCTCACACTGTTAATCTCCTATAGTTTCGGTACGGCCTTTGGCGTTTGGCTGGGCGCCTGTTTGGCCTCATTCGCGATTTATCTTGGCGTTTTGTGTGGATTGCCGGTCGTTTTTCTGGCGGTGCGGTTCATCGTGGGCGATGCGCTCAGGAATCGGTTTGGGGCAAGCATCGACCAAATCGCGCGTGGCGTGGAGCGAGATGCATTGTTTTTCATCATCGCTTTGCGGCTGATCCCGGTTGTGCCCTATATGGTGGTCAATGCTGTGCCAGCTCTCGTGCGTGTCAAACTTTCGACCCATTTGGTGGCATCCGCCATTGGCCTGATCCCTGGTACTTTTGTCTATTCCTATTTGGGGGCGAGTTTGACAACAGCGGTTGATGCGACCTCGCTCCAAGTTTCCTGGCAAATTTTGCTCGCCTTGGCGGGTTTGGGGGTACTGTCCCTGGTGCCAATTGGGCTCAGAAAGTTCGCACCCAAACTCATGGGTATCGACAATGACTAACCAGCGAAGCGATCGATTTGATCTTGTTGTGATTGGCGCTGGTGCTGCAGGCCTCAGTGTGGCCAGTGGGGGCGCTCAGCTTGGTTTGAAGGTGGCGCTGATTGAGCACGGTGAAATGGGCGGCGATTGTTTGAATGCGGGTTGTGTGCCATCAAAGGCGCTGTTGGCCGTGGCAAAGGCGAAACACCAAGTCGAGGAACATGCGGCGCACCTGGGCATAAAAGTTCGAGGCGAGATAACAGTCGATTATGGTGATGCCATGGTCCATGTCCGCCGGTCAATTGATGCTATTGCGCCGCATGATAGTCAGGAGCGCTTCGAAGGTTTGGGAGTTGAGGTGATCCGGACACGTGCGCGCTTGCTCGGACCCAATGCCGTTCAAGCTGGAGATCGACGGTTGATGGGCACATTGATTGTAATCGCCACTGGCGCCCGTCCGTTTCTGCCGCCGATTCCCGGACTCGACGCCATTTGCTACGATACCAACGAAACTTTGTTTCAGCGCAGCGTCAAACCCGAAAAATTGGTCGTGGTTGGCGGTGGTCCCATCGGCTGTGAAATGGCCCAAGCCCATGCTCGTTTGGGTAGTGATGTGGTTTTGATTGAGCAAGATAAGTTGTTGCCAAAAGACGACGAAGAAGCCGTGCAATGTGTTCGCGACAGTTTGTCTGCAGACGGGGTCGAGGTCCGCGAAGGCTATTGTTTGGAAAAATTGGTGAAAACGACTCAGGGCTTCGAAGCTCATTGCCGAGAAATGTCGAATAATTCGACAGTGGTTTTAGCGGGGAGTGATCTCTTGATCGCGACAGGACGTCAACCCAATGTGGAGGGGCTCGGCTTGGAAGCGGTTGGGGTTGCCCATACCAGCCGTGGCATTGAGGTGAACCAGCGCTTACAGACCAGCGTTAAGTCAATTTATGCCATTGGTGATGTGACTGGGGGGCATCAATTTACGCACATGGCGGGCAGTGATGCGAGCGCGTTCGTTAGGGGTGCCTTGTTTCGAATGCCCATCAAAGCCCGAAAAGCAAAAGTACCTTGGGTGACTTTCTGTGATCCGGAATTGGCGCAGTATGGCATGACGGAGGCGCGCGCGCGCGCTTCTGGTGATCTGTTCGCTGTTCATCGGGTAGATTTAAAAGATTTAGATCGGTCCGTGACCGATGCTGACACGGGCGGTTTCGCCAAAATTATGCTTGATCGTCGCCATCGTTTGCTTGGCGTCACGATTGTCGGTGGCGGTGCGGGCGATCTGTTAACCCCTTGGTTAGCGATTGATGCTGGCCAGGTGAAATTACAGTCGGTTGCCGGGATGATTGTCCCTTACCCAACAAGGGGCGAAGTGACGAAGCGATTGGCTGGCTTAGCTTTCGTCGATCGACTGTTTTCCGCATCCACACAAAGTTTGATCCGCCTGCTTTTTCGATTGCCGCGCTTTTGAAGCGCTTCGACAGCTGCTTTGCCGCGCAGATCAACGGCCGGGTTGACTGACAAACGCTGCTTCAGGATAGTCAGCAGCGACAAAGAATAAGGCATGGGCGGGTGCCGTACGGCCGGCAGCGTGACGGTTCCTAGCAGTCAGAATTTCTGTTATTTGATCAGCAGACCAGCGGCCAAGACCAATATCGACCAAAGTGCCGACCATGTTGCGGACTTGGTGATGCAAATAACTCTTCGCATTTGTGTGTATGACGACACGCTCATCCACCACATCCAGCCGCAAACAATCCAAGGTTTTAACCGGTGACGTGGCTTGACATTCGCTCGCCCGAAAGCTGGTAAAATCATGTTTGCCTAAGAGTAAATTGGCTGCTTTTTGCATGGCGTCGTGATCAAGGTTGCCCCGTACATGCCACCAGCGATCACGCTCCAGTGCTAAGTCTGGTCGGCGATTCCATATTTGATAACGGTAATGACGCCGAACACAGTCAAACCGAGCGTTAAACGTGGTTGGTACGCCGTCAACCTGCAGAACAGCAACTGGGTTTGGTCGCATCAGGCTGTTCAGCGCCTCGCGAATGCGATTGGCATCAAACCGGGGATTGTCGACGTCAAAGTGTACTGGCATCGCTTCAGCGTGGACCCCAGTGTCGGTTCGTCCACAAGCCTGAACGACAGTTTTCACGCCCGTCGCGGCTTCATGCGCATTTTCAAACACCGCTTGAACGGTTGCCCCGTGCTTTTGACGTTGCCAACCCATAAATGGCTCGCCATCGTATTCGATTAAGGCCTTGAACCTGGGCATGTTCTGTTAGTCCAGTCTTGTGTTGGCTGGAATCGTTAACCCACGTAATAGCTGATCAACAGCCATAGCAGATTTTCCCGCCCTTTGCGCCGTTGTGACGCGCAGTGCCGTTTGATTTGCACATTGGATAATCAGGGGTGATGTCACTGTGCCCGGAGCTGCTGTTGATTTTTGGTCTATGGCGTCTGCTGCTAAAATTTTGATGCGTTCGCCCGTTTCAGGCATTTCGAAGAAGCTTCCTGGAAACGGCACAAAGGCACGTATTTGCCGTGCTAAAATTCTTGCTGGTTTTTTCCAATCTAAACGGGCTTCCAGCTTATTGATTTTTTGTGCGTAGGTAATGCCTGCTGTACTCTGTGGCTCCGCTGGCCAATCACCCTGCGGATACTGTCGGCACAACTCGACAATCATGTCCGCGCCTAAAGTGGCCAGCTGATCGTGCAATTGTGGCGTCGTATGCTCGGGGTCGATATCGATTGAACGCTTCGCAATCACGTCTCCGGTGTCTAAGCCTTCATCCATCTGCATCAAGCATACGCCGGTCTTACTGTCGCCAGCTTCAATGGCACGGTGAATGGGTGCCGCGCCGCGCCAACGCGGCAGCAAACTAGCATGGATATTGACACAGCCAAATCGCGGCGCTGCAAGAATGCGGCGCGGTAAAATAAGGCCATAAGCGGCGACAATGGCGAGATCAGCATCATGGCCCTCAAAGGTGCTGATATCATCGTCTGATCGAAAGTTTGATGGCGTATGTATCGGAAGTGCGTGGGGTTCGGCAGCAAGCTGGACAGCTGATTTTTGATACTTCTTGCCACGATTGGCAGGCCTGGGTGGTTGGCAATAAACAGCAACCACCTCGATAGTGGTTGCTTGGGTGAGTGCGAGGAGTGCTTGCGCAGCAAACGTCGGGGTTCCCATAAACACAACGCGCATGTTTCGCTCG
Source organism: uncultured Rhodospirillales bacterium (assembly GCA_963978305.1). Classification (GTDB taxonomy): domain Bacteria; phylum Pseudomonadota; class Alphaproteobacteria; order UBA7985; family UBA7985; genus CAXBRM01. Next base: position 6,290 of record CAXBRM010000028.1, read on the forward strand.
TCAGTCATTTGGTTTCGCTGCGGTCCTTAAGGGTCTTTTTTAGCTTCTTCATCAGCATGTTGCGCTTAAGCGGGCTAAGGTAGTCGACAAATAACCTACCATTTAAGTGATCGATCTCATGTTGCACACAGACTGCTTCCAGTCCGTCAAAATGCTTCGAGTGCTTTTTGCCCGTCAGATCCTGATAGTCGATTTTAATTTCTAATGGTCGCTCGATGTCAGCATATTGTTCGGGCAGGCTGAGGCAGCCTTCCTCATAAAGGCCGCGCTCCTCACTTGTCCAGGTAATAACCGGGTTGACGATTTGATGGGGGGTTGCGCTATCTTCTCGCGCTGAACAATCCATGACGAACAGGCGCCGCAAATCATCAACTTGGTTCGCGGCCAGCCCGATGCCGGGCGCAGCATACATGGTTTCAAGCATATCATCAGCAAAAGATTTCAGTTCAGCTGAAAAGTCGGTCACGACTTTTGCTTTGGTTTTCAGTGTCGGGTGAGGTGCAACAAGGATCGGAAGTTTGGCCATAGGCAAGAAACGTGTTTATGAATTTGTGGCAGTTTGGCGAGTCTCTACTGCTCTGCTTTATGTGGCCTAACGCGTTAAACCGCAATTGGATAAATTCGTCATATCCTGGTCTCAGTTGCCCGAGAAATCGCAAATAGACTGGACATAATGTCAGTTGACCCGCATCTGCCTCGGCACAATTAATTCTCTCAGGATGCTGGGTCGTTAACATATGGAAAAACGCGGACATGCTGCAAAATGCTGAAAACCTTATTATGTCATCCACTGGTTCGGCTATTACAGAGTTAACCGATAAGGTGATCGATCATGCTATTTTGATTGCCAATCCGGACCTGGTTGAAAAGGTGGCCGCGCTCAAGCTGGACGAGAAAACGGCGGTGATTGACTTTGATGGCGCCGATCCATGGGCCTTGTCCAGGGCTGCGGCAGCTTTGCCCAGCGGCTACTATGAGCCAAAAGACCTCACCATATCCGCGCGTCAAGTCGCCAGCTGGGCTCTGGCGCAGTATCGTTTTAAGGCCCATCGCGGCAGCCAAGTTGCCACAGATGAGGCCAGAGTTCTGGTGATCCGTGATGACGCTTTAAGGGCGGAGGCGCTCGCGATCGCCAACAGTGTTTGGTTTGTGCGGGATCTCGTCAATCAACCTGCCAATTTGCTCGGTCCCGAGCAGCTGGCAGAGGTCTCGAAAGTTCTGGCGACAGCCCACGGTGCAACGCTCAATGTTTTTGAAGGCGATGCTGTTGTCGTTGATTTTCCAGCGCTCAAGGCGGTCGGTCAAGCTGCAGCGCGCGGACGAGAGCCAAGGATCATCGACATGAGCTGGGGTAGTAAGGGGCCAAGGATCACTTTGGTCGGTAAAGGGGTATGTTACGACACCGGTGGGTTAAACCTCAAGCCTGGCGCTTTCATGAGGAATATGAAGAAAGACATGGGCGGTGCGGCTCATGTTTTGGCTCTGGCCCATCTGGTCATGACCATGGCTCTGCCGATCCGGCTGCGTGTTTTGGTCGGAGCCGTCGAAAACGCGGTTGGTGCTGATAGCTTTCGACCGGGCGATGTTATCGGGACGCGTGCTGGCAAGACTGTCGAAATTGGCAATACAGATGCTGAGGGGCGTCTGGTGTTGGCAGATTGCTTAACCTTGGCGCAAGAAGGGTCTGATCATCCGGATTTACTGATTGATTTTGCCACTCTTACGGGCGCAGCCCGTGTGGCGCTCGGCACGGCGCTGCCTGCAGTATTTTCAAACCATCAAGCGCTGGCAGACGAGCTCGTGCGCCACAGTCAGTCGGTCGATGATCCGCTCTGGTCGCTGCCGCTACATCGTCCCTATGCTAAGCGGTTAAAGAGTGTTGTCGCCGATTTAGGCAATATCGCGGAAGGTGAGCGGTACGGCGATGCGATTATGGCTGCGCTCTTTCTGGATGCATTCGTTGAGGAAAAGACACCCTGGCTGCATTTGGATTGTTTCGCTTGGAACGTCGAGAGCTTGCCTGGGCGCCCAAAAGGTGGGGAAGCCCAGGGATTGTTGGCCGTTCTTGCGATGATCCAGTCGCGGTTAATTGTGGCGGTTTAAGGTGGCCTCGAAAACACTTTTGCTTGTGACATATGCCCCGTCACCAAATTTAGCCAAGCTTGCGGCAGGCGCCCTGTCAGCTGCCCGTGATCAAAGCGATGCACGTCAATTGATCGTGCAATCGCTGTCTGCCTTTGATGCACAACCAGCCGATGTTTTAGCAGCAGATGGTTTGCTGTTTGGCACCAATGAAAATTTGGCGAGTATGGCCGGCATCAGCAAAGATTTTTTTGATCGTTGCTATTACCCGCTCCTTGAGCACAAACAGGGCTTGCCAATCGCCGCTTATGTGCGTGCAGGCCACGATGGCACTGGCACGTTAAGGCAATTGCAGACCATTATCACCGGTCTTCGGTGGCGTTGGGTGGCCGAGCCGTTGGTTCTACATGGCGCATGGCGCAACGACTTTGTGGCGCAGGTTGAGGAATTGTCAGCGGGTTTGGCCATCGGTCTCGAACAGGGAATCTTTTAGGGAAATCAGCCTTTTGCTTCAACGACGTAGCGTTGATTTTCAACGGTGATTGTCGGGGGATACTGGGTGCGATTGAAGGCTAGGTAGCCTTTTTGCAGGTCGCGCCAAAACGAGTGCCATTGTGGGTATTTCTGACCAAAGGTTGCTAATGCTTGGTTTGAAGGGACAAATGGAAAGGCATGCACTTGAAACGCGCGAGGTGATTTTTCTTGGGCCCGGGGCGCCCGCGTTAGATAGGTCGCAGCGAGGGCATAAATTTCGGCGATGCTCGCGTCAGTCATTGCATAGCATCCGACCGAAGAACAGCCACCGTGAATCATTAAATAGCTGCCGGTTCTGCCGTGTGAACGATCGAAGGCGTTTGGATAGCCCAAATTGAAGCTGCGGTGGTGTCTGCTGTTGGGGTTTAACTGGCTCGCTTCAACGCGATAAAATCCTTCCGGTGCCTGATGGTCGCCTTCCTGCTCCTTCGGACCCAATTCGCCGCTGAACGCACAGATCGGGTAGTCATGAAATTTTACAAAAGGCCCGGTACCACCTGGTTGCACCCAAAGCTCCAAATTCGAAGAGAGCTTGAACAGGCGGATGAAAATCGGGTCACCCAAGCGTGCGCCCAAAAGGCTAAGACGTTGGGCAAGACGCTGGTTCACCTCAGGTTCCTGGTTCTTTAGCGGATTACTTCTCATACGCCATCCTAGCCATGTTGCTCCGCTTGCGGCAACCAGGGCTGCGCCTAGTAAAACAGTGCGGCGGGTCTGCTGTTGTGCCATTTTGCCTTTGTGGGTCAGTTGTCTTTCTTGACGCATTGCCAAACCGGATGTTGCGGCGCACTTACCTACCATGCTTGTCATGCGTCGACTGGCGTATTTATAAAATATTGAGGCAAATTTAAGGAAAGAGTGTGTCGATGAGTACAGAAGCCTCGGCAAACGTCAACAACAGCCGGGCCAGTGGCTGGTTTTGGACGTTGACAGTGATGATTTTTGTGATGGCGGTCGTGGGCGCCATTACCAGATTGACGGAAAGCGGCTTGTCGATCATGGAATGGGCGCCGATTGCAGGATTTTTACCACCCCTGGATGGTCAAGAGTGGGAACGGTTGTTTGCTTTGTACCAGGAAACGGGTGAGTATCAGTTGCAATGGCAGGCTGATATGTCGATGGCTGACTTTCGTAGTATTTACTGGTGGGAATGGGGTCATCGCGTTTGGGGGCGGCTGATCGGACTTGTCGCCTTGGCAGGTTTCTTTTGGGGCCTGATTGCGGCCGCTCGCAGTAAGGTTAATTGGCAGATGCCCGGGCACTTGTTTCTGGTTGGGTTGGGCGTTGCGCTCCAGGGCGCACTGGGCTGGTTTATGGTCCGTAGCGGCTTCATGGCGGAGTTGACCGATGTGGACAGTGTTCGGCTTGCAATGCATCTGTCGGCTGCTCTGCTGTTGTTTGTTTACACCTTGACGCTGGCGCTGGGGACTAGTTTTCAGTGGCGTGGCAGAGCCAACGCGATATCAATTGGAAAATTACGGCTTTTGCGCTGGTCTGCCGCGCTGATGGTTATCTTACTGTCTTTAACGATTGTTAGTGGCGCTTTGGTTGCGGGCAACAATGCGGGCGAGGGCTACAACAGCTGGCCTCTGATGAGCGGTGAAATTGTTCCCTCAAACTATAACAGTGGGATGCCCACTTTTGAGAATTGGATTAAGAACAATGCGGCGATCCAATTTAATCATCGCGCTATGGCAACCGTGACGATGTTCTATGCCGTTCTGATGACGCTTATGTCGATAAGGTTGGTTGGACGCTCTGAACCGCGCATTCGCCGTGCAGCACATAGTGTCGGTGGTTGGGTCGTGGTTCAGTATGCTCTCGGCGTCGTGACCATACTGATGTCGGCTCGAGGTGTCCCAGTCAGCATGGGGGCTGTCCATCAAGCCGGCGCATTGATTTTGCTCGGGCTGACGGTTTGGCTTTGCTATGCACTTTATGCGGCATCGCCGCGTAACATCATGGCAACAAATCGGGCTAACGAAGCTGGTTTTTAAGCCGTTGGCACCTGAAATTCGTGAATCGAATCGGCTTTAAAGCCAGCATCTTGTAAACCTTGGCCACATTTAAAACGCCAGCACAGATTTTTCAGCTGGACTAGATTTGAGGCCTGAGATTATGAATTCGACTGCAGTATGGGCATTGTGTAGCGCCGTGAGCATTGGTGCGTTACTAACGGGATTTTCTGCACCGAGCAGAGCGCAACCTCAAACCGATTGTGTGGTAACGCTGCTGGGCGACGAGCCGGTGGCCGCTGGTGATGGGTTTCTGGCAATTCAGAACAACAGTGACTGTTTAACCACCAAAGAAGCGACGCCAATCTCATTGGAAGAAAGTGACGTAAGTCAAAATATGACTGTGGCGCAAATGCCTGTTCCGCGTCCGCTCAATACTGGCCCCACGCGTTCGCCTGCGCCAACACCCTCGGCATCAAGCGCGTTGGATCTCTCGTCAGTGGGTCAGGGGCTAACCCTTCATTTTGCCGACGTGCTGTTAGCTGGTGATGCAATTACCGTGCCTGATGTGCTGACGAACGGTCGTGCTGCGCCGCTTTCCGATGCAGCGAATGCCGTCCTAACCGCAGCGGCTAACGCCATGGTGAGCATTGGTGGCAGCTTTGTTGTCCATGGGTATGCGAGTGTCGATGGCAATGCCGAGCTTAACGACCAGTTATCCTGGGATCGCGCGCGGATCGTTGGCGAGAAATTGCATGCAAATGGCGTCGCCCTCGATCGTATTTATTTGTTGGGCCATGGTGAAACGTCACAGTTTGGGCAAGAACTCGCGGACAATCGCCGTGTGACTGTCGAGGTTTATGCGGGTCAGTAAATTCATGACCTTGATTTGAAAACTCAGCGCTGGACAGTATCGCATATTCCATCCATCTAGCGCTTCCAAGAAGCAAACTGCGATGGGCCCATATGAACAAAGTCTGGCTTGGATTTTTGGCTGTTGCGGTTGCAGCGCTCCAGCCTTTCGCTGCGGCGCAATGGGATGAAAGCCATTTGAACGCTGCGCGTGGGCAGGCCGTCTATTGGAATGCTTGGGGCGGGGACGAGCGAATCAACGCCTATATTGATTGGGTCGCCACTCAAGTTGATTCTTTGTATGGAATCGAGCTTCAGCATGTCAAGCTTAGCAACACTGCCGATGCCGTCGCGCGGGTTCGCACTGAAGTCGCGGCAGGCCGCATTCGGGACGGGGGATCGGTCGATTTAATCTGGATTAATGGTGAAAATTTTGCCGTTATGAAACGTGAAGGGCTGCTGTTTGGTCCCTTCGCTTTTGATCTGCCAAATTTTAGCCTCGTTGATACGGCAGCTCAGCCAACAACCATTTTGGACTTTACCATTCCAACGGATGGATACGAATCACCCTGGGGAAGTGCCCAGTTTAATTTGATGGTGAACACTGAATTCGTCCCAGATACTTTCCGTGACATTTCAGCTTTGGCGCGCTGGACAGCAGCGAATCCGGGGCGATTCACTTATCCTAGACCACCCGATTTTTTGGGTTCAACGTTCTTGAAGCAGGTTCTGCTGGAAACTGTTGATGCTGACTTCAACCAAATGTTCGCTGGTGATTCGGATCAATTGGCGCCAGTTTTTTCCTTTCTTGATGCCCTCCACCCTACCTTGTGGCGTCAGGGTCGTAGCTTTCCGCGTAGTGGTCCTGCGTTGCGGGATATGCTGGCAAACTTTGAGGTAGATATCGCGCTCAGCTTTAATCCGTTCGAAGCAGCCAGCTTGGTTCGCAACGGCGACGTTCCCTCAACAGTGCGGGCGACGGGTTTTCGCTCAGGCACGATTGCTAACAGTCATTTTGTGGCCATTCCAATCAATAGCAATTCAAAGGCAGCGGCGATGCTGGTGGCAGATTTCTTGCTGTCTCCGATCGCGCAAGCGCGGAAAACAAATTTGCGGCATTGGGGTGATCCAAGCGTGCTCGCATATGATCGGCTATCTGTGGATCAACGAGCTTTGTTCAACGAAAATATCCGGCTTTCCACTGATCTGGGGCCAACATTATCAGAGCCGCATCCAAGCTGGATGGAGGCACTAGAGGCCGAATGGGAAGTCAGGTACGGCAGTTAGACAAAAAAGAGGGGCTCCAATCGGAACCCCTTTGTTTGTTTGGTCGTTTGTCTGTTTCGCCCCTTTAAAATAGTGCAGGGGAGGGACAGTCTCGGTAATGATGAGATAACGAAAAAACCATCCAAACCGCTTAGTTGAGTTCAATAGGGACGCCGGGCATCATTTCTCTTGTCACCACAGAATCCATGTTCAGTTCTTGGCGGACTTGGCTGCGCAGCGCATCGAGGGGCAGTAATTTTCCTTCCCGCCGAACATGCCAAAAAGTCCACCCATTACAGCTGGGGGCACCCTGAACTTTTGCCCCAATCTGGTGGATAGAACCCCGGCCGCGATCGTGAATAATCGTGCCGTCGATTCCAACCTTGGCCGTAATGCGGCCGCCTTTGCCAACGATTTCACTGCCAGGCGTCACCAAACCCCGTTCGATTAAATTTCCAAACGGAATTCTCGGCTCAGCACGTCTCGTTGGCGCTTCAAGTATGTCCATAGAGGTCAAGGCCTGAGTCTGATCGATTCGGCGACGGGCCAAATCGACATATTCAGGGTCACGCTCTATGCCAAAAAAATGCCGGCCAAGTTTTTTCGCAACAACACCCGTCGTGCCTGTGCCGAAAAAGGGATCAACAATCAGATCTCCTGGCTTGGTTGACATTAAAATAACACGAAACAACAGCGCTTCAGGTTTTTGTGTTGGATGGGCTTTCTTGCCGTCTTCGTTTTTGAGGCGCTCGCGCCCGGTACAAATTGGCAAGGTCCAATCGCTGCGCATCTGCGTATCGTCGTTCAGCCGTTTCATAACTTCATAATTGAATGTCGGCTTGCTGTGCTTTGATCGACCAGCCCAAATTAATGTTTCGTGCGCATTGGTCAGCCGTGTGCCTTTGAAATTAGGCATTGGGTTGGTTTTGCGCCAGATGACGTCATTGAGCATCCAGAACCCAAGGTCCTGTATCATCGCGCCAAGACGGAAAACGTTATGATAACTTCCGATGACCCATAGCGCACCATCGGGCTTAAGGACCCGGCGTGCTTGCTCCATCCAAGCCCGCATTTGCGCATCGTATTCCGCAAAGCTACCACATTGATCCCAGTCGGCGTCGACACCATCGACTCTGCTATTGTCGGGACGTGTCAAAGCGCCGCCAAGCATAAGGTTATATGGTGGGTCGGCAAAAATTAAATCAACAGAAGCTGTTGGCAGCTGTCGCAAAATATCTGTGCTGTCACCAGCAAAAATTTGGTCAAGGTATTCAGGGCGCGTAAACATACGCGTAATAGAGGCGACCCGAGTCGCTTCTGCTATTAAAAATTTTTTTTCAGTAAGTTAAGGAATGGTCTTAACTAATACTGTGAGGAACAAAACACGAGCCTTCAAGCTTTATGCGTTCTTTGCTGAGGAGAAGCCCTCATTTCAGCCAGGAACACATTTGACCTGAGCTCGAGGGGTGACTAAACCAGCGCACACTACCAAGCTTTGGCGGGCGTAATTTGTACGATTGCGAAGGTGATGTGCTGTAGGCTGGCCCCTTGGCGGAATTGGTAGACGCTGCGGACTTAAAATCCGTTTCGCATTTGCGAGTGCCGGTTCGAGTCCGGCAGGGGCTACCAAACATTCACCTTTGTCCCTATTTTAGGGATCCGTTCCCTTCGATTGCTTGATTTTCTTGGCTTGGCGTTAGCAACTTCTGACGCTATGTCTGGGTTTAATTCATACAAAGTCGACATTATCGGGATTACGGTCAATGACTCTTCAGGATGCAACTAAATTTTACATTGATGGCGCCTGGGTAGCGCCACGTGTGGCCAATCCTTACGCTGTAGTCGATCCATCGACGGAACAGGCGTATGCGCACATTTCTTTGGGTAGTGTTGAAGATGCTGATAAGGCTGTGGCAGCCGCAAAACGAGCCTTTGTCAGCTGGTCGCGGTCGACCAAGTCAGAACGGTTAGATTTGCTGAAGTCGATTTTGGATCGTTATATCGCACGCATCGATGATTTCGGTGACACAATTAGTAAGGAAATGGGTTCCCCTATAGATCATGCGCGAAGTGAGCATGCGACCTGTGGTGATTTTCACATAGAATATTATATCAAGGCGCTCGAAGAGTTGACTTTGGAATGGCCCCTGCGTCCAGGTGATGACGATCAGTTTCTGGTCCGGGAGCCGATTGGCGTTGCTGCTTTGATCACGCCGTGGAATTGGCCAATCAATCAAATTAGTTTGAAGGTTGGCGCCGCAATTGCGGCGGGTTGTACCATGGTGCTTAAGCCTAGCGAGATCGCGCCGATGAGCGGCATGCTGTTTGCCGAAGTCATGCATGACGCTGGTGTGCCAAACGGGGTATTCAATCTTGTTAACGGTGATGGCGCGACTGTCGGCACGCGTCTGAGCGAACACCCTGATGTCGATATGGTGAGCTTCACGGGCTCAACGCGTGCTGGGCGTTTGGTCACCAAAGCGGCAGCCCAAACCGTCAAGCGCGTGGCTTTGGAGCTGGGCGGAAAGGGCCCAAACATTGTTTTTGCCGACGTGCCAGACCTGGCCAAAACCATCAAAGCAGGGGTACGTCGGGTGATGGATAACAGCGGGCAAAGCTGTAATGCTCCGACCAGGATGTTGGTGGAACGCCGTGTTTATGAGCAAGCCAAGCAAATTGCTGCGGATGTTTGTGCGGCGACGCTTGTTGGCCCGTCGGCTCGCACTGGTAAGCATATTGGCCCCGTTGTCAGCGACGTTCAGTACGCTAAAATTCAAAATTTGATTCAGTCTGGCATTGATGAAGGCGCACAGGTTTTGGGCGGTGGCGTTGGCAAGCCGGAAGGGATGGACGTCGGCTATTTTGTGCAACCAACCGTGTTTGGCGACGTGACGCCATCGATGACGATTTTTCGGGAAGAAATTTTCGGTCCGGTCATGTCACTGACCCCGTTTGATACGGAAGAAGAGGCAATCGTGCTGGCCATCGATACCGAGTACGGTTTAACATCTTATGTACAGACAGGCGACCCTGAGCGCGCTCGCCGAGTGACTCGTCAATTGCGCTCTGGCATGGTTATTATTAACGGTGCGGCTCGCGCAGGAGGGGCGCCATTCGGTGGTTACAAACAGTCGGGTAACGGCCGAGAAGGTGGTACGTTTGGCATTGAAGATTTCCAGGAAGTCAAAGCGATTGCCGGCTGGCACTAGAAATCGGTTTACAAATGAATACTGATATTATTCACCCACGCCGACTGGTTGAAAGGTTGCGATTATGCTTGAAGAGCTGGCCGCATCTTATCGCCTAAATCGGCTATAATTAACCCGCGGCGATCAATTTC
>CAXBRM010000029.1:0-16193 GCA_963978305.1 uncultured Rhodospirillales bacterium
GCCAGTCACACCTGCTGTCACAGCTGCAAGCGACATCGCCATCACCGCCGCACCTAACCTTGATCGCGCGACCAACGAGCCTGGCGAAAACCGAACAGCACTCATTGCGGCGCTTGTTGGGGCCGCCGTGATTCTGTTCCCGTTGCTGATCAATCTGTTGGGCGATAACGACTGACAATCGCCTAAAGGTCTGCGGTTGACCGAAATTGCTGGACCGCGCGCAAGCAAGTGATCATCAAAATTGTGATCGACACGTGGCCCCGTCGCTAGGCCGCGTGGGGGAATGGCTTGATCTTCTTCGCCTGGACAGCTACGTGGATTATCAAAAGAAAAATTTATGTAAGGCCATCTTTATGCCAATTGTCAACCGATTAGCCGAGCTTGCAGGCGAAATCACAACCTGGCGTCGTGATATCCATCAGCATCCTGAGTTGCTATATGATGTTGAACGTACGGCGGGTTTTGTCGAGAATAAGTTGAACGATTTTGGTTGTGACGAGGTTATCCCCGGCATTGGTAAAACGGGTGTCGTTGGGTTGATCAAAGGCCGAGCGTCGGGCCCAACTATTGGCCTACGGGCCGATATGGATGCGCTGCCGATCCATGAAGAGTCCGGCAAAGAATGGGCCAGCAAAACTGCTGGTAAAATGCATGCCTGCGGCCACGATGGCCACACCAGCATGTTACTGGGTGCGGCCAAATATTTGTGTGAAACAAGGAATTTTTCTGGCCAAGTTGCTGTTATCTTTCAGCCTGCCGAAGAAGGCGGCGCGGGTGGTAAAGCAATGGTTGATGATGGCATGCTGAAACGCTTTGCGATCACCGAAGTATTTAGCCTGCACAACGAACCTGGCCTACCGATCGGTCATTTTGCCACAAAACCTGGCCCGATTATGGGCAGTGTCGATATTTTTGAAATTGAAATCACAGGACGTGGGGGCCACGCTGCACATCCACATGAAACGATCGACCCTGTAATCGTCGGCGCCCACATCGTGACAGCCGCACAGAGCCTGATCGCTCGAACACTGGACCCGATCGAAAATGCTGTGGTCAGCATCACTTGCTTTAATGCCGGCACCGCCGATAATATTATCCCGGAGACGGTTAAACTTACCGGCACCATCCGAGCGTTTAAACCGGAAGTCAGAGAGCATTTGGAGCAAAAGTTAATCCATCTTGTTGAAACCACCGCAAAAGCCCATGGCGCATCAGCGAAAGTGGATTATGAGGTCGTTTATCCATCAACCATCAACAGCGTTGAACAAACAGCGTTTGCCGTAGAAACAGCTCGTGAAATTACCGGCAATGATGACCACGTCAACGCCATGATGCCACCGACTCTTGGTGGCGAAGATTTTTCCTTTATGTTGAATGAAAGCGCAGGAAACTACATTTTCATCGGCAATGGCAACACCGCAGGGCTGCATCACCCAAAATACGATTTTAACGATGAAGCCATTCCGTTTGGGTGTAGCTACTTGGTCCGTTTGGTTGAGCGGCGTTTGGCCTAAGGTCATGCCAATCGCCAGCAACAAATTGCTATTGCCTCGGCTGGTACATTTCTCTAACCATTTCGGCCGCTCGTCAATTGTGCAAAATTCGGCGTTTAGGAGCCTCAAGTAATGAAATTTAATGGCATCTACACACCTATTGTTACGCCCTATAACGACGATTTTTCCATCAATGAACCTGCTTTAGCAGCAACAATAGAATTTTTAATTGGATCTGGCGTTCATGGTATTATCGTGGCAGGTACGACAGGCGAATATTATGCCCAGAGCATGGCGGAGCGGCTTTTTTTAATGCAGCGTGTCAGTGAGCATATTGATGGTCGCTTGCCCCTTGTCGTTGGGACAGGTGCGATCCGAACGGAAGAAAGCGTCGAATACGCTAAAGCAGCAAAAAAAATTGGCGCGGATGCCATTCTCGCCACAACGCCCCCTTATGCTTATCCAACCGGGCGAGAAATTGCCCTGCACCTGATGGCAATCGACCGTGCTGCCAATTTACCGGTTATGTTATACAATTATCCCGGTCGTATGAGTGTTAATATGGATGAGGAAACACTCGACAGAATTGGCCGTTCACCAAATTTTTGTGCCATTAAAGAGAGCAGCGGCGATATCAATCGTCTTCATATGCTTGCCCGCGATTATCCACATATCCAATTGGCGTGCGGTATGGATGACCAGGCATTGGAATTTTTTGCCTGGGGCGCCACCAGTTGGGTATGCGCAGGAAGCAATTTTATGCCTGAAGCTCACGTGTTGTTGCACAGCACATGCGTCGACAATGGCGATTTCGCAAAAGGTCGCGCAATTATGAGCGCTATGCTACCGCTGATGCGCGTTCTTGAACAGGGTGGGAAGTTCGTTCAGTGCATCAAGCATGGTCTAACTTTACGTGGGATTGATGCTGGCCCGCCAAGGCTACCGCTGCAGCCTCTGAACAAAGACGAGAAGCGAATGTTGCGCGAAGTCATTGACACGGTGACAAAGGTAATTGAAGCTCAAGATAGTGGAACAGAAGTATGACTGACTTGCTGACGCATCAAGAATATTTGGCCATTGCGGAAAAAATTGATTACCCTCGTGCAGGATTCATCGACGGGAAGTTTCGGGCTGGCACGGGTTCGCCGTTGAGGTCAATAAACCCAGCAACGGGTCAGGAGATTGCTACCATCGCCGCATGCAGTGCCGACGATGTCGATCTTGCAGTCCGCAAAGCGCGTGAAGCTTTCAATGAAGGACACTGGTCAAAACAGCATCCAAGTGCACGCAAGGATGTACTCATAAGACTATGTAAACTTTTGACCAGAAACCGTCGTGAATTGGCGGTGATGGAGAGCGTTGAAAGTGGCAAACCAATTCAAGATTGCGAAACCATTGATTTGCCTGAAACAATCGAATGCATCAAATGGCATGCAGAAGCTGTCGACAAAATCTATGACCAAACTGCTCCCCAAAATGATGATGCAATTGCCATGATCTTGCGTGAACCGGTCGGAGTCGTCGCCGCTGTACTGCCCTGGAATTTCCCGATGCTGATGATGGCATGGAAGATTGGTCCTGCGCTCGCAGCGGGCAATAGTGTCATCGTAAAACCAGCCGAGCAAACCAGCATGACGGCCCTTAGAATTGCAGAGCTCGCTGATGAGGCTGGTCTGCCCAGGGGCGTTTTGCAGGTTTTACCAGGCGATGGGCCTGCAGTTGGTCAGCCATTGGGCCTGCATCCTGATGTTGACATGGTGAGCTTCACGGGCTCCACTGAAACAGGTCGGCGTTTCTTGAAGTATTCTGCCGACAGCAATCTAAAGAGAGTTGTTTTGGAGTGTGGCGGCAAAAACCCAGCCATCGTTCTTGATGATGCCGAAAACTTGGATGCGGTTGCCAAACATATTGTCAACGCGTCGTTCTGGAACGCTGGCCAAAATTGTTCGGCCGCCTCGAGATTGATTGTTCAGTCTGATGTTAAAGACGCATTGTTAGACCGCATTTTGCATCGCTTGCGAGATTGGCGCGTTGGCGACCCATTGAACCCGGCAAACCATATTGGCGCCTTGATTGACACCAACCACGCTGCCAAAGTTGCAAATTATATGGGCGATGGAGCCCTTATTGGCGGAACAATGAACGACAATTTTTGTCATCCAACCATCTATGAGGTATCGCCAGATCAGCCACTGGCCCGGGATGAAGTCTTTGGGCCGATTTTGGCCGTTCTTACCGTGTCCAGCTTTGATGAAGCGCTGAAGATTGCAAATGACACGACATACGGATTAGCGGCAAGCATTTTCACAGCAAACGGTCGCGCTGCATTGCGGGCAGCCCGCGAGGTTAAAGCAGGCACCGTGACAATTAATTGTTATGGTGAGGGCGATGTTACTACTCCATTTGGCGGCTACAAACAATCTGGTTTTGGGGGACGTGACAATGGTATTCATGCTCATGATCAATACACCGAGCTAAAAACAATTTGGATTAACTTAGAAGATCCAAAGGATGGCGATACTCTTGATTAACTAGCCAAGTTAGCCGAGCGTTTATCCAACATCGCCCACCCTATTCGCTGGGTTCTATTGCGTTGACAAATCGGAATATCGATCAAAACAGGGCTTCAGTTTACGCTAATTTTAAAGAATAAAACCCGTTTAATGACGCGGTTTTTGCACCAAATTGCGCGTACAAGCCAGCAACACAAGACAAAATCGGATAGGCTATCGGCATCGCTGTTGACAATGCAGCTTGTACAAACGCTGACAGGTTGGCAAATTGAAAGAAAAGCTCATGACCGTAGAAGCTGTTGGCAAGGAGCGTCGTGGTCGTGGCGCTCGAAAGGCTGCTCGACAGACTCGTGACGTGAATATGCTTCCTGCATTAAAGCGCGCTCTGCCTTTAACGGAACCAATGACACCCGAGCAAATAGAGCGCATCGATAACGCCAGTATGCAAATTCTTGAAAATGTTGGGATACGGTTTCTTGATCCCATCGCACTCGATGATTGGAAAAAAGCTGGGGCAAAAGTCGATGGCGAGTATGTTTATATTGACCGATATCTGATTAAAGAACTCATCGGCACCATCCCGTCAAAGTTTACCATACACGCTCGCAACCATGCGAACGACCTACCCTTTGGCGGCGATTATAGCATTTTTGTTCCAATGACTGGTGCGCCTTATCTGCGAGATCTGGATGATGTACGCCGAGAGCCGACACTCGCCGACCTGGCAAACTTCCACAAACTCAGCAACATGCTGCCCGCAATACACAGTAGCGCCCACCACATTGTCGAGCCTGGCGACCATCCAATCAGTCAGCGTCACCTGCGAATCACCTACAGCAGCATCAAGCACTCAGACAAAACTTTTATGGGTATGACCACATCTCCCAAAAACGCCGAGGACGTTATGGAGATGTGCGCCATCCTTTTCGGGGATGAATACTTGGAAACTCACCCAGTTTGCACCGGGAACTGCAACGGCAACAGCCCTTTAGTTTGGGATCAAACCATGTTGGGCGCAATGCGCGCCTTTTCCAGGCGCAACCAGCCTGTGCTTTGCTCACCTTTCGTCTTAGGCGGCGCGAACACTCCGGCGAGCGTGGCACCAACAGTCGCACAGGTTAATGCCGAAGCGTTGAGTGCACTTGCCTATACTCAGGTGATCCGAAAGGGCGCGCCAGCGATCTACGGACACTATCTGGCGACTGTCAATATGCAGAGCGGCGCACCCATGGCTGGCACACCTGAAATTAGCCTGATGAACTTCATGATTGGTCAGTTAGCACGCTACTACGACGTGCCGTGGCGAACCTCAAATACGTTGGGCGGCAGTAAAATTTTTGACGCACAAGCAGGTTACGAAAGCGCAACAACAATGATGGCCGTCTTGATGGCTGGAGCAAATTATATCTGGCATTCAGCAGGATGGAACGAGGCTGGCATGCATTGCTCCATGGCAAAATTTGTCGTTGATGCAGAACAATGTGCAATGGGGTATCGAATGGCTCAGGGCATTCGATGGGACGACTTTGATGAAGCCATCAAGGCAGTAGCGGACATTGGTCCCGGCGGTCATTACCTGGGTCATCCCCATACGATGGACAATTTCCAACGTGCTTTTTTCATGCCCGAAATGTTCGATAATAACTCAATCGAGCAATGGGCTGCTGAAGGCCAAGTAAGCACGAACAGACGCGCCCTTGATCGGGCCAGGAAGCTTTTACAGGAGTACGAAGAGCCTAAACTTGACGAAAGCATTGACGAGGCTCTTCGAGATTACATTGCACGCCGCGAACGGGAAATTCCGGCCGGTGAATGGCTGAACCAGGAGTATTAATCATGCCAAATCTTGAAGGCTGCATCGCTCTTGTAACGGGTGCATCGGGTGGTATTGGTCAAGCAATTGTGTCTCGATTATCCCGCGATGGTGCGACCGTCATTGGCACAGACCTTGAAGGTGCCGACGTCGCCGGCGATCTTACTGATGTGGCCTTCGTCGAGGGGCTGGTTGACCATGTAATTTCACAGCATGGTCGTTTGGATATCCTATGCAACAACGCTGGCATCATTGCACGTGGTGAAATTACGACACAAAGCGATCAAGATTTTAAGCGGTCATTTGCCATCAACGTCGAGGCGCCTTTTCGGCTTTGCCGCGCTGCCATTCCTGTAATGGCTCGACAAGGTGGCGGTGCTATTGTGAATACGGGCAGTTGTTGGGGGATCAGACCTGGCCCCAATCACCCAATTTATGTCATGAGCAAAGCAGCAATCGCTTCTATGACACAGTGTTTGGCCAGAGACCATGCACATCAGGGCATCCGAGTTAATGCAGTTTGTCCTAATGAGGTGAATACGCCCATGCTCCGGACTGGGTTTGAAGCGCGGGGGTTTGACTTAGACACCGCCATTAATCAGTTAAATGAAAGCGTTCCGCTTGGTCGGATCGCTGAACCCGCAGACGTAGCCGACTGTGTCGCCTTTTTATGTAGCGATGATGCTCGCTATGTCTGCGGCGCGTTGCTGGAAGTAAATGGAGCGAAACCAGTTGTCTAAAACCAAACCTTTAGCAATGGTCACAGGCGCGAGTTCGGGCATTGGTTTCGCAACAGCACAAATGCTCGCTGATCAGGGTTTCGACGTGGTCACCGTCCAGCGACGAGAAGCACCCGGATTTCGGTCGATTCAAGCAGATCTTTCTGATCCCAACACGCCAAGCAGAGTTATTGGCCAACTACGTCGACTGGATGTGTTGGTGAATAATGCGGGTGTTATGCTCGAAGGTACAGTTGAAGAAAGCAGTCTGGGAGACTGGGAAGCACAACTAGCGCTCAATCTCACAACCCCGTTTCTTATGATCAAAGCCGCGATGCCTGCATTGAAGAAATCCCCGTGCGCTAGTATTATCAACGTGGGCAGTATCGAAGGATTAGGCAGCAACCCACGGCATCCTGCCTACTGTGCGAGTAAAGCGGGTCTCCACGGCTTGACACGCGCTGTGGCTGTTGATCACGGTGCAGATGGCATCCGATGCAATGCTGTGGCACCAGGGTGGATTGATACCGACTTAAACGTGTCTTTTGTCGAAGGACTAAGCGTTAAAAATCCAAAGTTCGTGGAAGAATTAGCAAAGGTGCATCCAATCGGTAGAACAGGCAAACCCCAAGAAGTTGCGAAAGTTATTGCTTGGTTAGCCTCGCCTGCCTCAAGCTTTGTCACTGGCCAAGTCATCACAGTAGACGGTGGTCGGACTGCCAAACTCAGTCTGCCTTAAAGCACGTTTCGCTATGACTGGCACACGCATCAGCAGATTACCAAAAGATCCCGGTGTTAGCGGTTGGGAAGCAATGGTGGATCACCAAGCTGCCGCGCCACAATTATCTGAAAGAAAAACAGCGGATATACTAATTATCGGAGCAGGTTTCACGGGGTTGGCAGCAGCGAGGCAACTGAGCTTGCGAGCACCAGATGCGCGCGTGGTCATTTTAGAAGCAAGTAAATTGGCGTATGGACCAGCTGGTCGCAATAGCGGTTTCATGATTGACTTACCACACGACTTGCAAAGCAAAGACTATGGTAGCGGAACACTCGAGCACGAAAGATTAGAAATTCAGGACAACCGGCTTGGGATAGAGTTTGCTGCCTCAATGGCGCGGGATGCAAATCTCGATGTAGAAGCATTTGATCTTTGTGGAAAATATAACGCTGCTGCAACTGAAAATGGCGCAGCGCATATTGAAACTTACAGGCAGCAACTAGACCAACTTGCCGAACCGTATGAAGTATTGGACACGAAGGCGATCAAAGCTGTAACCGGCTCCAACTACTATAAAAAGGCTTTATTCACGCCTGGAACCGCTATGATACAGCCTGCTGCATTTATTCGAGCAGCTGCAAACATCATTGTTAGCAATCGTATCATTCTTCACGAAAACTCACCAGTGATTGAATTGAAACGTGACGGCAAAACCTGGCTGGCAATCACGCCCAAAGGCTCCATCGCAGCGTCCAAAATAATTTTGGCGGTCAATGGCCACCTGAATAGCTTCGGGTTCGCAAGCCAGCGGATCATGCATGTCCACACATACGGAAGTATGACACGCGCTCTCAGCAAAAAGGATCAACGGCAACTGGGAGGCCACGACCGCTGGGGCATTACATCCGCAGATCCACTCGGGACAAGCGTACGACGTATAACATGGCGTGGCGAGCATCGCATCGTTATCAGAAACCGGACAACCTATGATCCAGACATGGAAGTAAGTGACAAACGTGTACAGGAAATGGGAAAAACCCACGATAAATCTTTCGCGGCAAGGTTTCCAAACCTCGAGAACCTCGAAATGGAATATCGTTGGGGCGGTCGATTGGCACTGACACGAAACGGGGTTAGCATTTTTGGCGAACTAGAAGAAAATCTGTACTCCGCAAATGTCCAAAACGGCCTTGGAACCGCCAGGGGCACGTTCCAAGGCATGATGGTGGCTGACCTCGCATTAGGCATTGCATCAGAACCGTTAACAAGACTCTGCACACAGTCTGACCCAAAGAAATTGGCTCCGCCACCATTTATGACAATTGGGGCTAACGCCTATCTACGGTGGCTCGAACTCAGGGCAAACCAGGAACTTTAACGACAAGCAAGTGCCGTTCAAACCTGTGACGGTGAACGAACCACGTCATTAAAAACAATTTTTATCCGACGCGTTGATGCCCGTTGGCTGCTGTCCGAACACTGCCATGCGACCGCATTGTTGAACTCAAGACACCGAGCGAACACAAAATCGTCGCCAAACTTTACACGATTCAACACCTCGATTTCTCTGTACGTCAGAAAGAACGGACGTGATTGGCTCTGTGCCATGACCACCCGTGAAGGTGCCTCTGCCAAGCCAAAACGACAGTATCACCGCCGATGGCTTTGTAGAATTGAAAAAATATTTCTCATCTCATGGCTCAAAAGCGCTATTGAATTGATTTTGTTTTGTTTTGTTTTTATGTCTAATTCTTCTGGGTAGGTGTCAGCAAAAAAGCAGCCTGCTGATCGTGTAATCTTTTGTAAAGGATCATCTTATGTTTCGTCTGCTTGTGGCTTGCATTGCCACCCTCGCCTCGGCAATCACGGCCTCCTCACAAACTAACGTAACCTTTCTGTCAACCAATGACATCGACCAGTTTGAAGCCTTTGGTGGTCTGTCTGGCGTCGTTGCTGCTGAGCGGGCCACTGGCGAAAACATTTTCCTTTTGCATGCCGGCGACAGCCTGAGCCCATCAGTGCTTTCTGGCATCGACAAAGGCGCTCACATCGTCGAGTTGTTAAATATCGTCAAGCCTGATTTTATGACCGTCGGCAACCACGAATTCGATTTTGGCCCGGCGGTTCTTGAAAAAGCGGTTGCAGATTTGGATTTCACGATTCTGGCTGGCAACATTGCAAAAGACGACGGTTCACAACTGCCTGGCACGCAACCGAGTGCTTTGCTTGAGGTCGATGGTTTCAAAATTGGTATTTTGGGGCTGACGACCCCAGAAACATCGTTTAAGTCAGCCCCGGGTGATTACAAGTTTGCGCCAAATGTAGAAACAGCTGAAACGCTCGCAGCCGAGTTGCGCAGCCAGGGCGCCGAACTTATTGTGGCACTGGTTCATTTGAACTTGCAAGAAGACTTAGAATTGGTCCGCTCACGTGTGGCCGATATCATTGTCAGTGGCGATGACCACCATCAAATGGCTTACTATAATGGTCACGTTGCCTTAATGGAGTCAGCAGAGCAAGCAGATATTGTTATGGCACTTGATATTATCCTCGAGCGCGACGGCGACGAAATTGATTGGACGCCAAGCTTCCGGGTGATTCCGAGCAACGGCGTTAAGGCGACTGACGCGATGGCAACCCAAATCGCTGCGTTAAAAGCACAACTCGATACATCGCTCAACACCGTGATTGGCAAAACCGCAACGCCGTTGGACACAACTCGACCTGTCGTCCGTGCAAAGGAATCGGCTTTTGCCAACTTAGTCGTTGATGCCATGCGAGCGGCAACAAACGCGGACCTTGGCTTCACAAACGGCGGCACTATACGTGCGCAAGCTATTTACGAGCCGGGTCAGCTATTATCTGTTGGAGACATCATGCGCGAACTCCCGTTCGGCAACAAGACGGTGGTGCTTGAACTCACCGGTCAGCAACTAATTGATGCTCTGGAAAACGGGGTCAGCGCTGTTGAAGACGGCGCGGGTCGCTTCCCACACATTTCTGGCTTTGCTTTTGTCGCTGACTTGAGCCGCCCGGTTGGCTCGCGTATCGTCGACGTCACCATCAACGACCAAGCCATAGATCCTACGGCTATTTTCACACTTGCCACCAATGAATACATCGCACGCGGCGGTGACAACTACCAGTCTTTTGCAGCGGCCAAGACAATTCTGGAAGCCGATGATGCCAGTCTGGTGGTTTCACAGGTGATCGACTACATTTCCGCAGCTGGTGAAGTTTCACCGGTTGTCGAGGGCCGAATGACGTTTAAGTGATTGAAGTATAATGACCAAACGTCTTTATCAGGACGGGTCAACGCTACTGTGTTGGCCCGCTGGTCCCATTTTAGGTATTTTATGCTGGGGCGCGATGCCATTTTTGCAGATGTTGCCAAGTGGAACGACCGTAAAACTTTCCCCAAATAGTGCACCCAGAAGAGTTTGATTTTAAGTTTGGGTATTTTGATGTCTGCTGAAACCATGACCTTTCAGGCCGAGACGGCTCGCCTACTGCACCTCGTTGCAACGGCTTTGTATTCGAATAAGGAAGTTTTCATCCGAGAATTGGTCAGCAACGCTGCCGATGCATGCGACAAATTACGCTTTCTAAGCCAATCGGATGCGAGCTTAATGACAGGCGACGACGACCTGAAAGTCACAATCAGCCTGGATGAGGCAGAAGGTACTCTGACCTTTAGTGACACGGGTATCGGCATGAGCCGTGAAGAACTAATCGATAATCTTGGCACCATTGCTAAGTCGGGGACAGCCGCCTTTGCTGAAAGCTTGCAGGCTGCAAGCACGGCTGGCGATGAAAGCGCCACCAGCGCGCTGATCGGGCAATTCGGAGTTGGTTTCTATTCGGCTTTCGTGGTCGCCGATCGAGTCGAAGTCACCTCCCGAAAGGCTGGCACATCAGAAGCTCATCAATGGACCAGTGACGGCCAAGGCAGCTTCCAGATCGCAGCGGTCGACGCTGCTGAGCGCGGTACCAGTGTTTGTTAGCGGCTTAAGGAAGACGCGGCAGAATTCAAACAGGCGTTCCGCGTTCGCAGTGTGATTGAACGCTACGCCGACCATATCGCTATACCAGTGTTTATGCTTAACCCCGGTATCGAAGACGGAGATGCCGAGACCATCGATCAAGTCAATAAAGCCGATGCGATCTGGCGCCGCAGCAAAGACAGCGTTACCGACGAGCAATACACGGAGCATTATCGGGGCTTGACCGGCATGTTCGACCAACCTTGGGACAGGCTTCATCTGAATGCGGAGGGAGCATTGGAATATAGTGCGCTTGTGTACATCCCATCGAGCAAACCCTATGATCTGTTCAACCCTGAGCGCAAAACTGGCACCAAACTATACGTCAAGCGGGTCTTCATCACCGATGAGTGCGAAGAGTTGATGCCCCCTTATCTGCGGTTTGTTCGCGGTATTGTTGACAGCGAAGACCTACCACTTAATGTCAGCCGCGAGCTTCTGCAAAGCTCGCCGATCCTCAACAAAATGAAGGATACTCTCACCAAACGCGTATTGGGTTTGCTCGACAAAAGGGCAAAAAAAGATGTCGTCGCCTACGGTGGTTTCTTCGATAACTTCGGCGCCGTTTTAAAAGAAGGCCTGTACGAGGACTTCATGGCGCGAGACAAGTTATTACCACTTGTTCGGTTTAAATCGAGTGCGAGTGATGGCGAGTGGACGAGCTTGGCCGACTATGTGTCACGCATGAAAGACGGTCAGGACAAGATTTACTATATTACAGCGGATAGCCTCGACGCAGCGGCGACGAGTGCTCACCTGGAAGGCTTTACGTCCCGCGGGCTAGAAGTGCTCTACGCCGTCGACGCGGTCGATGCATTTTGGATGCCTACCATTGGTAGTTTTGAAGACAAAGAATTTGCCAGCGTAACGCAAGGCTCAAGCGACCTGAGTAACTTTGACCTTACCGATGAAGCAAAAGCAAACAAAACCGAAAAACCCGAAAATATTAAAGAAGCAACCGACGTCATTGCCCGGCTAAAAACAGTGTTGGCAGAGCGGGTCAGCGATGTTCGACTAACGGATCGCTTATCAAGCTCGGCCGTCTGTATCGTTGCTGGTGAAGGGGGAGTTGATCGGCGGCTAGAAAAAATTCTATCCAGCCATCAGCAGCCGACCCAGGCCAGTCAGCCAATCCTGGAAATAAATCCATCTCACACGTTAATCCGCAAGCTGGCCGACGGCCTAAAGGGTGAGAATGGTGCCACTGTTTTAGGTGAAGGCGATTGGGAGCGATGGAGTCATTTGCTGTTTGATCTGGCATTAATTCAGGAGGGCGAACTTCCCGATAAGCCCGCGCAATTTGCTCGTGAACTTCAGACGCTGATCGCCGATTAACAGTCTCGCCCCGACCGCTTAATGTTTATCATAGACTAGCCGAAAGCCTTGTTGGGACATGCTGCTATCTGGCGAAGTGTCGGTGCGTGCTGCGATCCGGTAGCGATAACAGTGGCTCGGATGGCAAAGGAACGAACCGTCTTCTGTCATCCGGAAGCCTTTTTTATCTGCGTGGGCCACTCTCGCTGTCTTTGAAATCGAACGCGGAAGGAAAATATCCGCTGCCCACTCCCAAACATTACCGACCATATTATAAAGACCGTAAAGGTTCGGCCGGAAGCTTTTGGCAGGCGCCAGTGCTATGTAGCCATCGTGACCTGAATTGTGTTCGAGGAAATGTCCCTGCCATAATTACAGGGCAGAACGCTGTGGTCATCAGGTTTTTCAACCCCCAAGGGAAGGGGACATCACCCTGCCCGCCTCGCGCGGGATGTTCCCATTCGAGTTCGGCCGGCAACCGTCCACCCGCCGCCCACACCACAAACGCCAGCGCATCGTGATAGGATACCTGGGTGACAGAGGGATACCTGGGTGACAGAGCCATCCGCTAAAATGGGCCTTCACTGCTTGGGCCAGCTGGCGCTCGCCAACTAACACCTGGTACCCGCAAGTCACCATGGCGTCGCGACGCTCGGCTTCTCGGGCCATACGCGTCATCCTAGATGCAAACGACTGTAAGGTCTCATCGTCATCATGACTTGCGGGTGTACAGTAACACTTATTGATGTCGCCTATGTCCCTCCTTACAAATCCTTGAGATCATAGGGGGTGCCCTGATAAGTTAACGACAGCCAATTGGCAAACAATACGCTCGCATGGCTGCGCCAAGCGTTCACTGGCCTGCCGTCAGGGCCGTAATAACGTTCGGGTTCATCGATCGGTTTGCCTTTTTGCCGATCTCGTTGAAACTCACCATCCAGCGTACCAGTGGCATACTCGAAATGATTAAAGCAATAAAAGCGGCGTTGATCAGCGTCAGCGACCAGGCAGGGGCCGGCGGTATCGCTGGCGGCAATCATTTTTAGGGCTTCAACTTTGCGGATGTCGTCCACACGGTTCTCGGTGTGTCGCGACACTGGCACATCAAACCGATCAGCAATGCCGTGCATTATCGGGTGTCTAATATCTAAATTAGAATGTTCAAAAATACCAAAACGTTTTTTAGGCAATTCGTACTTTGGAACCTGATAATGGTGCCAGAGCGCCGCCTGGGCCCCCCAGCAGACGTGAAAGGTTGAATAGACATTGTCTTTGGCCCACTCCATAATCTCAACAAGTTCCAACCAATAAGAAACATCGGCAAATTCTAACGTTTCAACCGGCGCACCAGTAATAATCAATCCATCGAAACGCCGCCCTTCGGCTTTGATACGCTCAAAAGGATAATAAAAAGCCTCCAGATGATCGACTGCCGTGTTTGTGCCGCGATAGGTCGACAATTCAACCAGCGTCAGGTTAACTTGAAGCGGCGTGGCCCCCAAGAGGCGGGCAAACTGGGTTTCGGTTGGAATCTTGAGTGGCATCAGATTTAAGATCGCCACCTCTAATGGTCGTATGTCTTGGCGCGCTGCCGCGCTGTGGTAGATTAGCTCAACGCGTTCGGCGCGCAAAACTCCGGCAGCAGGCAGATGATTTGGAATTCGAATTGGCATTAGGGTTTGTCGTGTCTTTGGTTAAAAATCGAAAAAATCCGGCGCGTCCAAGCCTTCAATCCGTCATGATCATGCGAATGCTGACAGCAACGCTTCCCAATCCTGATTGGAAGAAACGGCCATCGCCTGATCACTAGAAATTTTATGCCCAAAGCTTTTTAGCAGTATCCGGTAACGTTCAGAGCGGAATTCAGTGCATCGTGGTATCATGAAACGAACAAAGTCGTCTGGATCAATCAGACTAGAGTCGTTTAACCCTGTCTTTGACAAATAAACCTGAAGACTGTCGTCGAGAAACTCTGGATTATAATACATCGGCTTTTGGTACTCAATCGAGCGCTTCACCAGTTCATCTGACAAACTTGGCAAGGCTTCAATATAAATCGTACGACCGATACGGTTCAGCATCGTCAACACTGGATCCGATTCCGGGTTGGCGACATCGACAACTTCGATAATCGAGCCCCCCGCATCGACCAGAAAATTTTCATAACCGTAGAGATCTCGAGCGCGCTCCATGAACTTTTCAATATCTAAGAGAGCCTGTATTTCCGCCTCGCGATGCAGGGCCTGGCGGCGCTTAAATTCTTCAACGGGCAGACCGCCTTTGTGGGGGTCGCCGATCTTACCCACCCATTGAGACAGCGGCGCAAGGTTATCAAAAGTGATATTCGAACGAATATAAATACTATCCGACCTTAAGAGTTCGGCTAAAACTGGCGAACTCATCGCACAATCGATCAGGGAATCGTTGATTTCTTCACTTAAATAGTGGGTTCCAATACGGTAATCGACGCTATAGTGGAACCATTGATTCTGAGGCGCTTTTCGTGACAAAGTCGTTTTGCCCACACCAGACATGCCCAATAGCGTAACAGCGCGCATTTAAAAGTCCCTCTTTGAGCACAAGTCTAACGCTCCCTTTTTGTTACGCCACAGACGATTAGACAATAGTCATGTGGTTATTCGCGCCATTCGCATTTCGCTATACAGGTCATAGCTTGCCACCGAAGCACTCACTTGCTTATCGGACTTAGAAGACCCTATGATTAAAGACAGGTTATGTCTGGTTAGGCTTTCGAAACAACATCAAACCAATTGGTCAATGCGTATGAGCGAATTTTATGTCATCGGTGGCGAGTACAAAACCACAGAGTTCAAACAGCTAACAACCAATGCATCTGCGGTGTGTGAAGGACCATTTGATAGCTATGAAGCAGCGGTGAAGTGTTGGCAATCCCATGCCTGGGACAGCGTTGACAATGCCCTCGCCCACTTCCACATTGAGGAGCGCCAAGCTGGGTTGCCCGACACTGTTGATGAAACACAATTCTGGGTCATCGGTGGTAGTTTCGACACGCTTGACTTTGACAACTGGTCCGACGCAACGGACATTTTTGGCCCTTATTTGACCTACCAAGAGGCTGAGAAAAAGTGGCAACAACTGGCGTGGAGCACGGTTGATGATGCCACAGCCCGTTATCGCATTGAAACCCTCCGCCCTGAGACAAAAACGCTGGCTAAACGAAAGATCTATCGTTGCCTGACGGGCCCCGATGACGACGAATTTTGCGAACGCGTTAGCAAAGCCCTTGCCGATGGGTACGTTCTACACGGCAGCCCGAGCCTGACGGCGAAACCGGACGGCACCGTAATCGTTGCACAGGCCGTGGTTCTGGCAAAAAAACAATCGAGCCGCGCTTAAAATATCATCGAAATTAGCCAATCCAACATCAAACCACCACTGATAGTCCATCCGGTCCATGCACTAAACTTGAAAAGGGCAAGACATTTTTTGGCGTCATGGATATCCAAACTACGCACCTGCCACATCAATGTGCCAATGCCAGCCAAAAGGCCAATCCAGCCGATAGGACCCGCGCCAGCGAGGTAAAGCGCAAAAG
>CAXBRM010000030.1:0-15881 GCA_963978305.1 uncultured Rhodospirillales bacterium
CATCGCGCGTTGTGGTCCGAACCAAAGTGGGTGCAGTCGCCATTGCGTTAGTGGCTCTGACGAGCTGCTCGGCATTGTCCGGCGCACCAGGGACTAGAACATCTGAGCAGCCGGATGGCTCGGTGGAAACGCAAGAGCAAACTGGTGTTCTGGGGCTTGTGTCCAATCTTTTTTCTTCGAACGATAATCAGCAGTTCCAGACTAGTGCGCCAGCGGCGGCGGTTGTGTCCGCTGATGCCGGACAATCTGTCTTATCGCTCACTGATACCGCTAGGCCTTCACAGATTGACGCGGGGCCAAATCGGCATCTTTGGCGTTCAACATTTGAGGTGCTTAACTTTATGCCAATGGCGCTTGCTGATCCCACGAATGGGATCATCCAGACCAATTGGAAACTGGCACCAAATAACACGTTCGAGCGGATGCGGGTTGAGGTTTATGTTCTCAGCGATCGGTTGCAAGCCGATGCTTTACGGGTGAACACCTATCGACAAAGTTTCGATCCCTTGACGGGGGCTTGGCAAGATGCGCCTACCAATCCGTCAACGGCCCGCCAATTGGAAAATCGTATTCTTGAACGTGCTTTTGAACGTCAGGCCAGTTTGGGCTTTGCTCGATGATTATGTCGCCGCGTTTGCCATTTTGACAGGTCCGCCCCCGTATCAGCAGAGGGCGACAAACCAATTTGTCATCTGTTAAATGCCATAAAGTTGATGAGATAGGGTAAGGTCGAGGGGCTCCAAATGTCAGCAGATCGCTACAATATTCGTGAAGCAGAACAGCGGTGGCAAGCGCGCTGGGAGGAAGCGTCGGTCTATCGGGCGGATCATGATAAACCGGGTCCGAAGTACTATGCGCTTGAGATGTTTCCCTACCCAAGTGGTCGAATTCACATGGGCCATGTCCGCAACTATACTTTGGGTGATGTGGTTGCGCGCTATAAGCGCGCCCAAGGCTTTAATGTCCTCCATCCGATGGGTTGGGATGCTTTTGGCCTTCCAGCGGAAAATGCTGCGATGGAGCGAAAGGTAAATCCGGCCGATTGGACCTATGCGAACATCGAAACGATGCGCAAAGAGCTGAAAAGCATGGGGCTTAGTCTTGACTGGAGCCGTGAATTCGCCACCTGTGACCCTGCTTATTACGGTCAGCAGCAAAAATTGTTTGTTCGCATGATGAAAGCAGGCTTGGTCTATCAAAAGGAAAGCTGGGTAAACTGGGACCCAGTTGACATGACCGTTTTGGCGAACGAGCAGGTCGAAGATGGCCGTGGCTGGCGTAGCGGTGCCTTGATCGAAAAGAAAATGCTGAAGCAGTGGGCGTTCGCGATTACGAAGTACAGCCAAGAAATGCTGGATGCGATTGACGCCCTAGAGCGCTGGCCGAGCAAGGTGCGCACAATGCAACAGAATTGGATTGGTCGGAGCGAGGGCGCCCAGCTGGCCTTTGACATTGTTGGCCGTGACGAAAAGCTAGTTGTTTTCACAACCCGGCCTGACACGCTGTTTGGCGCTAGTTTTTGTGCGATGGCACCCGAGCACCCGCTGACGGCTGCTTTGGCAGAGGCTAACCCAACACTGGCGGCGTTCGTCAAACAGTGCCAGCAAACGGGCACAAGTGCAGCTGTCATTGAGACCCAGGAAAAGAAAGGTTTTGATACTGGCTTAAAGATCCAACACCCACTGATTGAAGGCAAAGAATTGCCGCTCTACGTGGCAAATTTTATTTTGATGGACTATGGAACTGGTGCGATTTTTGGTTGTCCGGCCCATGACCAGCGCGACCTTGAATTCGCGCGGAAATACGACTTAGATGTGATCCGGGTGGTGGCTGGTCCCGATGGTGACGATCGGCCAGTGGGCGCCGAAGCCTATACAGGTGATGGCCCACACATTAATTCAGGCCCAAAGTTGGATGGTTTGTTCAAAGAAGAGGCGATCTCACAGGCTGTCGATATTTTGGAAGATTTGGCAATTGGTGAGCGCCGGATCAGTTATCGCTTACGGGACTGGGGTGTCAGTCGGCAGCGCTATTGGGGCTGCCCGATACCTGTCGTCCATTGTCCGAATTGTGGTGCGGTGCCTGTGCCCGAAGCCGACATGCCCGTGGAGTTACCCAAAGACGTCAACTTTGATCGGCCAGGCAATCCTTTGGATCATCATCCTACCTGGAAATATACGCCCTGCCCCATCTGTGGAACAGATGCGGAGCGTGAAACCGATACGCTTGATACCTTCGCCGATTCCAGCTGGTATTTTGTTCGTTTTTGCTCCCCTGGTGACTCAGAGCCGGTTGATGCCGTGCAGGCGAAATATTGGTTACCTGTTGACCAATATGTCGGTGGGGTTGAGCATGCCGTGTTGCACCTCCTGTACTCACGGTTCTGGACTCGCGCTTTGCGTGATATCGGCTTGCTCGATTTGAGCGAGCCGTTTGATGGCCTGTTCACCCAAGGCATGATCACGCACGAAAGTTACAAGGGCCCGGATGGCCAATGGTTATCCCCCGAAGACGTCATCAAGACCGGTGATCAAGCGGTCACTGTTAATGGCGGTGAAGCGGTCGAAATTGGCCCAGTGATCAAAATGTCGAAGTCGAAGCGAAACACAGTCGATCCAAATCGCATCATTGAAACGTACGGCGCCGACACGGCCCGCTGGTATGCCTTGAGTGACAGTCCTCCGGAACGGGATCTTGAGTGGACCGAGGCAGGTGTTGAGGGGGCTTGGCGGTTTGTCCAACGGGTGTACCGTTTGGTGAATGATGCCGCATTTCGATTTGATGACTGCTCGGCGGCGCAAGGGGCCAGCGATAAACAGGTTCGCCAGATTCTTCACCGAGCCATTCATGGTGTCACCCAAGATTTGGAAACTTTTGCGTTCAACAAGGCTGTGGCGCGCATTCACGAATTGGTTAACGCCCTGACCGGACACGCCAAAGATTTAAGCCTGGTTTCTCAATCTGTTTGGCATGAGGCGATGCACGGTTTGGTTCAGCTTATGAGTCCAATGATGCCACACCTGGCGGAAGAGCTTTGGTCAAACCTTGATAACAATGACTTGGTGGTGCAGGCCCCATGGCCTGTGGCTGAGAGCGCTTTGTTGGTTGATGATACCGTCAAAATGGCGGT
The DNA here is from genome assembly GCA_963978305.1 of uncultured Rhodospirillales bacterium. Taxonomy (GTDB): domain Bacteria; phylum Pseudomonadota; class Alphaproteobacteria; order UBA7985; family UBA7985; genus CAXBRM01. Next base: position 3,131 of record CAXBRM010000030.1, read on the forward strand.
CCAAGTTAATGGCAAAGTACGCGCGACCATTGAGGTGCCCAAAGATCTGGATAAGGCAAGTGTCGAACAACAGGCGTTGGCGGAAGCGAGTGTTCAACGGGCAATGGGTGATCAGACCCCAAGGAAAGTGATCGTTGTACCAGGACGGATTGTTAATGTTGTGATATAGATTGGCTCTATGATCGCTGGTCTCACTGTTTTGCCCATTCGTCTGCGCAGATTTGGTGCTGTGTGTCTGCTTGGTTGTGCGCTCTGGCTGAGTGGTTGTGCTGCAACCGATGTCTATCCTTTGAATGCGAACCGTCCGGTGGGGAGCTTTACGTCAGATCCTTCACTGAACTTTGGCTATCCGTTTGTGCCGCCGCAAGCAGCAGCAATCGGCGTTCCACCGATCAAGATTCCACAATTTTCCGGGCGCGACGGTCAAATTTTCCATAATGCTTTGCGAGACCGCTTGGCTCCGACAGGATTACCAAATGCTTATGCTTTTGAGCTGATTGGTCGATCTTTCTCCGTGACGACAAGCGACGTCAATGATGTGCTTGATAGTGATCAAAAGCTTACTCGCTATCGTGTGTCGTTCTCATACCGTGTCAATCGCATTGATGTTGATGGCACACGGACATTGGTTTTTGCCGATTCCAAAACGGTTGATAGTGATTTCAATGCGCCACCAGATGATAGTGTTTTCGTTGATGATGCTCGTCAATTGACGTCTCGACGCCAAGCGATCGAAAAAATGGCGGATCACGTCCACGACGGTCTTCGCTTACAGTTTGCACGCTTAAACTATGATATGGGTCTGTAGTCTGAAATATGGTTGATGTGAAAGCCAACGGGCTCGACAGGTTTTTGGCCAATCCGGATCCTGGTGCGCGTGTCGTGCTATTGGCTGGACGTGATCGAGGCCGCATAAAAGAAGCAGCCAAACGTATTCAGAGTCATTGGCTTGATGATGCTCCACACGCCATAAATCTGCAGGTTTTTCATGCCAGTGAATGGCGGGGGAATCCAAACCTGGTTTTGGAAGCATTATTGTCACCCACCTTGATGGGTGGTCAGCGGCTGATCCGTGTTGTGGATGCTGACAAAGGCCTCGCGAAAACAATTGAGAGCTGGTTGGACATATGTGGTCAAGCGCCCGAAGCACTAATCGTGTTGGAGGCTGGCGATCTGGCAAAATCAGATGGTTTGAGAAAGCTGGCAAGCAATGCGTCAAACGCGGCCTGCCTGTTTTTTTACGCTGATGAAGCCAGAGATGTTGCTGCACTAATCCGCGAGGTTTTGATCAACGATCATCATTTGCAGGTCCCATCACAGGTTGAAGCGTTGCTGTTGCAGAGTCTGGGTGCAGATCGTGCCATCAGTCGGGGGGAACTTGAAAAACTCGCACTTTATGTTGGCGACGAATTGATGGTGACAGTTGAGCACGTTATGGCTGTCGTGAGCGACGCAGCCGAGCTTGAATTCGAAGCTTTGCTTCATGCTACGAGTCTGGGCGACTTTAAGGCTGTTGACCGCGAGTACTTTAGACTGATCAATGCTGGCAAAAATCCCAATGCAGTGCTTTCGTTGGTTCAAAACCATTTTGCAAAATTGTACGAACTCAGAGTCTTGATCGACAGCGGATTGAATTTTGCTGTTGCTGCTGGCCGGATGCGTCCGCCTTTATTTTGGAAGAGCAAATCCAAGTATGAGGCCGCTCTGACGCGGTGGTCTGACACGAAACTTCATAAAGCGCGTACGCGCCTTTTAGACGGGTTTGTCGATTTGCGAACGACTGGGAGACCGGAGATTGAGACGGCTCATCGAGTCCTGTTTGCACTGGCATCGATCGCAAATTCCGTTGTTTGAAAAATGCGGAATTCCCAAGGACAAAAAATGGCTAAAATTGCCATCAATTTGCCATTTATGGCTGTTTTACCTTGAGCAAATTTGAGCTGCCCCTTATTAGTGTCGTCGTTCGCATAAGGTGAGGCGTGGCCCGAGTCTTAAAATAAAACAAAATTGAGCTTGAAAAGATGCGCATTCTTGGCCTTTTGCTGATGTCAATGACGGTATTAACTCTATTTGGCGCAGTAGCATCTGCTGGTTTCTTTTAATTGCTGTGTGTCATTGGTCAGCGCCGATTGTTGGCCCGTTCCGACCTTAAATGACTTAAATTACCTGACGAGCCTTGAATGCGGCGATCAGTGTGCCATCGTCGAGGTAGTCGAGTGCGCCACCCATGGGAACACCCTGGCCGAGCCGGGTGATCTCCACGTTTAAGCCACTGAGAAGGTCGGCGATGTAATGGCCAGTGGTTTGACCGTCGACCGTTGCAGGCAGTGCAATGACGACCTCTTCAACTTTTAACGTTTCGACGCGATTTTTCAGCCCACTCAAGTTCAGCATCTCCGGGCCGCGGCCATCGAGTGCCGACAGCGTCCCGCCAAGGACGTGATACAGCCCTCGCCAAGCCGTGGAGCGTTCCAGTGCCCACAGATCGTCGATATCCTCCACGATGCAAAGCTGCGTGCGTCGACGGCTCGTTTGCTGACAAATGTCGCAAGGGTCGACGGTATCAAGATTGCCGCATTGCTGGCACGTTTTAATTCGTTCGGCGGTTTCGGTTAAGATGGTCGACAAAGACGCCATCAGGCCATCGCGATCTTTCAATAACGCCAGAGCCATTCGCTGTGCGCTCCGTCGCCCGACGCCAGGTAAGCGACCGAGGGTGCGTGTCAGGGTTTCGATGTCGCGGAGCACGGGTGACTGCCTGCAATTAAAATGGTAATTTCATGCCTGGTGGCAGTTGGAGGCCGCCTGTGACTTTTTTCATTTCCTCAGCCATGGTTGTCTCAGCCTTTGATTTGGCATCGTTGAGCGCTGCCAAAACCAGATCCTCAATCATTTCAACATCGCTGGGATCGACAATGCCCGGGTCAATCGTAATGGATTTTACATTACCTTTGGCAGAACAAACAACCTTGACCATGCCGCCGCCTGAGGCTCCTTCAACAGCGACTTCATCAAGTTTGTGTTGTGCTTCCTCTATTTTGGCTTGCATTTGCTGCGCTTGTTTCATCATTGCGCCAAGATTCATTGCCAGCGATCCTTATCCCTATGAACAGTCAATTAGTGCAAAGTTTTTGTGTTGGCGTCAGCATCTTCATCTGACTGTTTGAAGCGAATATCATGGATTTCGGCATTAGGAAATGTTGCGAGTGCCTTTGCTACGGCGGGATGGCTTTTCACAGCGTGATATTCTTCTGCTCGCGCCAAGCGTCTTTGTTCGCCAAGCGGTGGGTCGCCGTCTTCATCGCTCAAGCCAACGTCCCAGGCCGTGTCTGTCAGCTGTTGCAGTGTTGATGCCAGTGTTCTTGGCAAATTTCTCGGGGCGCGATCTGTTAATCGAATGCGCAATCTGGCGCCTTTCAGACTAACGGGTCGAACATCTTCGCTCATATGGGTAGCCAGCAAGCCCAGCCGATTATCTTCAAGCAATTTGACCAGAGCATCAAAGGTTTCTGGCATTGGCTCTGCGCTGGATTCATCTTCAGATGGTATGACTTCAGCCGCCTCTCGGTGCTCGTGACTGTTCAACGGGCCGACATCAAGGTCGTCTGATGCGTCCACTGGGGTTGAATTCTCCAAGGTTAGTCCGTTTCCTGCTGTGATAGGGTCATTGGTAGGAGCGTCATCTGAAGTTGGGGCCAATTGTGGTTCAGACACTGTTTTCGGCGGCATATCGCTGGTTTTGAGACCCGCTTGCGCATCGTCAAGCTGCTTTAGCAATGCGTCTGGATCTGGCATGCGCGCCACGTGGCAAAGGCGCACAAGCAGCATATCGAAGCTCATTTTGGGATGCGGGATGTCACGCAGCTCATCCAGTCCTTTGATCAGCAACTCCCAGGTTCGGTTGAGCGCACCAAGGTTCAGACCGCCAGCCATTTTTGCCAGAAATTCCTTTTCTGCATCATTCATCAAGCGCGCGACCTGTTCACCGATGATTTTTCGGCGGGTAACCAGATGTGTCTGTTGCGCCAGCTCCCGTGCCAGAATCAACGGGTCTGCGCCATCGGCAAACATAGTGTCAAAAAGATCGAGAGCTTCTTGTGTCGCACCTCGGTGAATGAGCGTGAAAAGGGACATCAAGCGGCCACCGTCGTTCAAGCCGATCATGTCTCGAACACTTTGTGCTGTCACACGGCCACCGCTGGCAGTGCTCGCGAGCGAGATTGCTTGGTCAAGCATGCTTAACCCGTCTCGGACGGAGCCGTCTGCGGCTTGAGCCACCAATGAAAGCGCCACATCATCAACATCAATGCCTTCCAACTGCGCCAGGTGTGCATAATGCTCTTTGAGTTGTTGCGTGCCGACCCGCCGCAAATCAAAACGCTGGCATCGGGACCGGATCGTGACGGGCAGCTTGTTTGCTTCTGTGGTTGCGAAAATAAACTTCACATGTCCGGGCGGCTCTTCAAGTGTCTTTAAAAAAGCATTGAAAGCGCTGGTAGACAGCATGTGTACTTCATCAACGATGTAGACGCGATAACGCCCTTGAACCGGTTTGTAATGCAATTCGCCCTGGAGCTCGCGAATGTAGTCGACACCGTTGTTGCTGGCGGCGTCAATCTCCAAAACATCAACGTGACGATCCTCGGCGATCGCTTTGCATTGAGGGCACTGACCACATGGTTCAGGCGTCGGTTCCGTACGATCACCGTCAGGTCCGACGCAATTAAACGCCTTTGCCAGGATGCGCGCCGAGGTTGTTTTGCCAACACCACGGACGCCTGTGAGCAGGAAAGCGTGGGCGAGCCGTTTTTGGGCAAAGGCATTGCTCAGGGTCCGCACGAGAGCATCCTGGCCAATCAGCGTGCTAAAGTCTTTCGGCCGGTATTTACGGGCCAAAACCACGTAGGGCGCTTCGACGCCGTTTGCTGTATCGGCGGCCGTCAAATCCAATCCCAACTCAAATCCTGGAGATGCTTCGTTCACAACGCCCATCTAGCAGCATGACTGACAAAAAATGGAAGATCGGATGACCCGCAAGAACCCCGTTACGGCTGCTTCCTTCCGGATCTGACCGGGTTGGCGGAGGATGCGTCCACCCGACCTTCCGACGCCCAATATGGACAAAGCGGCAAACAATGCAAGATACAGAGTCAAACAACAATTAAACGCTACGCGGGGACAAGGCGAATGAAAGCAATAAATATGGGTTATCAGTTACCGCCTTTTGCCTTTGAGGGGCTGGATCGGCTGGAGCTGGAGCGAGACAATTCGGCGGCGATGAAGTCTCGTTTTTCCCATCCTAGCGCGCGTTTTTTACCGATTTGGCGACAGCAAATCATGGTGAATGCTGATAGAAATGCCATGGTTACCTTGGACGCTGTCCCAGCAGATGTCAGCAAAAAGCCAATTTTGCTGGGCGATCTTGGAGGTGTTCCGTACCTCAGTGTTGATGTGTCTGAGCTTCCGCCGTCCGATTTGGAAAGCAATTCGCCGCCCCTGCTGAGCGAGCTTGGGCAATTTGTTATGCCGCGGACGATTTCCCCGACACTGCTAGCTTTTGATATGGGCATCACAGCACTGGCTTTGCATTTTTCAGCATGGGATCAGGTCTCGCAATATTGTGGCCGTTGCGGCCATCAAACTCAGCCGCGCCAAGGCGGGGTCAGCCGAGTCTGTTGTGATCAGGACTGTGGCGAAGTCCTATTCCCGCGGATCAATCCTGCCGTGATCATGTTGATCCGTGATCGGACTGATGAGCACATTATTCTCGGCAAATCGCCACATTTGCCAACGGGTATGGCGACGGTTCTGGCTGGCTATCTTTCTCCTGGTGAAACGCTGATCCAGGCGGTCAAGCGAGAGACAATGGAGGAAGTTGGCGTTGAGGTTGGGGACGTGAACTACTTTGGCAGCCAGCCTTGGGCCTATAGCAGTTCGCTGATGGTCGGGTTCACGGCTGTCGCAGAGAGTACTGAACTGACGATCAATCCTGCCGAGCTGAGCCATGCGGATTGGTATAGCCGTGCGCAAATTCGCGAGTTGCAGGCTCGGGATGCCATCCGGCTACCGACTGGGTTCAGCATCGCCCGCCTGCTGATCAACGCGTGGCTGGGTGACTAGCTTGCCGTCCGAAAGCTCGCGGCTGGGTAGACCCCTAAAATTCGAGGCTTTGCGTCTGGGGCGCTAAAATAATCAAGCTCATCCAACGCGTCTTTCATACGATGTTCTTCTGGATGTGCCTCGACTTCCAGCAAAAACTCGGCAACACCAAAGTCGTCGCCAATGTAGCTTTCCAGCTTGGTCATATTGATGCCATTGGTCGCAAATCCGCCCAGGGCTTTGTAAAGCGCGGCTGACACGCTACGGGTCCGAAACATCAGGGTTGTAACAATTGGCTGATCTTGATCAATTGGCGGTACGCGATGATCAAGACTAAGCTCGACAAAGCGCGTGACATTAATCGGGTTGTCATTGGCATTGGGGTCAAGGATTTCCAGACCATAAATCTCGGCGGCCAACGGGTTGGCAATGGCGACCATACAGGGGTCAGCCTGCGCGGCAACCCACTGTGCCGCCGCCGCGGTGTCGCTGGCGACGACCGGCTGGAGGTTGTGGCGCGCCATCGCCTTATGGCTTTGGCCAAGGGCATGGACGTGACTGTGCGCTTGAGTCGCACGATCAAGTGTCGCGCCAGGCAACCCCATGATGGCGTGGTTAATGTTCAGAAAGTGCTCGCCCCGAATAAACAGTTTGGAACGTGGCAGCAAATAATGAATATCGGCGACTCGCCCGGCACTGGTGTTGTCGATTGGGATCAACGCCGCATCGGTGTCGCCGTTCTCAACGCTCTGAAATGCCGTCTTAAAGTCGTGACAGGGGACAGCATCCCCATGTGGGAAGCGTTCGTTGACAGCCTGGTGACTGTTTGCGCCAAAAGCGCCTTGGAATGCGATCTTCATCGGCCTTTGCGTCTCATTTCCTGCAGTTGCTATGACGTATTTTAATAGCGCCTATTGATCCAGCTTACTACTGCCATGCACGACAATGATTGTACTGTGGCGGCGCATCGGGTTAAACAACGGCCGATGTTTACAGAAATAATGATCTCCAGCGCTTGCGCTGAGAGAAAGACTCAAAATCAAGGACGATAACTCCCATGCACGGTCTTGAAGGCAATAAGGTCTTTGCTGCAATCTTATTCGGCATTTTCGCGGCTTTGGGCGTGGCATTTGTGCCGCGCATTTTGACGGAGTTCACCGACCCCAAAAGTCATGTCCGTCAATGGCTGGCCCATCCCGGTGAAGAGCATCACGATAAACCAGCTTGCGATCCTGAAACTGGGCGCCATGCGATCATCCCCGGCATGTGCCTCACCCCCGAAAGGCCAAAGCCGCAAATGCCAACCGTCCCCTTTCTCATAGAACTGGCTAATGCAGACCCGAACCTGGGCGGCGCGTTAACCGGGGGAAACTGCTCTGGTTGCCATAACTTTGAGGAAGACAACAATACCGCTAAAACAGGACCAAATCTGTGGAATGTGGTTGGCGCCCAATATGGTTCAAACGCGCTCTACTCAAATTATTCTGGGGCACTGGCAGGTGACGGTCGCGTCTGGGATTATGAAGGCCTGAATGCCTTTTTGTTAGGCCCAGGCAGCTGGGTTCCTGGTACGAAAATGAGTTATGCTGGCCAGGCTGACCAAACCAAACGTGCACTGCATGTCGCATATTTGCGGACTTTGAGTGATGATCCTTTGCCGTTGCCAAGTCAGGAAGAGTTGGATGCCCTGCAAGCAGAGTACGATGCTGCTGTGGCTCAATACGAAATTGATCTGGCCGCTTGGGAAGCCGGCGAATAAGCGTCAGCGACAATAGTCTTTAGTTTCTGATCGCCGCGTTTTCTGTTGTAATCCTCAGAAACGCTTTGCGACGAGTGGCTTTTTGTCGCCGTTTGCCCCGTTTGCGCCTTTACTTTTTGATAACCTCTCTATTTTATTGCCAATCAAATGTAGACAATTATGGTTGTTTTTGCGCGATATTTCTTTGCGTCGGTTGAGAGAGGATTGGAAAATGAGATCGATTTTTGTTGCCAGTTTTGTGTGCTTTTTGGGCGCAGGGTCGGCGATGGCTCAGCTAGAGTACGTTGCCGATTGGGCCCCTAGCCCCCTGCCTGAAATCGACATCGATGCCTATCCGCAAGTGCATTACATTCACGACTTTGATGGCGAGCCGCTGTACCCGGCCGACTATCCCAATCTCGCTTACATTGATGTTAATGCGCCCAGTGGCGGTACTTTACGTCAAGCGGCCGTTGGCACCTTCGATAGCTTTAATCCGGTGCTTTCGCGTGGCCAGCTTGGCGCGGGATTGTCGCTTACCGGGACGCGCCTGATTGACAGTAATGCCGATGACCTCGACAGTGCTTATGTGATCGGTGCTGAGTATTTGCAGATGCCAGAAGACCGATCATGGATCGTTTACAAAATCCGTGACGAAATGACTTGGCCAAATGGTGAACCGGTAACGCCGCAAGATTACATCTGGAGTATGTTACAAAGCTTGGAACATTCTGCTGGCTTTGCCAGAGCCTTTGAAGGTCGGCTGATGGCGGTCGAGGATATTGGCGACAATCGGGTGCTGATCCGGTTCAACCCTGAGAGTCTTAGCCGCAATGACCCCATTCAAATGGGGATTACGACCATTATGCCCCGGTACCATTTTGAGGCAGACGATGCTGAACGGACCTTGGGCGAAACATTTTTGGAACCTTTTCCTGGCGTCGGTCCTTATGAAATTACCGATTTCAAGGCTGGTCAGTATATCGAATACAGTTTGAAAGAGGATTGGTGGGGTTTCGACATTCCACCCCTCAAGGGTTCTTACGAAGATAAGATCATTTATACGTACTATGGTGATCGCGTGGCGGTGCGGGAAGCCGTCAAAGCGGGTGATGTTGATTTGTTCAGCGAGAATTCGTCGAAGAGTTGGGAATTTGACTGGGACAACGTTGCCGCGATTGATAATGGTGATTTGCGGAAAGAAGCCATTGAAGCTGGTGGGCTCAAAAGTCCGCAGATGTTCATTTTGAACCTGCGGAACCCGTTGTTCCAGGACCGCCGCGTGCGGGAAGCCTTGAACTATACCTTCGATTTCGAAACGACAAATGAAACCACGTTCTTTGGTCAGTACAGCCGGACCGAGAGCTTTTTCCAGAACTCTGATTTGCAAGCAACAGGGACACCAAGCGACGCTGAACTCGAGATTTTACAAGATCTTTACGATCGTTATGGTGAAGAATACGTGCCGTCGGCTGTCTTTGGGCCAGCGTTTCAGAATCCGACAACTAGCGGCGATGGCAACAACCGCGAGAATTTGCGCAAGGCGCTGGATCTTCTTGCTGACGCTGGTTGGACGCTGAACGATGAAGGGCAGCTCGTGGATGCTGACGGCGAGCAAATGGCCTTTACTTATATTTACGGTCAGCCAGTTGTTGCGCGGTATGCTGACCCGTGGATCGAAAATTTGCGGCGTATCGGCATCGATGCGACTGGCCGCTTGATGGATCCAAATGTCTGGTGGGACGCCTATCGCAACCGCGATTTTGACGTCACCAGCACAGTCGTCCAATCAACCTATTTGGGCTATTTGGTTTACTACACCTGGGGCAGCTTGATGAAAGACAACCCACAGTCACGCGCCGCTGCGGGCCTCGATAATCCGGCCGTCGATGAAATTGCCGAACAACTGCTGAATGCGTCGACCCGCGAGCAAGTCAATCTGCTGGCCAATGTTGTCGATCGTTTACTCACCCACAACCATGTCGGTATTTTCCAATGGTACGTGCCAACATCACGCTTGGTGTGGTGGGACAAGTTCAACGAGGGACTCTATCGTCCAGAATACGGCAGCGCAACGACCGGATGGTACATTGATCCGACCAAAGAGGAGAATTTGATCGGGCGGTCAGGATATTCCTTGGATTAGATCCAGTCGTTTATGTTGAGCTACATCGCCCGACGCTTACTGCTGATCCCGGTCACCATGCTCGGGATCATGGCGGTGAATTTCTTCATCATCCAGTTTGCGCCAGGCGGTCCGGTTGAGACGCTAATCGCCCGCCTGGAAGGTGTGGAGATGGATCTGTCGAACCGCTTTGTCCCGACGGGCAGCGAGTCTGATTCGGGCCTGCAAGAAAGCGAACCGGAGTTTGGCAAAACGATCATGGATCGAGCCGATTTGCAGGGTTACTTGGGCACAATGGGCCTTGATGAGGTGACCTTGCAGAAAAGCTTTAAGTGCTTTGATTTCACCCAAAGTGCGGGCGAGATGTTCGTCAATATGGTCTGGGATTACGTGCGGTTCGACTTTTGCGAAAGTTTTTTCCGCGATGATCCGGTTTTCACCATCATTGGCGAGGCCTTGCCGGTGTCGATTTCGCTTGGCGTTTTTGGCTTTATTTTCACGTTCGCGATCTGTTTGCCGCTGGGCATTTGGAAAAGCCAGCGTGACGGCTCACGCGCCGATACTTGGTCGACGTCGGCGTTGATTACCATTGACGCGCTGCCCAGCTTTTTGATTGCTATCGTATTGCTGGCATTTTTTGCGGGCAATCTGGGTTGGTTCCCAATTGGCGGGCTCACCAGCCGCGGTTGGGAAGACTTCCCGCTTTGGCGGCAAATTATCGATTATCTCCATCACATCACTTTGCCAGTGATCGTGATTTTGATTGGCGGCTACGCTGGTCTGACAATGTTTGTCAAAAATAGCTATCTTGATCAGTTGCGTCAGCCCTATGTCACGACAGCACGGGCAAAGGGCCTCAGTGAATGGAAGGTGATGCAGGATCATGTATTCCGAAACGCGATGATTCTGATCATCGCGAGTTTGCCTGGCACAATTTTCGGCTTGTTTTTCACCAGTTCGATTTTGATTGAGGAAATTTATTCGTTGCCGGGCCTGGGTCGTTTGGGACTTGATGCGCTGGCTCGGCGTGATTTTCCAATCATGTTTGCAACCACGTTTGTGTTTGGGCTGATTTCGTTAGTGCTGCACCTGGTTTCGGATATTGTTTATACTATTGTCGACCCCCGTGTCGACTTTGAAGGGCGCTGAGAATGACAAGCGACGGACGTCAATCAGACCCCAAAGTCTTCGGTGTTTTTCGCTTTTCGCCGTTGGCCCGCCGCCGTTGGCAGCAATTTCGTTCAAACCGTCGGGCGTTTGTCAGCCTATGGATTGTTGGCGTTATTTTTTTCGTCAGTTTATTTGCCGATTTTTTGGCGAGCGATCGCCCGCTTTTGGTTCATTACAAAGGCGAGGTCCTCTTTCCGGTTATGGTCGATTATCCGGAGAGCAAATTTGGCGGTTTTTTGGGTCGCACCGATTACCATGATCCGTTCATCGTAGCGGAAATTGAAGCGAACGGCTGGATGCTGTTCCCGCCAATTCCGCACCATTACCACCGCGTGCAGAAAGGCACGATCGAAGGTTCAGCGCCGTACCCGCCCAGCACAATCCACTGGCTGGGGACCGATGATCAAGGCCGTGACATGCTATCACGACTGATCCATGGCATCCGGATCAGTTTTATGTTCGGCTTGTTGTACGTGGTTGCGACCAGTGTCATCGGCATTATTGCCGGTGCGGCTCAGGGCTATTTTGGTGGCCTGGTTGACTTGATTGTGCAGCGAATCCTGGAGGTCTACACGTCTGTGCCGACGTTTTTCCTGCTGATCATCGTCGCTGGCCTGTTACAACCAAACTTTTGGATTTTGCTTGGCATACTGGTGACCTTTGGCTGGACCGGCATGGTCGGTATTGTTCGACTGGAGTTTCTGCGTGGCCGGAACTTGGAATATGTGAAAGCCGCCAAAGCGCTTGGCGTGTCCGATGTCAGTATTATGTGGCGTCATATTTTCCCCAACGCGATGGTTGGCCCGATTACTTTTTTGCCGTTTGCCTTGGCTGGATCGATCACGGTTTTGTCGAGCCTGGACTTTCTGGGTCTCGGTCTACCCAGTGATTCACCCAGCTTGGGTGAGATGACGCGCCAAGCGTTCAACAATTATCGCCATGCCTGGTGGATTATGTTGACCGTCTTTGGCGGACTGGGCGGACTCACCATCTTGATGGTTTATATCGGTGAGGGTGTGCGCAACGCCTTTGATCCCCGAAAAACCTTTCTACCGTCAGCCGTCAAGGCGGAGCCAGCGGCGGCAAGTAACAGCGAGCAAGTCAAATCATGAGTTTGCTGAGCGTTCGAAACCTGGGTGTTGGTTTCCGGGCCGGGAGTGCGATTGTTCCGGCGGCCCGAAATGTTTGTTTTGATCTCTCTGAGGGGCAAACCCTAGCCATTGTGGGCGAGAGCGGTTCTGGGAAAAGCGCGTCAGCGCTTAGTCTTTTGCGGCTTCTCCCTGCTGATGCCGCGATCATTGATCCTGGTTCGTCTGTCGAATTTAATGGCCAGCGGTTAGACACCATGCCTGTCGAACAACTCCAGAGTCTTCGCGGCAATGATATTGGCATGATTTTCCAGGAACCGATGATCAGTTTGAACCCATTGCAGTCAGTCCGCCGTCAAGTGGGTGAGCCGATCCGCATCCATCAAGGCCTGAAGGGCCAAGCCTTGGAGGCCGCGATCATCGAGATGCTAAAGCTGGTTCAGCTTGGGGATGCGCCGCGGCTGATGAAAGCCTATCCGTTCGAGCTGTCCGGGGGTCAACGCCAGCGGGTCATGATCGCGATGGCGTTGG
>CAXBRM010000031.1:0-15008 GCA_963978305.1 uncultured Rhodospirillales bacterium
TGGCAGTGATACGCAGGCACTGGACGTCAGTTCAAACCCGCCGCTGGTTTATATGATGGTTGGATTGCAGGGCTCAGGCAAAACAACGACGTCTGCCAAACTGGGTCTGCATTTAACCAAAAAGGCTGGAAAAAAGGTGCTTATGGCCAGTCTTGATACGCGGAGACCAGCTGCGCAAGAACAGTTGGCGGTCCTTGGGCAACAAACAAACGTTGAGACTTTAGCCATCGTGTCAGGACAATCACCCGTGGACATCGCGCGGAGAGGCTTAGATGAAGCCAAGCGCGGTGGCTTTGATATTTTGATCTTGGACACGGCGGGTCGGCTGAGCATTGATGAAGAGTTGATGGTGGAAGTCGAGAGCGTTCGTGACGCTGTCTCGCCAAAGGAAACTCTGTTGGTTGCCGATGCCATGACGGGCCAAGATGCGGTCACAACAGCGCAGATTTTCAATGAGCGGTTAGGCCTGAGCGGCATTGCTTTGACACGGATTGATGGCGATGGTCGAGGCGGTGCTGCCCTGAGTATGCGGGCTGTGACTGGTGCGCCGATTAAATTATTGGGCACCGGCGAAAAGCTCGACCAACTCGAAGCCTTTCATCCGGACCGGATCGCCAGCCGAATTTTAGGCATGGGCGATATTGTCAGTCTCGTGGAACAGGCCAGCGAGCATGTGAAGCAAGAAGATGCCGAAAAGCTGGTGAAAAAACTACAGAAGGGAAAGTTCGACCTCAATGACTTGGCCAGTCAACTGCGACAAATGCAGAACATGGGCGGCCTAGGCCAGCTGATGAAGATGCTGCCAGGTGCCGGTAAAATGCAAAAGCAGATGGCTGCAGCCGGTATGGATGAAAAAGCGATCACACGACAGCTCGCAATCATTGATAGCATGACCCCGAAAGAACGTTCCCGGCCGGAGTTGATCAAGGCCAGCCGCAAAATCAGAATTTCGAAGGGTTCCGGAACAAAAGTGCAAGACGTTAACAAATTGCTAAAGCAGTTCACGGACGCTCAAAGAATGATGAAGAAAATGGGCAAATTAAAAAGGTCTGGCAAGCTGCCGCCTGAGCTCGCCGGATTGGATCCGGATCAGCTAGAGGCGATGCAAAATATGGACGCCAATGAGCTTACCAGCGCTCTTAAAGGCAAAGGCGGCATGTTGCCCGGGCTTGGCGGGGGTTCGGGCCAAGGCAAAGGCACCGCTTTACCGGGACTGGGGGCACCCCTGCCTGGCCTCGGCGGCCCTGCACCAGGGAACAGTTTTCCATTTGGCAAAAAATAAGGGGTCAGCGTTCCGCCAATGCCTTGAGCACAGATAAGGCCTCTTTTTCTCGTCCCAGCGGTACAAATAGATGGTCATGGTAAAAGCCGCTGACAGGATTGACAGCCATGCCGTGTTTGGCCAATTCGGTGGTGATCGCGGCGATGAAACCAACCGACTCTAGGGCACTGTGCACGTCCAGGGTAATCATGCGGCAAGGATAGTCGTAAACCAAACCGTGGCTTTCGGCGTCCGCGCGAAGACAAATTATCGTGCTGCCTTCCACCTCTTCAAAAAGCATGCGCGCCCTGATGTCAGGTGGCGGCGTTGTCTCTTGCAATCGGGCGAACACATACACACCATCAACGAGTGATGGAGACATGGTGGCGATCAGCCGGCTAAGATTGGTTTCACCATTCATGTCATAACACCTTTTCGTGACAATTGTTTGCTACCGTAGCAGAATCGGACTAATGAGCTCCTTCGTCGTCGATCCCACGGCACCCGCTGGTCGTTCCTGGCTGGACTTAAACAACAATAATGGGTCAAAACATAAAGGAATTTACTCATGGCGTTAAAAATTCGCCTGGCACGTGGTGGTGCCAAAAACAAGCCTTACTACCGCATCAACGTCGCTGACAGTCGGATGCCGCGCGATGGCCGTTTCATTGAGCGCATTGGCTCATACAACCCAATGTTGCCCTCGGACCATGAAGAACGCATTGTGATCAAGGAAGATCGCGTCAAATTTTGGATGGCTAAAGGGGCGAAACCGACGGATCGGGTTGCCGTGTTATTGGGCCGTCTTGGCATTATTGATATGCCGGAACCTCGCGCGATGACCAAAAAGAATCAGATGAAGGCCAAGGCACAGCAGCGCGCTGAAGAAAAGGCTGAAAAAGAGCGCGAAGCAGCGGAAGCTGCCGCAGCCGCTTCTGCAGAACCTGACGCGGCGACTGAAGACGCCAATGCAGAGGATACCAGCGCGGATGAAGCCGCAGCTGAAAGTGGCGCTGACGCGGCTGCTGCCGAGGAATAATCCTTTACTCTGGGTCAAATTTAACGAACATCAGGGGTCGGCTTGTCGACCCCTTTTTCGTTTGAGGCGCTATGATCTTACCACTGGCTTTTTTGGTCGACTGGCTTGTCGGCGATCCTGACTGGCTATATCAGCGCCGCCGGTGGTCTCTGCCCCATCCCGTTGCTGTCATGGGGTGGCTGGCAGCTTGGCTTGAAAAACGCTTCAATGCTGGGCGCTTTCGGTTGATCAAGGGCGCTATTGGCTGGAGCATCCTTGTGCTGAGCACAGCAATAGCTGGCTGGCTTTTACAATGGGCCTTGGCTCAAGCGCCTTATGGTTGGCTTGGCTTGGTTGTCATTGCCAGCATGTTTTTGGCGTTTAATAGCTTGGCGCGTCATGTGGCAAAGGTTGCAGACGGTTTAGATGAAGGCCTCGAAGCGGGGCGGTTGGCTGTCAGCCACATTGTTGGCAGAGATCCTTCACAACTCGATCAACACGCTGTGGCCCGCGCCAGCATAGAGTCTTTGGCGGAAAATTTCAGTGATGGTGTGATCGCGCCGCTGTTTTGGTTTGCTGTTGCGGGTTTGCCAGGCCTTATGGCGTACAAAGCGATTAACACATTAGACAGTATGTGGGGGTATCGCTGCGAGCGCTATGAGCGATTTGGTAAAGCGGCAGCGCGGATTGACGATGCGGCTAACTGGCTACCTGCGCGGTTATCAGGGTTCTTAATCGTGACCGCTTGCTTCATCAGCCGTACAGCCAGCGCTGGGCATGCGTGGCGGGCAATGCGGCGCGATGCCAGCAAGCACAACAGCCCGAATGCAGGCTGGCCGGAGGCAGCGATAGCAGGTGGTTTGGGTATTCGGTTAGCAGGCCCGCGATGGTACAAAAATCACACTGTGAATGCGCCGTTCATTGGACGCAAAGAGAACCGGACAAATCTATTAGCGCACGACATCCGGCGCGCATTACGGCTTTATCAGTTGTGCGGCTTTGTCACGCTGCTTGCCTGTTTGGCCGTTGGGCTATTCACGGGCGCGTTAAGCGACAATTTCTTCACTTAGTGGCAAAGCTTTGCTGTTGTCTGGCCCAATTGAAATGGGAGGCAATTGCTCGCCTCCCCAGATGTAGGCGTGATGGTTTAGGAACCAGGGATCAACACCTGGTCAATCACGTGGATAACGCCATTATCGGCGATAATGTCGGCAGCGATGACGTTAGCCCCATTGATTGTGATGCTATTGCAAGACTTGGTGACAGTCAGAAGCGTATCGGTATTGACTGGCTTCACATGAATTGTTCCATCAGAGATCATATCGGAGGTGAGAAGCCGGTCGTCGACGTGGTAGGTCAGGATGGCGACCAACTGATCTTTGTTCTGTGGAAGAAGCAGGTTCGCCACTGTCCCCTCTGGCAGAGCGGCAAACGCGTCATCTGTTGGTGCAAGAACAGTCCAAGGACCATCTGACTTAAGAACATCAACCAGTCCTGCGGCCTCGGCAGCGGCCAGCAATGTGCTGAAAGTACCGGCTTCGGCAGCGATTTCGACAATATCGTCTGCATGTGCTGCTGTCGTCGAAATTGCCACCGCGGCCAGGGTTCCAAATAATAGTTTTTTCATGTTTCGTCCTCAGAGTTCGGGTTGGTTTGGATGTGATCGCCCAAGAACCAAGGTGAACCGGTTTGCTCACCATCTGGTGGACGTCACAGGTTTAGAAGTAAATTTCTTTAAGGCAGTATCTGTAAGTATTTGTGGCGAAATAAAGATAAAATCGTTGTTTTTAAATGAGGTTTGAGGGTGCTGTTGTTTGGCTATA
This sequence comes from uncultured Rhodospirillales bacterium, assembly GCA_963978305.1. Classification (GTDB taxonomy): domain Bacteria; phylum Pseudomonadota; class Alphaproteobacteria; order UBA7985; family UBA7985; genus CAXBRM01. The sequence continues at coordinate 4,103 of CAXBRM010000031.1, forward strand.
AGGACGACAGGGCAGCTCCGTTCGCGCACGCGATTTGTTCTGTCTTGCAGCTTTACTGACTTTGTGGCTTGGTTGCGCGGCCTGGCATGTCGGCAGAGAGACTATTTATTGGAGCCTGACGTGGCAATTTCTTCATTTAGTGGCAAAGCTTTGGTGGCGATTGGCCTTAGCATCGTTGCCGCATTCAGTTTCAGCGCCGTCGATACAATTGTCAAAGGGCTTATGGCTGGCGGTATGGATGCCCTGTTTGCTCAGGGTGTGCGCGGGTGGGCTGTTGTGCTTGGCATTATGATCGTCATGACCATTCAAAACAAGCAACCTGACTACCGGCTGATCCGACCGCGCGCTTGGATCATGTGGTTGAGAGGCCTATCCATGCTGATAGCGTCGGTGTTTATGTTTGTGGCGCTGGCAAAAATTGAGCAGGCTACCGTCGTAGCAGTCGTTTTTCTCTACCCACTGTTGGTTGGCTTGTTGGGGGCTTTATTTCTGAATGAACCGATTGGTCCAAGACGCGTGGCTTTCATTTTGCTTGGCTTTGTTGGGGTGGCGTTAGCGGCGGGTGTGACCCCAGCCACTTTCCAGGTGTGGGCTTTGTTGCCGGCTGTTGCTGCAGTTTTGATCTCGATACAAGCCGTTTCTGTGCGCTGGGTTTCGAATCGAATGTCACCGCTAGAGCTGTCCTATGTCACGACCGGGGTGATGGCGATTTGTGGAACGCCCTTATTATTTCTGGGCTCAGCTGGTGATTTGGGCTGGCAGCATCTGGGACTTTTTGTCTTGGTCGGAGGGTTAAGCACGTTGGGGATTACCAGTGCCGCATTCGCGTTCATCCATGCGCCGATGGGCCTGGTGAGCAGCCTGACTTACAGTTCAATTATTTTCAGCACAATGCTTGCCTGGCTCTTCTTTGATGAGGTGCCAGCGGTTCGGGTGTTTATTGCCATGGCCCTGATTATCGTCGCTGGTATGGGCTATCTGTATTATCAGCATCGAGCTGAGGCTGCGATCGCAAAGAGCTGATCAAGATTCAACGACTGTGCCAAGTGAGTGCCAAGCGCATCGAGTGTTGCCTCTACCTGTGCATTGAAATTCAACTCGGCTTGTGCTTCGCCGCCAGCCCACGCAAGGAAAGCGCGCCGGAAAGCATCGTGCTTAAACATACCGTGGACGTAGCCGCCGGCGACCAGGCCATCGCGACGGACGGCGCCGTCTGGACCCCGACCGGAGATCTCGAATACGGGTCTGGCACAATCCGGGCCACGCGTTCGACCCAAATGGATCTCGTAGCCCTGAAACGCGGCCTGCAAAAATGGGCTGTGGCCGCCGGACTCGATGGTGATTTTATCGCCACCCATGATGGTATCAATATCAAGCAGACCAAGTCCCTCGACGGAGCCGGCAGGCCCTTCAATGCCTTCGGGATCATGAAGCTGTCGCCCGAGCATTTGATAACCGCCACAAATCCCCCAAACTTGGCCGCCACGCCGGACATGGCTTTGGATATCCAGTGCCCAGCCCTGAGCTCGCAAGTGGCCAAGATCAGCGATGGTGCTTTTTGAGCCGGGCAAAATGATGAGATCAGCGTCGGCGGGTATCACGTCACCAGGCGCGACAAAGACCAACTGGACGTGCGGTTCGGCCCGTAGTGGATCAAAGTCGTCGTAATTGGCAATCCGAGCAATTTGTGGGACAGCAATCTTAAGCCCCTTCGTGTGGCTGGCGATGGACTTGTAATCAAGAGCGACACTGTCTTCGGGCGGTAATTTGTGGGCGTCTGCAAAGTGTGGGACGATCCCCAAGCTGGATAGACCCGTATGGTGAGTAATGAGCTGAAGACCTTCGCTAAACAGGGACATGTCGCCTCGGAAGCGATTGATCATGAAACCTTTTAACAGCGTACGTTCGGCGTCACCGATGACGTTCCATGTGCCGACAAGGCTGGCGATAACGCCACCACGGTCGATATCACCAATGAGGGCGACAGGGGTTTGGCTTTCGACAGCAAAGCCCCAGTTGGCAATATCACCAGCACGCAGATTGACTTCGCTGGCGGAGCCGGCCCCTTCGACAAGCACCAGGTCTGCATCGGCGCCAAGGGTGTTGAAGCTCTCGATGACCGCGGGCATGAATTGCCGCTTGAGCCGCTGGTAGTCTTTCCCTGCTGCATGTCCCCATCGTTTGCCGTGGACGATGACCTGGCTGCCAGTCATGCTCTCCGGTTTCAATAGGACCGGGTTCATATGATGACTGGTTGGCACGCGGCACGCTTGGGCTTGCAGAGCCTGTGCCCGACCAAGTTCACCGCCATCATGGGCGATGGCGGCATTGTTGCTCATGTTTTGGGGTTTGAACGGGCGAACCTTTAAGCCTTGGTTGGTAAATGCCCGGCACAGGCCAGCCACGATCAGACTCTTGCCGACGTCTGAGCCGGTGCCCATCAACATCAGTGCAGGAGTGGATTTAGTACTCAATGCCCACCTGCGCCTTGATGTTTTGTTCTCGGAAAGGGTGCTTTATTTGGGTCATTTCAGTGACCAAGTCTGCCGCTTCGATAAGCTCTTCCTTCGCATTGCGACCCGTAAGGATGATATGCAGCATCTCAGGTTTTTGGCCGAGAACGTTTAGGACTTCCGCCATGTCGAGATAGTCATAGCGCAAGACAATATTGATTTCGTCAAACAGCAACACATCGAAACCGGTGTCGCTATCGAGACTTTCGCCTTTTTCGCGTTTTTCATGCCGTATCCGACTGCGCTCAATCATATCTTTGCAGTAGGCCCATGCACCTTGAGCGGCGGCAATATCACGGGCCCGATCTTGTGTTTCCCACGTAAAACCTTCGCCCATGCTTTTGATTTCGACCAACTCGGGAAATTTTTCCAGCACGGCGCGTTCGCCTGTCTCCCATTTCCCTTTGACGAATTGGACAACACCAACCCGCATCTCATTGCCGAGCGCCCGGAAAACAATGCCAAAGGCAGCCGTGGATTTGCCTTTGCCTTTGCCCGTGTGGACAATGAGCAGGCCCTTTTCATTGGTCTTGTTGGCCAACATTTTGTCCCGCGCTTCTTTTTTCTTCCGCGCTTTCTGGTTGGCGTATTCCAAAAACTCTTCGTCTGTCATGCCTTCGGGTCTTTTCAGCGCCATGGGTCTACCCCTCCAATATGTCCGTTAGAGTGTCATAAGCGGTGTTTCGGGTTGGTTGCCAGAGTCCACGGTCGATTGCTTCCAAAAACCGAGCTGCCATCTCCCGTTGCGCGGCAGGATTGCTGTTTGCCATGAAGTTTTGAACCGCTTTATCTTCGACGTAAGCGGTGAATAATGCGTCGTAATGTTGGTTGGCGACCGCATCGGTCGTCGCCGAAAATGCAAACAAATAGTCGACGGTTGCGGCGATTTCAAAAGCGCCTTTATAACCGTGGCGCATGACGCCTGAAATCCATTTCGGGTTTGCGGCTCGACCTCGGACAATGCGGCCCATTTCTTCGCGCAAGCTGCGGGGCGTTGGATTTTCTGGGCGTGAGTGGTCATTGTGATAGATGGCGGCGGCTTCTCCGCCCCGGGCCATCTTCACCGCTGCGGCTGCCCCGCCCTCGAACTGATAATAGTCATCACTATCGAGGATATCATGTTCTCGATTGTCTTGGTTATGGATGACGGCCTCAGTTGATGCCAGGCGCCGCTCAAAGCCCTGTGGGTCTGCAGCGCCCTCAGCACTGCCGCCGTAAGCAAAATTTGACCAGGCGACATAGGCTTTGGCGAGATCTTCCTGTGCCGACCAGCCTTTTTCATCAATCAGTGCTTGCAGACCAGCGCCATAGGCGCCTGGCATTGAGCCGAAAACACGGCGCACGGCGATCGCATGATCGGCACCCATGGCTATGTCCTCGCTGACACGTTTTGCAATCGGGTTTTGTGCAGCGGGTTCGTCCGTTGCGGCTGCGGCGAGCTTAACAGCTTTGTCGAGCAATTCGATTTGTGCCGGAAAAGCATCGCGGAAAAAACCACTAATTCGGATGGTAAGATCAACCCTTGGCCGCCCTAATAGACTGAGCGGTAACAGCTCAACACCCGTGATGCGGCCCGAGCCTTTGGCGTCCCATGTTGGTTGGACACCCAGCAAGGCAAGGGCCTGGGCAATATCGTCGCCACCGGTGCGCATGTTCGCCGTTCCCCACATGCTCAACAGCATGGCCGAAGGCCATTTGCCATGATCTTGCCGATATCGTTGCACCAGGCGTTCAGCGCTTTTTTTGCCCAAGGTCCATGCGGCAGGCGTCGGCAGAGCGCGGCTATCGACGCTGTAAAAATTGCGGCCTGTCGGAAAAATGTCCAACCGACCTCGGGTCGGGGCGCCACTGGCGCCGGCGGCAACAAAGCGGCCATCCAGACCGCGAATCAGGTTTTCGATTTCGTTGCTGGCAGACTGATCTAACAAACTGTCGAGATGCGTTGTGGCTTCGTTGAGCACCAGCTGTGTGGCGGCGTCCGGAGAGATGGCCGCGCCAGCCAGCAATTGCAGCGCAAACAGCTCAAGACGTTCAACTGTGTCGCCAGCGGTTCGCCAAGGTGCTTCGTCAACAGCCATAAGTTCGGCTGGTTTGGCACCCGACCAAGGTTGGGCATAATCACAATCTAGCGGATCGATGTTGAGGCCAAAGGCCTCGGCAAGGGTTCGCTGAAGGCTTGCGTGTCGACCTTTGCCATCGCCGCGGGGCAACCGTACCAAAGCGCTGAGCAAGTCGCGACGTTGGTCACCAATCGGGGCGGCGCCCAGAATGTGCAAGCCATCGCGAATCTGAAGTTCCTTGAGAGCGCAAAGGTGGCTATCGAGCTTCGCGAGTGCGTCTTGCTCGCTGTCGTCTGTTGAGATTCCGGCATCGTCGTCGAGACCAAGAGATCGCACTTCGGCCAAAATTTCTTTCTTGAGTAGAGTGAGGCGTCGCGGGTCGAGGCCACTTGCTTGGAAATATTCGTCAACTTTTCGTTCGAGTGCGGCGAGAGCGCCGTACCCGTCGGCTCGCGTTAAAGGTGGGGTTAAATGGTCAATAATGGTGGCTTGTGCTCGCCGCTTAGCCTGGGTGCCTTCGCCAGGATCGTTCACAATGAATGGGTAGAAATGTGGCATTGGCCCCAGAACGGCGTCTGGAAAGCACTGCTCGGCAAGCGCGATGCCCTTACCCGGCAGCCACTCGAGATTACCGTGTTTGCCAACATGGACGACCGCATGGACAGACGATTGCAGTAGGCAATAAAAGGCGAGATAGCCGTGGGGTGGCGGCAAGTCAGGGTCATGGTAGCTGCTGTCGGGGTCGACGTTGTAGCCGCGTGCGGGTTGCACCCCAACCAGGACGTTTCCGAAGCGGTGGAGAGGTAACTTAAACGCCTGACCGTCAAAAAAGGGGTCACAACTTGGCGACCCCCAGCGTGCGGTGATTTTTGTTTTGACCTCGCTGGCGAGGCAATCAAACCAAGCATTGTAGGTCTTTAAATCAAGCGTTAGGCCAGTTTCTCGCCGGCTCTGGTTTGTCGTGCCTTGCGCTAAGCGACGCATCAAAGCGTCGGCATCGTGGGGTGGTGGGTCCGCCGCATATCCGGCATCGCGTAAAGCGTGCCAGATGGTCAGGGTGCTCGCTGGTGTATCGAGGCCAACCCCGTTCGCCATCCGGCCATCTTTGTTGGGGTAGTTGGCAAGCACCAAGGCGACTCGCTTTTCGTGCGTCGGGATTGTCTTCAGTTTGACGGTATTGGCGATCAGCTTGGCAACAAAATCGACGCGCTCGATAACGCTTTGATGCCGAACCACATCCCATTCCACACGATCGATGCGTTGTGTCGGCGTTTTGAAACTGATAGCGCGCGTCAACAGCCGTCCATCAAGTTCTGGTAACGCGGCATTCATCACAATGTCCCGTGCTGCGAGACCAGCGGCGCCATCCTGCCATTGCAGTTCGGTACTGCTTGCCAATACAACCTGCAAGACAGGGACGTCAAAGCGAGCAAAATAGCCGCCTTGCTCCATGTCATCGCCGGATGAAACGGTGAAGGCCGTTGTGGTGACAATCGCGACAGGTTCCGGTTCGGCGTCGACCGCCGCTTCAAAGCCAAGTCGGTCCTGTTGACTTTTTAGGCTGCTCACAAAGTACGGTACGGCGCGCACCCCCTGACGGCCTAAAGAGGCAAGCAAGTCCTCAATTGGCGCAGTGTCGCCGCTGACCAGCAGCGCGCGGTAGAACAATATCCAGACGACCGACTGTACCCTTGCCTGATTGTGCTCAAAGTCGATTGCCCATCGACCATGATCGGGGAGCATTTCGATCGTTCCGACAACGGTTTGTGTGATGGCGCTTTGCCAAAAATGCTGAATATTATTGGGGCCGCCTTGGATCAAGGATTGCCATAGATGCTGGTAAAGCGATGCATCGACAGTGCTTAGGGCTGCAAGTTCAAGGTCTTGCTTGTCATCGCCGGGCAGAAGAGCGACTTGTGCACCTGTTTTTTGCGCCATTATCACCACTTGTTCAATTAGGTACTGCCAATAGCTGTGTCCCCCCAGTGCGCGAACCACGATGAGTTTTGCGTCGGCACAAACATTTTCAATGTAAAGATCCACACTGTAAGGATGCTTCAGCATCCCCAGGTTGGCAATCCGCAGGCGAACCCCGTCATCTGGCAAAGCTTCCGCCCCTCGAGCGAGCGCCGAAAGTTCAGTATCGGCAGCTGAAAGCACGATGATATCGCCAGGGCTTTGGCCTAGATCTATCGCTTCGTCAGCGTCAAGCGGGCTGGCGTCTTGGGCTTGAAGCAGGTGCATTAGCCAGCAATGGCCGCCGAAATGGCCGCTTGATCAAAATGATGGTCGCCGATGATAACGAGGCGCGTCTGCCGTAATTCTTCCGCGTCCCAATCACGGTCAAATGCGCGGTCAAATCGGTCGCCAACCCCTTGGATCAGTAGGCGAGCGTCGAGACCCTGGACGGCCGCATATCCTTTTATGCGATAAATTGGAAACTGGTTTGCCGTATCGACCAGGCGCGCGAGCAAGCCATCCACGTCGGATACTTCGCCCAGATTCAAGACGAAGCTGTCAAAATCATCATGCTCATGGTCATCAAGCCCGTCGTGATGGCTTGGCCGCGTGTCAAGGTCATCTTCGGCGCTCATACCCAGGCCGAGCAACAGGGCTGGATCGACGAGGCTATTGCTGACTTCAATAATGTTGGCGGCGGGGCGTTTATGCCTTTTTACCTGTGCTTTGGCGTTGCTGATCTGCATCGTGGAAACGGCATCACATTTGTTTAAGATGATAAGATCGGCACATTGCACTTGTTCTTCGAATAATTCCTCAAGCGGGCTGTCGTGGTCCAGGGCATCATCTTCGGCTCGTTGGGCGGCCAAAGCATCATGATCGTGGGCAAACATGCCGCTAGCGACTGCTGGCGTGTCGACGACGGCGATAACGCCATCAACAGTGACATTGGCGCGTACGCTTGGCCAATTGAAGGCTTTGACCAAGGGCTTTGGCAATGCCAAGCCGCTGGTTTCAATCACAATATGCTCCGGAGGATTGGGACGGTCCAACAAAGCTTCAATCGTCGGGACAAAGTCATCGGCAACGGTGCAGCACAAACAGCCATTCGCAAGCTCGACAATGTCTTCTTCCTGACAAGCGGAGTCACCGCAGCCGCGCAAAATCTCACCATCAACGCCGACGTCACCAAATTCGTTAATGATCAGCGCCAGGCGTTTATCTTTAACGGTTTCAATCATATGACGGACCAAACTGGTTTTGCCGGCACCAAGAAAGCCAGTGATAACGGTTGCAGGGATTCGAGCCATGGTTCGTTCCTATTCCTTCAATGTAATTGGTAAGCCAGCGACCACCAGATCGACGCGGTCCACGGCAGCGGCAAACCGCTGATTGACCAAACCCGCCAGGTCTCGAAAGCGATTACCGAGCCCGGTTTCTGGGTGAACACCCATGCCGACTTCATTACTAACAAAAATCACGGTTGCTGCCAGGCTGGGCAGTTGAGTACACAGCTTATCGGCTTCGTTCAAGACATCCAGATCGTCAAACATTAAATTGGTGATCCATAGGGTTAAACAGTCAACCAGTACCACGCCGGAGAGCGCCTTGAGTGTTTGGTTTAGAGCGAGCGGTTCTTCAATCGTGTACCATCGAGCATCGCGGCGCGCCCGGTGTTGATCAATGCGCGCCTGGTGATCGTCATCCCAGACGCGGCTGGTGGCAATGTATGTGGGTTTGTCGCTTTGGCCTAAGGCTAAGCGCTCCGCAAAAGCGCTTTTGCCTGATCGCGCGCCCCCGAGGATCAGATGGTGTCGTCGGGTCATTCTGCCCGCCGCTGTTCGACTAACGCTAGCACTGAACGCTTTTCATCGGCCGTCATGATCATCCAGTCCCGGATCTCATCGATCGTGCGCAAGCAGCCAACGCAGACACCTTCATTCATATGACAAACACTGATGCACGGGCTTTTGACGCTTGTGTCGATTTGACGAGCGGCCTTCAGGCCCCGACGGCGGTTTTCGCGTCTTTGTTTTCGGCGAGTGGCTAAGTCAGTCATCGTGTCCAGCTAATCTTGGTCGAAAGATATCAATGCCTTTAAAAACCGTATTTGAAAACAAATTAATCGCCGATGCGCGACGGCAGGCACCTCAATAGCGGTGCTCGATTGTTCGCACCAGCCAATTGACATCATGAAAGACTTCGCCGCCAAGAATTTTTGGCCGCTGGATCATCAAAACCGGTATTTTTAACCGTCTTGCTGCAACCAGCTTACCAAAGGCGATCCCACCAGAGTTTTTGCAAACGAGCAGCCGAGCCTTTGTGCGGAGAAGCCAGTCAGCCTCGGCAATGGGGTCGTCGAGTGTCAGCTCTGGCGACCATCGCCGTAAAATCGCTCGGTTGCCCAGCTGCTGTGCCAGAGCTTGGCCGCCCTTGCCCAACGCCAACGCAATTGGACCGTCATGATGGGTCAGTCGGGCGGCTGCCGCATGCACATGGGGCACATCGCGCCAGCGATCACCCTTGACCCGTCTCCACGCTGGGCGCTCCAACCGCAACACGGGCAACCCGCTGGCAACAGCATGCCGAGACATGGTGGCTGCAAAGGGATGGGTGCAATCGACGATTGCCGTAATTTGCTGTTCTGCACAGAAATTTTGCAGACCCTCAATGCCGCCAAATCCACCAACGCGGCTGGTGACTTTTTTGGGGGTACGCGGCTGCTGTGTTGCACCGGCGAGCGAATAGGTGATGCGGTAATGATCTGCTAAAGCATGAGCGGTGAGAATCGCTTCGGCGGTACCGCCAAGGAGTAAGAAATGAGGCTTCATTGTTGGCTTGCTTTCCATGTGCCAACCAGTTGACCTTCGCGGGTGACCACCAGCGTATCAACGCTCACCTTTTCACCAGCAACCTTTTGTGCCGCGCTTGCTGCAGCTTTGGCGACTTTGTCGCCCAGTGTCGGATCGATCAGCAGGGCTTGCGCTGCGGTTTCGGCCGCTAAGACCTCCGGGTTATTTGCCAAAGATGCAAGGTAGGCGATATCGACCTGGCTGCGTGCGCTGTGGAGATCCATTTCGCCCTGGGCCAATTTTGCGAGTTTGCCAATGCCGCCAGCGATGGTCAGTCGAGGAATGGGATGGACACGAATATATTTTAGCAATCCACCAGCAAAATCACCCATGTCAAGCAGAGCCTGGTCGGTTACAGCGTAGTGCTGCTGGGCTCGTTTCTCACTCGTCGCGCCTGTGCAACCGATCACATGGTCAAGGCCCGCAGCTTTTGCGACGTCGATCCCGCGGTGGATGCTGTGGATCCAGCTGGCGCAACTGTAAGGTACAACGACGCCGGTCGTGCCCAAAATGCTCAAACCACCGATGACGCCCAACCGCGGATTCATGGTTTTCGACGCCATTTCCTCACCACCTGGGATGCTGATCGTCACCCGAAAGCCACCATCGGGTGCAATTTCCCGGATGGCCTGGCACATCATTTCCCGAGGCACTGGGGTAATGCTTGGCTCACCGACAGCAATCGGCAAGCCCTGGCGGGTGACGGTTCCAACACCTGGGCCAGCTGCAAATTCGATACCGCCATGGTTTGTCCGAGTGACGCTAACAATAATGCTGGCCCCGTGCGTGATGTCAGGATCATCACCAGCATCTTTGATGACGCTTGCAGTTGCACAGGTTTCTGTCAGAATTTCGCTGGATAGGGCAAAGCTAACGACTTGACCTTTTGGCAACGTGATTGTGACAGGATCAAGAAAAGTGCCATAAATTAACGCATGCACAGCAGACTTGGCAGCGGCAGTCGCACAACTACCAGTGGTCCACCCTCGTCGCAGGCTGTCGGAAGACGTGCGTGCGCTCGAGGGTCTTTTGGTCGATTTTGGGCTAGTATTGCTCATGTAAGTCGAATACACCTCGCGCCTCAAAATGCCAACGAGTGCTTGCTGTGACCGATTCTCTCGCCCCGTTATTGGAAGATTTACCGTTGTTTGAACCGGGTTGGGTTTGGCTGGCAGGCGCTGGACCCGGGGATAAGGGCTTGTTGACTTTGCACACGCTTAACGCGTTGCGTCAAGCGGATGTCGTCGTTCATGATGCTTTGCTGGGGGATGATATTGTTGATTTAGCCCGGGACGGCGCTGTCTTGGAATTCGCTGGCAAAAGGGGCGGTCGGCCGTCACCACGACAAAGAGATATCAGCATAAGGCTGATTGAGCTGGCTCAGGCGGGCAAGCGGGTGCTTCGTCTAAAGGGCGGTGATCCTTTTGTCTTTGGCCGTGGCGGTGAAGAGGCATTGGCGCTGGTTGCAGCCGGGGTGCCATTTCGAATAATTCCTGGCATTACTGCGGCAATCGGTGGGTTG
>CAXBRM010000032.1:0-14593 GCA_963978305.1 uncultured Rhodospirillales bacterium
TTTTTCCCCTTTTTCTTTTTTCACAGTATAAGTTTACTGTCTACATTTTACTTATTTGTGAATAATTTATATGATTTAACATCATATAGACATGCCTCCCCGAAAAAAACCTAAATCCAAAAGTGCTTCATCTACCAAAAAAAAACCACACCAAATCCATATCATCACTCCGTCTGAACACATTAAAAATAGAGTGTCTGAATTGAATCGATGATCACAACGTCCACGGCCTGTGCATCTTGGTTCGCGTGATCAAAGGTCGCCAAGATGTCACGAACGCTTGTTGCGCTTGCGAGTTGAACGTCGGTGTCATCGACACCAAGCCTACGGGCGCGCATGCGAACCTGATCAACGCTTTCCTCGCCACTCACGTAAGCAACCCTTAGAGGGGTTTCTGCATGATTGGCGAGCGCAGCGGAGGTTTGTAAAAGCAGTGTCGATTTGCCGATGCCTGGGTCGCCACCGATTAAAACAGCGCTACCTTTGACCAAGCCACCGCCCGTGACGCGGTCAAACTCAGCGTCGCCACTGCGCCACCGTTTTACATCTTTTATGTCGCCTTTCAGGCGCACCAGCCCGATCCGGTTTCCGGCCCCAACAGCATTTTTGGCACCTTTGAGTCCGCCAGGTATATTGGACTCAATGCTTTCTTCGACCAGGCTGTTCCACTCATGACAATAGGCGCACTGACCTGCCCATCGACTATGGACGCCGCCGCAGGACTGACAGACAAACTGGCTTTTGGGCTTAGCCACGGTTCAATGCCCGATCTTGCAAAAATTGCTGGAGTACGGGTGGGGCGTCTTTGGGCATTTCGCGGTGATCAAGTGCGTCTACTGGACCAAACCATTGCACATGACCAGCTTCCAAAAAGATCGCGTCGTCAGCAACCAGGCGCGCCGTGTTTAGATCATGGGTTATCGTCATCGCTGTAACGCCCGTGCTTGTGACAACATCAGCGATCAGATTGTCGATTGTACCCGCTGTCACTGGATCCAAGCCAGTTGTCGGTTCGTCGAAAAAAATGAGTTCAGGTTTCTGTGCCAACGCACGTGCGATGGCCACGCGCTTCTGCATACCACCTGACAGTTCGCTGGTTGCCTTGAACAAATCGTCTGGACCCATGCCCACCTGGATTAAGAGCGTTTCTGCTTGCTCAATTAACTCAGATCTACGGCCACCTGCCCTCATGAGCCGAGTAAACATGATGTTGCGCCACACATTTAAACTGTCGAACAGAGCACTGCCTTGAAAGACAACGGCCAGCTTGGATAGAAGGGTCTTTCGCGTCGTGCGGCTGACCGTGCTTAAGGCTTGACCGTCGACGTACACCTCCCCGCCATCGGGCGGGATCAGTCCAACGATGCACTTGAATAACACACTTTTACCCGTACCAGATCGACCCAGAACAGCAAGCGACCGACCCTTGCCAACATGGAAATCTACATTGGCGAGTACGTTGGCGTCTCCAAACGATTTCTGCAGGTTTCGTACTTGTAATTTGGCCGCGTCGTGCATCGGGTCACCCTAAAAATCGGAAAAACGCAAGAGCAATCAGCAAATCAGCCAACAGCAGAGTGATGGAACTGGCGACCACAGCGTTGGTTGTCGCAAGGCCAACCCCTTGGGCGCTTCCCGTTGCATTGAAGCCCATGAAACAGCCAAACAGACCCACAATAAAGCCGAAAATAACGGCTTTCGTCAAACTAAGAGCCCAGTCCTGTGGTTGGATAAAACTTAGCGTCGCGGCCAGGAATTGTTGACCTTCAAAATCAAGTTGGAAGGTGGCTACCAAGTATCCGCCACCGATGCCAATGACATTCGCAATGACAACCAAAACGGGTAGCGCTGCGGTGGCTGCGACAAGCCGCGGGGCAATCAGGTATCGCCATGGATCGATGCTCATGGTGGTGAGAGCATCGACTTGTTCATTCACGCGCATTGTTGATAATTCGGCTGCGACGCTGGATCCAACGCGTCCAGCGAGCATGAGACCGGCAACCACAGGGCCCAGTTCTCTCAAAATGCTGATTGCGACAAGTTCTGGGATTGCTGCTTCGCTGCCTAGTCTGGATAAAGCCGCTTGTCCCTGAAGAGCTAGAACCATGCCTGTGAACAGTCCCGTCAGTCCAATGACCGGTAACGAGAAAAAGCACATTTCAACAAATTGCTTCCACCATTGCTGCAGATAATAGCGAGGTACAACCACGCTATACAATGCCCGTGACGCAAACACAGCCATCCGACCCACGTTGGCAAACAGACCAAGCGTCAGGCGACCAATTACTGCCAATATAGTGACTAAAATCATAGAATTGAGCGATCAACCAACATAAAAGCGACTCAACAATAGCGCCGCTGGTAACGGTTTCCAAGGCTCGTTAACATTTCATATCCAATTGTGCCAGCGCGGCTGGCGACGCTATCAATGCTAAGCTCTGGATGATCGCTTATCAGAACAACGCGATCCCCGACTTTCGGCTCAATATTTCCCGTGTTAATGACCATACTATCCATACTGATTCGCCCAACGCTCGCCATCAAATTCTGCTGATATTCAACGATGACTTGATTGCTACCACTTCGCAGCCAGCCATCGGCATAACCAATTGGGACCGTTGCTGCCCAGCATTCTGTCTCAGCCTGCCACGTCCCAAGATAGCCAACACGATCACCACTCTTCAGGCGGCGGACCTGAGCGATTGGCGCCTCAAGTTTCACCACGGCGTTCATTGGATTTTGGGTCCAGGGGGTCGGGTTGCCGCCGTAAAGTGCGTAGCCAGGCCGCGGCAGATCACTTTGGGCCCCCGGTACAAATATTCCAGCAGAATTGGCGATGCTCGTGCGGATAGATCGACCAGCGGGCAATCGACTTCGTATCGATGCCACACAAGACCGATAAAGATTGATTTGCCTCAAGGTAACGATTGAGTCTGGAACTTCGCTTTCAACAAATTGAGTGAGTATCAGGCAGTTCTCGTTGATCTTTGCGGCATCGAGCTGGGCGACGTCGTCGGGGGACAAACCAAATCGATTCATGCCTGTATCGATATGGATCGCATCGATCGATGCAGCCTGGATTGCCTCCATAAGACTATTGATGATTTTTACACCGCGCGAGGTTGGGGGACCGCTGTTAAACACGTAAACTCGAGCGTCAGCGGGAAGATCCAATCTGTCTTCAGCTTCTTGGGCGGTTGCAACGAAGAAGTCTTTGCAGCCTTCACCGACAAGTTTTTGCAGTGACTTAAACGACTTGGTGCCATACATCTGAGCTTTGATCACTGCGCCGCATTGGGTTTTTGCCTGCTGGCAGAGCGTTCGATAATTATTCACGATTGCTCGGCCATCAATCGTTAACTGGGGGGTATCGATGGTGCTCACGGGGCAAACGTCGCAGAACACAATTTAATCATCATAGACGGAATCACCCTGATAATCAGTGAACCGCGTGGTTGCCCCGTCAAAGAATAGTTTGACACTGGCCGTCGGTCCGTGACGGTTTTTCGCGATGATGATGTCAGAGATGTTCATGATTTCGTCCATTTTTGCTTGCCATTCTGCAACTCTGACCTGGTAAGCACTTTCATCTTCGTTCACGGTTTTCTGCGGCATACGGTTTTGCTCGTAATAGGCTTGCCGAAAAATAAACAGCACCTGGTCAGCATCTTGCTCGATTGATCCAGATTCACGAAGGTCTGCCAATTGAGGGCGCTTGTCCTCGCGGTTTTCTACTTGTCGTGACAGCTGAGACAAAGCAATCACCGGGCAATCCATTTCCTTGGCAATCGCCTTCAGACCTCGTGAAATCTCAGAGATTTCCTGAACACGGTTTTCAGTGCCAACCTTGCCTTGCATCAGCTGGAGATAATCCACGATAATAAGGTCAAGCTTCCCCTGATTTTGTCGTTTAAGCCGCCGCGCTCGAGTTCGCAGTGAACCAACAGGCAACGCGGGTGTATCGTCGACATAAAACCGGAGCTTTTCTAAATCGCGCGCGGTTGTGACCAATCGTGCAAACTCGCTGTCGTTGTGGCTGTCGCTGCGGGTGCTGATTTCGCCTTTTCTGAGTTTTTCCGACGAAATCCCGGTCTGCTCAGCAAGCATCCGTGTTGCAAGTTGCTCGCTGCTCATCTCCATACTGAAAAATGCCACGACCGCGTCTTCGTCTTTTGCAGCGTTGAAGGCAATGTTGGTCGCCAGCGCAGTTTTTCCCATGGCAGGACGGGCGGCT
Organism: uncultured Rhodospirillales bacterium; assembly: GCA_963978305.1. Lineage (GTDB taxonomy): Bacteria > Pseudomonadota > Alphaproteobacteria > UBA7985 > UBA7985 > CAXBRM01. Next base: position 4,235 of record CAXBRM010000032.1, read on the forward strand.
AAAATGATCAAATCGCTCCGATTGAGACCACCAAGCCGTTTGTCGAGGTCTGCGAAACCAGACGCAACGCCAGTATAGGCTGTATCGCGATTGGTCGCGGCAGCAATCATCTGAACGGTGGTGCTCATGACATCGGCAAAACCCCGAGGACCATTTTCTAAATGACCGCTGTCACCAAGACTATAGAGTTGTTCTTCTGCGCGACGAATTTGTTGATCGGCCGGATCTTCAAGGTTCATGATGAAGGCATCGTTCACAATCTCTTCACCCAGACCGATCAGCTGACGGCGCAAGAACATGTCGTAAATTGTTTTGCCATAGTCGCCAGCATTGATAATCGAGACCAACGCATTTTGAAGTTCGACCAAATACTGACCGCCGCCAACTTCTTCTAAGGCGCCATCATCTTCAAAGTAATCCCGCAGCGTCAGAGCGTCGGCCGTCTTGCCCAAGTCAATCGTTTTGTGAATCGCGTCGTACATTCGCCCATGAACAGGTTCAGCAAAATGCTCGGCGCGTAGAAAATCACTTACCTTGTCGAACGCTTTGTTGTTTGTCAGTAGAGCGCTCAACAAAGCTTGCTCGATTTCAACATTGCGCGGCGGCATACGATCCAACTGGTGTGCGTCGACATGATCGTGACTTTGCAGACCGTGATTCGCGGCCACAATTGGATCAGCATCGATTGATTCGTCGAAACTTTCAGATGAAATACTGTTGGTACTTTGGCTCATGGTTGAAGTGTGTATCAGAATATTATGCGGATTTTGAGCAGCAATTCCTGTTTTTGGCGTGCAAATAGCCTTGGGTTACCCACAGGACGTGCGCCTAGTTATCCCCGATAGGATTCAGAAAGCGTGTAAAGAAATGGCTGATCCCTTCTTTGAGCTTTTGGATCGAGCATCACTGATCGAATTCACAACGAATCAAATTTGCCCTCTGGTACCTCTTCACAGTGGACGAGCTGGTGGATACGATTGCCACTCCAATAAAACAAGTCCCGGTCGACGGCAAAAAATATCGCTCTCCGATCCGCTCTGTGTGCCTTGAGAAACTCTTTCGCCTGCAGCCCATCTTCACGTATCCATACATCGAAAACAACTGCATTCAGACCTTCGATACCAGTCGGCCGTGAATAAAACTGGTTATCGCCATGTCCAGTTTCGTCCGGCCACCAAACAACACACTGATCAATCTCTTGGTCAGGACATGGCTCAAAAGACATAGCCGCGCCGGAATCAGCATTTCGGTACGGCAGACACAATCCATCTAATGCAGATATCAACGCCAAAGGCTCTGTCAATCGACCGACAGTCGAGTGTGCCGTAGCCCGTTCGCAGAAAGCAAACACAATAACCAACGATAGGAAAAACTTTAGTTCCTTAAAGCAACGTCTTTCGTCATCGTGCCATTGCATAAGTCGTTATCAACTTGCTCTGTTGATCTGGGCTCAGAGCATAGACCGTTGAAACTTTACACACCAGTGTTTCGGCCGTCTTGCCAGTGCATATGCATCAAAGGGATTCGCAGACCCTTTTCTAGCTTGAGAAAGACGGTTTGAAACCCGCCTTTGTATCCGGTCCTTAACGTCGCGATTTCAATTGATACCGCGGGTTATCTGACACCTCTAAATGTGGTCAGTATCTTTAACTTGCTGCTATTCGTCGTCAGACGTTGTTTCGGCATCAGAATCTGCTGCCTCAACCTCGTAGCTGTCTTTACCGCTATAATCTGCGTCGTCGTCTAGGCCACTGAATTCAAAGACGGGAGCTTCGTCTTCTTCTTCCACCACAAGGCCCAGTGCTTCTTCTTCCGATTTTGCGACTAGGATGCTGATTCTCACCGAAACCTCGGGGTGCAGCTTAATTTTGATGTCGTGGCTACCAAGTGTTTTGATGGCCCGATCAAGAATGACTTGGTTGCGGTTAATGGTAAACCCAGCGTCCGTAGCGCCGATCGCAATGTCGCGAGTACTGACCGAGCCGTATAGAACACCCGTATCAGAGGCTTGTCGCACCATTGGAATGCTTGCGCCATCCATTTTTTCTGCAACGGCTTCGGCATCTTCGCGGGCTTTGAGGTTTTCCGCCTCAAGCTGTGCCTTCATCGTGTCAAACTTGGCTCGGTTCTCTTCGTTGGCACGAAGCGCTTTTTCTTGTGGCAGCAAGAAATTACGAGCGTAGCCAGGCTTTACCGATACGATGTCGCCCATTTGACCTAATTTCTCGATCCGCTCAAGCAGGATGACTTCCATCATATTTGGCTTCCTTTTTCTCTTTTCTGCCGTTTTATTGGCCAGCGACGTATGGCAGTAACGCGAGGTAACGGGCGCGTTTGATCGCTCGGCTCAACTCTCGCTGCTTTTTGTTCGATACCGCCGTGATCCGGCTTGGCACAATCTTGCCACGCTCTGACAAAAAGCGAGATAACAGCTTTACGTCTTTATGGTCGATTTTCGGTGCGTTTGGCCCCGCGAACGGACAAGATTTACGACGGCGATTGAATGGGCGGCGACCGCCACCAATGGGTGCATTCATGATATTAACTCTTTCTGCTGGTCTTATTCTGCGTCTTCGCCGTTGGAACTGGCGCTTTCCTCGTTGCTGGCGCGTGCGCGGTACCCACGATCCTCGCGCTGCGGACGCTCAGCACCATCGCGGCGCGGTCCACGTTCGCCACGGTTGCCGTCGCGCGATTTCTGACGCATCTGGATGGTTGGGGTTTCGTCAAAAATATCAACCCGTGTGGTCAAGTTCCGCAAGACGTCTTCATTTAGACCCATGATGCGGTGCATTTCATCCACCGCCTCACTGTCGGCAGAAATGTGCATCAGTACATAGTGCGCTTTGCGGTTTTTCTTGATCCGATAGGCGGTCGGACGCAGTCCCCAATATTCGTTGTAGACAACTTCACCACCACGAGTGGTCACAATTTCAGTGAATTCTGTTGTCATTGCCTCCACTTGAGCAGCGGAAACGTCTGGGCGTGCCATGTACACGCACTCATAATTAGCCATTTGTTACTCCCTATGGCATTGCGACGGGCCTATGGTCGGCCTTATCGCGCTTCCGATCACTTACAACAACCGCATGGGTTATTGCCGCACATGCTCGGAAAGGAGTTTTGCGGGTCTGTGTTGTATAGTGATTTCTCGGCTTGGCTCAACCGCTCATGACATTATAAGCCATGCATCAAAGGAAAAGCTCAAAAGCGAGGAGGGCGACGCAAGATGGTTGCGTTATTTTTTCCCGGTCAAGGAAGTCAAGAACTTGGGATGGGCAAAGAGTTGGCCGATAACTTTTCGGTTGCTCAGTCCGTGTTTGAAGAAGTCAATGAAGCGCTTGCTCAGAATTTGACATCGATTATGTGGGGAGAAGACAAAGAAGCGCTGACGGCGACTGCTAATGCACAACCCGCGATTATGGCAGTTTCAATCGCGGCATTTTGTGTCATGGAGTCTGAATTTGGTCCAGCTAGCGAATGGCACTCAACGCCTACGGTGGTCGCTGGTCATAGCTTGGGTGAGTACAGCGCCCATGTCGCGGCAAACAGTATGGACTTGGCAACTGCAGCAAAGCTTCTTCGGATCCGTGGCAACGCTATGCAGGAAGCTGTCGGGCAAGGGGCTGGTGCCATGGCGGCCATATTAAACGTAGATATGCCCACACTTGAACAAATCTGTTCAGAGAGCGTTTTGGGGGGTGGCTGCTGTCAAATCGCCAATGATAATGCGCCAGGGCAGATTGTCATCAGTGGTGATGCTATCAGTATTAACAAAGCTATGGCGAGCGCAACCGCGGCTGGGGCGAAGCGATGTGTGCTGTTGCCGGTGTCAGCGCCTTTTCATTGTGACTTGATGAAGCCCGCACAGGCTGTGATGGCTGAAGCCCTGGCTGGCGCGCAAATTGCCGATGCCCCAGTGCCAGTTGTGTGCAATATTGATGCGCGAGCAATTACGAGTGCTGATGATATTCGCGATGCGCTGGTTCGTCAGGTCACTGGACGGGTAAGATGGGTTGAAAGTATCCAAGCCATCGTGGCACAAGGGCAGGATCAAGCGCTCGAACTTGGTCATGGCAAAGTGATTGCAGGACTTAACCGCCGAATAGACAAAGGGTTGTCGACAGTGAGGGTTGGTTCGCTCGCGGCTGTTGAGGCAGCTGGTGCACTTGTGCAAAGCGGGATTTAAAGACGAAGGAAACAAACATATGTTTGACTTAAGCGGCAGAAGTGCTCTGGTCACAGGGGCGTCTGGTGGTATTGGCAGTGCCGTTGCAAAAGCGCTTGCCCAACAGGGCGCTAAGGTTGTGCTCAGCGGCCGTCGTCAAGAAGCTCTTGACGCTGTTGCTTCTGAAATTGGGGAGCAGGCTGTCGTGGCCGTAGCAGATCTAAGCTCAGCAGAAGGTGCGGACTTGTTAATGAAGGTCGCGGCTGAGGCCAGTGGTGGTGCAATTGACATTTTGGTCAATAATGCTGGTCTGACTCGTGACGGTTTGTCTATGCGGATGAAGGACGAAGACATTGACGCGGTGCTCGAAGTCAATACCAAAGCCGCGTTTCGATTGATGCGTTCTGCGATGCGGTCGATGACGAAGGCACGATGGGGGCGAATTATCAACATCACAAGTGTTGTCGGGCTGGTTGGAAATCCGGGGCAGGCGAATTACGCCGCCAGCAAAGGCGCTCTGACTGCAATGAGCAAGAGTGTTGCGAGTGAGCTCGCCAGTCGTGGGATCACCGTCAATTGTGTTGCGCCAGGATATGTGTCGACAGCTATGACAGACGTGCTGTCGGAAAAGCAAAAAGAATTGGTTGAGTCGAGCGTTCCCATGGGGCGGATGGGGACCCCAGAGGAAGTCGCTGCGAGCGTTGCTTTCTTAGCAAGCGCAGAAGCCAGCTATATCACTGGGCACACAATTAGTGTAAACGGTGGTATGCTGATGCTCTAACTGGCCTTAATGGATGTGTGCATTGCACGCGAAGCATGCTTTTTTTCTTGTATTTCGGAGCATTGGGTCGCAATTACACTGCACAATCTAGTGTTGAAATGTTGGGCGTTTGTCCGACCAATTGGGAATTTAGGAGAGAAATCCATGAGCACCACCCTGGATCGTGTGACAAAGATCGTGATTGAACAGCTAAGCTGCGAAGAAGACAAGGTCGTGCCGGAAGCTAGCTTTATCGATGACTTGGGTGCCGATAGCCTGGACACTGTCGAACTCGTGATGGCGTTTGAAGAAGAGTTTGACATTGAAATTCCAGATGAAGTTGCCGAGACAATACAAACGGTTGCTGACGCGGTCGCCAAAATCGATGAGCATGCCAGCTAGATCTAAGTGACGTTGCTAAAATGGCCCGATTCAGATCAACGAAGTCTTGTCTTTGCCGGGCAGTGTTCCTATACGATGGCGTTAAGATAATTTAGGATTAATTTGTTTTTAAACATGCTGTATGCCAGTTGGCGATACTGCCGGAGGTGTGATGTCTCTTCGTCGCGTTGTGGTGACTGGAATGGGAATGGTCAGCCCGCTGGGCTCAGGTGTTGACCTGTGCTGGCAACGTCTCATCACTGGCCAGAGCGGCGTCCGTAAAATACATCGTCTCGATACCAGTATCTACAAAACGCATTTCGCAGGGCAAGTACCGAGAAAATCTGAGGGCTATGAAGATCTATGGGCCTTTGATGAAAATGCGATCCTCAGTGAGAAAGAGCAGCGTCGTTGGGATGATGTGATTTTACTCGGAATTGCCGCTGCTGACGAGGCTTTCACTGACAGTGGCTTGGTGATTGAGAATGACGAAATGAGCTGTAGATGTGGCGTGATCATCGGCTCTGGCCAAGGCGGTCTTGGCAAAATCGATTATTACAGCAAGAGAATGGCTGCAAAGGGTCCTAAGACTGCGCCGGCGCTTGCAGTGCCAAGTGTTTTGATCAATTTGATTAGCGGTCGCGTAAGCATCAGACACAATCTAAAGGGACCAAACTCGGCTGTCGTTACAGCCTGCGCTACGGGAACCCATTCAATTGGTGAGGGCTGGCGAATTATTGCGATGGGCGATGCCGATGTGATGCTAGCCGGTGGTGCTGAAAGTGCTGTGACCGACTTAGCGCTGGCTGGTTTTGGCGCAGCGCGAGCGCTTTCGACACGCAATGATGATCCCGAGGCCGCCAGTCGGCCATGGGACAAGGACCGGGACGGCTTTGTGATCGGCGAAGGGGCAGGCGTCCTTGTTCTGGAGGAATTGAACCATGCACGCGCCAGAGGCGCCAAAATCTATGGTGAAATCGTTGGCTATGGCATGTCATCCGATGCTTATCATGTTGTTGCACCAGAACCGGATGGCAATGGTGGCTATCGTGCTGTGGAAGCCGCATTGAAGCGCGCTGGTATTCCCGTCGACATGGTTGACTATATCAACGCACATGCGACGTCGACACAATTGGGTGACGGGATTGAGTTGAAAGCAATGCGCCGTTTAATTGGTGATGATTTGAGCGGTGCCAGTATGTCCTCCAGCAAATCAGCTATTGGTCATTGTATGGGTGCGGCTGGTGCGATTGAGGCAATCTTTACGCTGAAAGCGCTTCAGACTCAAATTGCGCCACCGACTTTAAACTTACACAATCCTGAAGATGAGGCTGCTGACGTTGATCTTGTGCCACTGGTGCCCCGCCCGCGGAAAATAGAAGTGGCGATTAGCAATAGCTTTGGATTTGGCGGGACAAATGCATCACTCGTTTTTGTCAAACCGAGCTCCTGAGTCTATCGTTTTACTTAACTTTATGCGATACTCTGACAGCCTGTCGCTGTGTTGTTCAACTGGCTTTACGGTTTAGGTCCAGCTTCAATGGGATGATGGTTACGTGTCTGCCGCTTGGGGAAGAGGTATTGTTTTTGTGAGTCTTCTGGCGGTTTTCTTTTCGATGCTTGGCATAACAGGCGGTCTCGTTGTGATTGACCAAGCTGGCCCTTTGGCCAATGACATCAGCTTTGTTGTTGAACGCGGCGATACCTTTACAGCCGTCGCCAGCCGCTTAGACGAACAAGGTGCCTTACCACAGGTTTCTGTGCTGGGTGGCCGCGAGTTGTTGTTGGGTTCGGCCGCAGCGCTTGGGATGGCCAGTGACCTAAAGGCGGGCGAATATGAAATTCCCAAGGCCAGTAGTGTCCGCGATATTTTACGGATTATCACTTCTGGGAAAGGCGTTCAGCGCAGTATTACAATACCGGAGGGCTGGACGGTTTGGCAGGTCGTTGCTCGCTTGACAGCGAGTGATCACCTTTCTGGTGAAATCGTCGCTATACCGCCGGAAGGCACTGTCATGCCCAATACTTATTTTGTCATTCTTGGTGAAGATAGACAAGCCGTTCTTGATCGAATGACAGCCGCTCATCAGACGTTGTTTGATACTCTTTGGGCCGGCCGTGCTGCCGATTTGCCTTACCGAGATCGGCAAGAAGCTTTGATTATGGCCAGCATCATTGAACGCGAAACCGGACTTTCGAACGAAAGAGGCTTGGTCGCCAGTGTTTACGTCAACCGGTTGGTTGACGGATGGCGACTGCAGGCAGACCCGACGGTGATTTATGGAATCACGAATGGGCAGCAACCCTTACGACGCGGCCTTCGTCGTAGCGAGTTACTGGATGCCGATAACCCTTACAATACCTATCAAATACACGGCTTGCCGCCTGGCCCGATTGCAAATCCGAGCGCAGAGTCAATTGCAGCAGCGCTTAATCCCGAGCGGTCGGATTTCTATTTTTTTGTCGCGTCCTGCGATGGGGGACACGAATTTAGCACAACCCTGGAGGAACATAATCGCGCTGTTGCCGCCTATCGCGAGTGTGAAGCATCTCTCTCAGCCCCGGCACTGCCGAAGCAACGGCCCGTTTCACCAGCGTATGTGGGCTTCAGTGATCGCGATGGTCATTAGGCCGTGCGAAATGCATGCTTTAGTATGGATGATGCACAAGTTGACTTCTTGGGGTTATGGAAAAATAACCTTAGAAACAAAGCGAAGCATCTTGAGCCTTTTAGGTTAGACCTGCAATGCCTCGTACAGCCTTGCTAATTGGCCAAATTCTTCGAGTTCCAGGACTTCAGCCCGTTTCCTGGGGTCAATGCCGCTTTGTGTCAAGATCTCCAAACCGTGAGATCCTAGCCCCTTAATTGCTTGTCGGATCATTTTGCGGCGCTGATTGAAGAGGGCGCCAGTCACGGTGCTCAGGGCTTTTAGGCTACAATCGAAAGGTCTTTGCTCTGCCGTGTGGGGGGTCAAAACAACCACGGCGCTGACGACTTTCGGTGGCGGCACGAAAGCGCTCGCCGGAATTTCAAACGCGCTTGTGGCCCGACATAACCACTGGGTTAAGACGCTCAATCGGCCAAAAGCCTTGCCGCCTGGTTTTGCCACCAATCGATCGACGACCTCTTTTTGAAGCAAAACAGTGATGGTATCGTAGGTATCTGGATCGTCGGCTAATTGTGTCAGCCAAGACGTCAACAGCGCAGTGCCAATATTATAAGGTAAATTGGCAACAATCCGATGCGGTGCCGGCCCCAAACTTGCTGGGTTCATGGTCAAGGCGTCGGCTTCAACAACTTCCAAGCAATCGTCACTGGCATCAATGAGTGATTGTAGGAGGTTCACAGCTCGTCTGTCCTTTTCAACCGCAACAACACGAGCAAAATCATGGAGTAACAATGCACGTGTCAAGCCACCAGGCCCGGGTCCTATCTCGATGGTTGTACCTGTCGTGGTGCCACCAGTCGCTGCCAGGGCAGCGCGCGCAATTTTGCTGGTAAGATTAAGGTCAAGCAGGAAATTCTGGCCCAGCGATTTTGTTGGCTTTAGTCCATGAAACTTCAGCAGTTCGCTAAGTGCAGGTAGCGCGTTGATTTGTTGGGCGCGTTCCGTGAAATTAAATTCTGCGGCTGCGCTCATTTGTGCTGAGCTTTCGCCAGTTGAACCGCCTTTTTGATTGCAGCGATCAGGCTGTCTGGTCGTGCAATCCCCTGGCCAGCAATATCGTAGGCCGTCCCGTGATCGGGACTTGTCCGAATGATTGGCAGACCAAGGGTGACATTCACAGCTTGGTCAAAAGCGAGCGCCTTAATGGGAATTAGCGCTTGGTCATGAGTCATTGCTAGTGCGGCGTCATATTGCTTACGGTTGTAAACATCAAACATGGTGTCAGCGGGCATTGGTCCAATTACGCTCAGGTCTGTGCGATCTTTAAACCCGTCAATTGTCGGTATGATGACCTCAATTTCTTCTTGGCCCATGGCGCCACCTTCGCCAGCGTGGGGGTTGAGCCCACTGATTGCTAAGGTGGGCTTTTGGATGCCTTGCTGCCGCAGGGCAGTGGCGGTTGTTTCAATGGCGTGTTTAATGAGCGCCGACCCATTATTTTGAATATCCTTGATTGCCTGGGCCAGACTGACGTGAAGCGTGATCGGAACAACGCTCAAGTCATCACATGTCAGCATCATCACTGTCGGCTGGCCACACTGGCACAAATGGCCAAGAAATTCAGTGTGCCCTGGAAACTCAAAGCCATGTCCATACAAAATAGATTTGTTGATTGGGTTGGTAACGACAGCGTCGTGGCTGCCTTTGACACAGGCGGCTACGGCCTTTTGAATGGCGTCTATGATTGGCGCTGCGTGGGCCTGTTCCCCAACCCCAGGCTTGGGCGGTTTGCTGCACTCAATTGCTTTGATGTTATCCCAAGTAACCAGGTTGGGGTCGCCAAAATAGGTTATTTCAACCTGTTGTTTTATCAACCAAGGACGTAGCTGGTTTAGCGCTTTCTGGGTAATCTCGGGACCAATGCCAGCAGGGTCGCCCATTGTGAGTGCAATTTTCATGAGTTGGCTAAAATCGATATTCAATAACAGATTGGCGCACCAAATCCTGCTCATGACGGGCCAGGTATCTTATTCGGCGAGTAGCGGTCAGTCTTGCCTCAATCTGTTCGCGGGTCGCGGGGCTTATTTCGTGGCTGCGATCACAGACCATGAAGACGGACGCGCCGTTTTGCACGGGCAAGATAGCGCTTGGCACGTTGTCAGGTAGAACAGCCAATACCGATGAAATAGCAGGTGGGATCATCGCCAAATCAATCATGCCCATATCCCCACCGCCACCATCGCCATAGGCATTGATATACGAATTAAACTCAGGGCAGGATCTTGTCTCTAAGGTTGCGGCATTCAAGATGTTGATCGCGCGTTGGCTGTCTTCGCTTTGAAGATTTGACTGCAACCGGCGAAATAGCTGCAGGACACGCACCATTGTTTTGCTGTCGGTCGCAGTGATTGCTCGGGTCTGTAGCACGCCGAAGATATGAA
>CAXBRM010000033.1:0-13898 GCA_963978305.1 uncultured Rhodospirillales bacterium
TGTGCCGCCTCGCGCAATCAGGTCTCCTGCGGCGAAATCTTCCCCTCGCGGTCGCACGTTGTCGCTTTTGCTCAAGGCTCTTGGGATCGAGACGCTGCTGGGCGTAATCATAGTAATGTCTTCAAGCATGCAAACGGTATCGGAACCGGTCGGTAGGGCGGCACCGGTCGTGATTTTTGCAGCACTACCGGGTCTTAGCGCTTGCCGAGCTTCGCTGCCGGCAAATTCAGCCTCTGGCATAAGATTGAAGACGTTCGCATTGGCATTGCTGCCAGTATCGCGATCGAGATCCGCATGGGCAAAGGCATAACCATCGACCGCCGAATTTTGGTAAGGAGGTACATTGACAATGGCCACATGGTCGGTCGCGAGAACTCGCCCGTCTGCTTCATGGAGCCCGACGTGGTCAACGGCTCGCCGCTGACAGGTTTTCAACATTAAGGCGGAAAGCGCTTGGAGGGCTGGCTTGATTTGCAGCATGTCACCATGGACGCGATCATCTGATAATTGAACCATTTAAGCCAGCGCCTCTAAGTGATGTAGCAACGTCTGCAGACTGGCTCTGGTGGTCGACCGCCCCATGCCGATCCGCAACGTGGACCGTGCGGTGTTGTCATCAAACCCCATCGCTTTCAAAACGTAGCTTGGTTCAATGTCTGCAGAACTGCAAGCCGAACCACTGCTGATCGAAAAACGTTCGCTCACATGTGCAAACAGGGTTGTGTATTCTAGGTCCGGAAAGCTGATATTCATCGTGTTTGCAACCCGGGCTTTTGCACCGTTTTTAATAATTGCTGTCGGAAATCGAGCGTTTATCTGGCCTTCAAACCATGATTGTAGTGCGGACAAACGCCGATGCTCGCTCTCCACCAAAGCCGTGGCTTCTTGTGCTGCAACAGAAAAGCCAACAGCCAAGGGCAAAGGGACGATACCGCTACGTAGGCCACGCTCCTGGCCGCCACCAACAAAAAGGGGCGCAAGCCGGGCACGGGGTCGACGTCGAACATACAAAGCGCCAACACCCATTGGACCGTAGGCTTTATGTGCGCTGAGGCTTAAAAAATCGACGCCCAAGGCCTCAACATCCAGTTCTATTTTACCTAGGGCCTGGGCTGCATCGGTGTGTAGTTTGGCATCATGCAGATGGGCGAGTCGGGCGATGCGCGGCATGTCTTGGATCACCCCGGTTTCATTATTGACCAGCATCACGCTGATGATCGCGACATCATTGCCGAGCAAGCTCTCTAGATGATCAAAATCGATGTCACCATTCGGCCGCACAGAGCAAATATTCACCTCGAGACCTGAATGCTTGGCAGCTTCAAGGACACATTTGTGTTCAACAGCAGTGACAATGACACGGGTTTTGCTTTCATGCTCGGTCCGAAATAAAGCACAACCTTGAACAGCGAGGTTGTTTGCTTCAGTGGCTCCACTTGTGAAAATGAGTTCCTCGGGCTGAGCACCGATGCAGCTGGCAATCCTGGTGCGAGCTGCCAGTAGTTCTTCAGCAGCAGCTCGGCCATTCGAATGTTCAACTGACCCCGGGTTGCCCCAGCGGTATGCGTAGATTTTTGTCATCGCTCTCAGGGCATCGGGGCTTAACGGCGTCGTTGCGTTATGATCAAGATAAATCTTTTCGAGCCGTACAGCTGAGCGTGGGATAGACCGGTCGAGCAACAGCTCGCTAATCGCTGAAATATCGTTTAAGTCCGGATCGCCTCCGGGTGAGGCCTGAGCAAAAATGTTAGGAAATGCATCAATTAAAGGTGCTTTGCCATTCGCCTCGCGATATATTTCGAGCTTAGGTTGCGCTCCGGCTTTAAAGCCCTCAACCAGGATAATGTCTGCAGCTTCAACTTTGTCCAGCAGTTCATCGAGATTAGCCTCGGGCTCATTTTCTCGAATATGGGCCGTACGCACATTAGAACTAATCAGCACTTCTTTGGCGCCAGCTTCACGATGGCGCATACTATCCTTGCCTGGATGATCAACGTCAAACCCAGCGTGGGCGTGTTTGATTGTCGCCACCCGGTAACCATCCGCTGTCCATCGCGCGATCAACTTGAGCGCAAGGGTTGTCTTGCCAGAGCCACTTGTCCCAACCAGGCCCACGACCCGTGGTTCTGATTGCTGCAATCCAGATGTTGTCGAACGGTCAGGTCTCATCAAGGTCAAGATCACCTATTTTGTCAAAGTAGAGTTTAGGAGCAAAAGCCTATGCCTTGGCCAAAACAAATCAAGTACGATAGTGCCACCAGGACGCTAATGATCACTTATGACGATGGTAGCCTGCGTCAGGCAAGTGCTTTTCACTTACGAGTCAATTCGCCAAGTGCCGAAGTTCAAGGCCATGGCGGTGAAAGACCGCCGGCGCCAATGGGTAAAGAAAATGTCTCAATAGCGGCGATGGAACCCGTCGGGAACTACGCTGTGCGTCTGGTTTTTGATGATGGACACAATAGCGGTCTGTTCACATGGCAAATACTGCACGAGTTAAGTGAGGGAGTCTCGTCATGATTACGAAACAGCAGGTCAATGAGGTGCTGGATAGTATCACTGACCCGAGAACCGGTCGGTCCATCGTCACTATGGGCTGGGTGCAAAGTGTTCACGTGAGCGATGGTCAAGTGGGTGTGATAATGGATGTCCCGGCTAATCTCGCCAGTGGCGCAGCGCCCTTACGGTCACAAGCGGAGACCGCATTAATGGCACTGGACGGGATTGAGAGCGCCCAGGTTGTTTTAACCGCAGAACGGACGAGCAAGCCTGATGCGAAACCTCAACAAGCTGCACCGTCCAAGACTGGTGGGCCAACAGGGCTTGACGACGTCGCAGCAATTGTCGCCGTTGCCAGTGGCAAAGGCGGGGTTGGCAAAAGCACCGTGACCATAAACCTCGCGTTGTCATTGGCGCAACAGGGTCTTAGTGTCGGGGTCGTCGATGCCGACATTTATGGCCCTAGCGTCCCGATGCTGCTTGGCCTGGGCGGGAAGCCTGAAATTGTACAAGTCGATGGGCAGGACCGGTTTGTCCCAAAGCAAGCGCACGGGATTGTTGCGAATAGCATCGGGTTTTTGATCGATGCCGACACCGCAATGGCTTGGCGGGGACCAATGGTCCAGTCCGCCTTGATGCAGCTACTCAAGGCAACCAACTGGGGCCCGTTAGACGTGCTGTTGATCGACATGCCGCCGGGGACTGGCGATATTCAATTGTCGCTCGCTCAACAGGCAAAAATCTCAGGTGCGCTCATTGTCTCTACACCCCAGGATTTGGCCTTGATTGATGCCAAAAAAGCGATGACCTTGTTTGAAAAAACTGAAATTCCCCTGTTGGGATTGGTCGAGAACATGAGCGGTTATGTGTGCCCACATTGCTCTGAGGTCTCGTATCCATTTGGTCAACAGGGGGCTGCAGACCACGCTCAGTCAAAGGGGTTGGCGTGCCTTGGTCGCGTGCCGCTTGAATTGGCTGTTCGACTGGGCAGCGATACCGGAGCTCCAATTCAAGCTCGTGACCCGGACTCACCAGCGGCCCGCGCTTTCCAAGCACTGGGTTCATCGCTTCTCAATCAAATGAAATCGGTAAAGCCAAAACCGGCACCTGAGCTGATTATGGTCTAGCCGCCGGTGACGCTCATGTGTCTCGAAACGGCAGGCGCGGCCCCCGGGGCATGATAAAATTCATGCCCCCACGGCTTACGGCTGATGGCCTCCCGGATAGCGCGTTCTAACGACAACGGATCATCGCTTGCTCGGACGATTTTTCGCAGATCGGCATGATCATCTTGGCCAAGACACATATATAGGGTCCCCGTACACGTCATCCGGACTCGGTTGCAGCCCTCACAAAAATTGCGCGTGAGTGGGGAAATGAAACCAACTTTTTGCCCGGTCTCCATCAACTGGACGTAGCGCGCGGGTCCACCAGTCCGTTCGGCCAGCTCGCGAACGGGGAACTCTTTGTCGAGCCAATCGCGAAGTTGGGTCAGTGGCAGAAATTGCTGATCGCGGCGGCTGTCGCCGATGTCGCCCATCGGCATCACTTCAATGAACGTTTGATCGAAGTGTTCACTGGCGCACCAGGCGAGCATCGCGTCAAACGCAGACCGCGACAATGATTGCATCGCCACAGTGTTGATTTTGACCTTTAGACCAGCTTCTTTAGCCGCAGCAAGCCCACGCAGAACCTGACTTAAACTGCCACCACGGGTGATCAGCGCAAATTCGCGTTCATCGAGGGTGTCGAGGCTGACGTTTATTCGACGTATTCCGGCGTCATAAAGAGCTCCAGAATACCGCTCGAGCTGGGTGCCGTTGGTCGTCAACGTCAGTTCATCAAGCGCCAGCTTACCAAGCGCTTCAATGAGCTCCATCACCCCCTTACGAACCAGTGGCTCGCCACCAGTCAGTCTAATTTTTTTTGTGCCCATTGAGACGAAAGCACTGGCGATACGCTCAATTTCCTCAAAAGTTAGCAACTCACTTTTGGGCAGGAACGTCATCTCCTCATTCATGCAATACACACAACGAAGGTCGCAGCGGTCTGTTAGACTGATGCGAAGATAGCTGACGGTTCGGCCAAAAGGATCAATTAGGGGCGCAACATCATTTGTCATAGCTTGTCAGTGCCAAGTATCAGTGCCGCTCGTCAAGAGCACGCAACACATATCTGTATAAGTGAGTAGAACGCTTATGGAAGGCTAAATGCTGTCATCCAAAAATCTAGACTGTATTTGGCATGTCACCATGTCACCATGTCGCAGCCAGCCGTAATGCTGCCGCCGTTGACCGTGTCGCCGCTGATCGATAAATGCGAGACCATACGAATATTTATGCCATCATGTTTGTGAGGACTTTCCAATGAGCGGAAGCAGTATCGCATCAAGTGCCCGGGTTGTCGTTGTAGGTGGCGGCGTGAACGGGGTCAGTGCACTCTATCATTTGGCCAAAAAGGGTTGGACTGACTGTGTTTTGTTTGAACGAACGGAACTCACAGCGGGCTCAACCTGGCATGCAGCTGGCTTGCTGCCATTGTTTAATATGAGCTACTCTGTTGGGCAGCTGCATCAGTATTCTGTTGAGCTTTATAAACAACTTGAAGCAGAGACCGGCCAAGCCGTGAGTTTCCACGACTGTGGCAATTTGCGCCTCGCCACCAATCGTGACCGGATGGACGAGTATCGACTGTACAAGTGTGTCGCAGAAACAATCGGAGTCGAATGTGAGTTAATCGGCGTTGATGACATCAAAAAGCTTTGGCCATTGGCCGATACCGATGGTCTGGTCGGTGCTCTTTTTCATCACACAGACGGCCATATCGCCCCCGTTGATCTGACCATGGCACTCGCGCGCGGTGCGCGCGATTTAGGGGGCAAAATCCATCAATACACTGTCGTCGATAAAATGGAACGGGATGGTAGTGAATGGATTGTGTACTGGCACGATTACAAAAACCCTGAGGTGAACGGACATATTCGCTGTGAACATGTAATAACTGCGAGCGGCAATTATGCTCGGGAAATGGCTGCGAAGGTTGGCCTTGATATCCCGGCAATCCCTGTCGAACATCAATACATTGTGACCGATGTTGATCCCGTTCTTGAGGCGTATCGTGCTGCTGGGAACCCCGAACTCCCCGTACTACGCGAAAGCGACAGCAGCTACTACTTCCGTGAAGAACGTGGCGGTTGGATTTTGGGTCCGTATGAAAAATTTGCTCCTGCGTGTTTTGTTGATGGTGTTCCCAAAACGTTTGAAAAAGACCTGTTCCCAGGCGATTTAGACCGTTTAATGCCGCATGTTGAAGCCTTGCTGAAACGAGTGCCTTCGTTTGAAAATGCGCCAATAAAAGATATTGTTAACGGACCGATCAGCTACACGCCCGATGGCAACCCCATGGTCGGACCCGCGTTCGGTTTACCAAATTATTGGATCAGTGAAGGGCACAGCTTTGGTGTCACGGCCGCCGGCGGGGCGGGTTGGCAGTTGGCCGAGTGGATTGTTGAAGGCGAGCCGTCCGTTGATATGACCGGTGTCGATCCACGTCGGTTTGGGGTTGTCAGCAAACACTATGCCAAGATCAAAAACGAGGAAGCCTACGAGCACGTGTTCGTCAATCACTATCCGATGGAAGAACGTGGGGCAGCGCGAGGCGCACGCACGACGCCATGCTACGAGCGCCTTGATCGCGCGCGTGCCGTCTGGGGAATGCGCTTTGGTTGGGAGCGGCCAAACTGGTTTGCGCCCGAGGGCGTCGAGCGCGCCGACCAGTACAGCTATCGGCGCAGTAATTGGTTCCCTCATGTTGGTAATGAAGTAATGACGATGCGGGAGCGCGTTGGCCTCTTAGAGCTGTCCAGCTTCGCGAAATACGAGCTTGAAGGGCCGGGGGCCCGAGACTTTTTGACTGGTTTTCTTGCGGGTGTTGTGCCGACAAAAATTGGCTCGGTTCGACTGAGCTATCATTTGAACGCCAGTGGCTCAGTACGAAGTGAATTTACCGTCATGCGGATGGAAGACGGGATTTATGGTGAACGCTTCTACATTGTTGGCCCGGGCGCTGCTCACGACATGGACTACGACATTTTGATGAAGGCCATTCCAAAGGATGGTTCGGTCTTGCTGAAAGATGTCACCACACAGTATGGCGTATTTGTTCTTGCTGGTCCGAAGGCAAGAGACGTTCTGGCACCGCTGGCGGACGGCAATGTGTCAAACGAGGCGTTTCCTTGGCTGACAATGCGCAATATCGGTGTTGGGTTTGCGCCAAGCGTCCGCGCTTTGCGGGTTAACTTTGTCGGGTCTTTGGGCTGGGAACTCCATCATCCAATCGAATACCAAAACCACTTATTTGACGCCATCATGGAGGAGGGCGCAAAGCACGACATTGGCTTGGTTGGCATGCGTGCGATGGACAGTATGCGTTTGGAAAAAAGTTATCGCATGTTCGGCACCGACCTGAATGCCGAAAATTCTTTGTTGGAGGCAGGTTTAGCTCGCTTCGCTAAGTTAGATAAGAATATCAACTTTCAAGGCCAGCAAGCCTTGCTGAAACAAAGAGAAGACGGTGTGCCAAACAAGTTTGTCACGATCGAAGTTGATGCCGACGATGCTGATTGTTTCGGGGCTGAGCCAATTTACATGGATGGCGAGGTGGTTGGGCGCGGCACTGCTGGTGGGTATGGCCATTACGTTAAAAAATCCCTGTTGATGGGGTATGTGAAAACTGCACATGCCAAAGAAGGAGCCGAGTGCCAGGTGCGTGTTCTCGACCAGATGCGGCCTGCTCGCATTATTGGTGAGAGCCCATACGATCCCAGCAACATGGCGTTACGCGCTTAGACCTGAAGGCCTGTCGCAAGCGAAAATTGATGTAATGCTAATTTTTGTTATCACTGGTTATGTCGCGACTGGCTTTTCGCAAATAATATCGGCATGACAATTGTTGGTGGGCTCCGCGTTTTGCATTTTCCCCAAAATCCGAGTAGCCTAGCGCTTCTTATTTGCTGTGATCGATGGGAGTGCGCATGACAGCCGTAATTGCTGGCACAGGGTTGTATACACCTGAGGAATCGATCTCGAACGCAGAACTCGTCGATAGCTATAATCGCTTCGTCGCGCGCTACAATGATGTGAATGCTGCTTTGATTGCTGCGGGTGAGGTTGTTGCACTGGAGACATCCAGTGTTGAATTTATTGAAAAGGCAAGCGGGATCAAAAGCCGCTATGTGATCGACAAAGCTGGTATTCTGGACATCGACCGCATGCGCCCACGTTTCGAAACGCGCCACGAAGACCAGTTAAGTATCCAGGCCGAAGTTGCCGTTGGCGCAGCCGATCAGGCGATGGCAAATGCTGGCCTGGAGGCAAAGGACATTGATGGTGTTATCTGCGCTTGTGCGTATTTGCAACGCCCGTATCCGGGCATGGCTGTCGAAATCCAGCAGGAGCTTGGCATTGAAGGTTGGGCCTACGATACAAACATCGGTTGCGCGACCGCGGTATTTGCACTGAATCAAGCGATGGCTGCCATTACAGCGGGGCAAAGCCGCGCGATTTTGATGGTGACGCCCGAAATAACATCACCTGGGTTGAATTGGGAACGTCGGGACTGTCATTTTATCTTTGGTGACGTAGCGACGGCGATGGTCATTGTCGCCCCTGAGTTGGCAGATCAAGCGAAAGCAGGCGCCTGGAACGTCGAGCATATCACTTTAAAAACCAAATTCAGCAACAACATCCGCACGGACTCTGGTCCTTATAATCGGGTGGAGGCCGAGCCTCGGGAGCCGTGGGATTTAGTCTTCCGTCAAAACGGCCGCCAGGTCTTTCGAGAGGTCGTGCCGATGGTTTCGGAGATGTTGAAACAACAGTTAGCAGACCTAAATATTTCACCAACCGAAGTGAAGCGTTACTGGCTGCACCAGGCCAATCGTCATATGAACGATGGAATTTGCGAGCGTGTCCTGGGTATGAAATTGGATCAACTAGAGCCCGGTCGAGCACCGTTGGTACTGGACGAGTATGGCAACACCAGTGCGGCTGGTTGTGTGATCGCATTTCATAAGCATCAAAACGGTCTGGCTGTTGGTGATAAAGCGATGTTGTCGGCGTTCGGTGCAGGGTACAGCGCCGGGTCTGCGGTCCTTGAAAAACGCGCTTAAACTGGGATTGATGGATTGATGAAGAACAATGAGACAAGAACCAAAGGACGTTGGCGGACCGCTGTCGTTTGTCTCGTCATTCTGGCATATTTGACAGCCTATATCTTCGTTGTCGCTGAGGTCATGGAATTGATTGAGCATTGGGCGCTCTGGCTGCGTGGGGTTTTGTTTTTTATTTTTGGGATCGCGTGGATCTTGCCGTTAGGTCCCTTGATCAGGTGGACGGCGAAAGATCCGAATAGCCAATTGAATAATCCTTGAAGACTTACGCTCCACTTATAGAACACGATATTCTTTTGATTGGCGCAGGGCATGCCCAGTTGTCGGTGATACGCCGTTTGGCCATGCGTCCGGTGGACGGTTTGCGGGCTGTTCTTGTCAATGATGGTCGGCGTACGCCCTATAGCGGTATGTTACCGGGCTGCATCGCTGGTCACTACCAGGAAAATGAGCTTTACATTGATCTCGATCAGCTATGTGGCGCAGCTGACGTCGAGTTTATCGAAGGTCAGGCTGTCCAGATCGATCCGGTACATAAAGAAGTCACCTTGGCGAGCGGCACGGTTTTGTCGGCTGACGCGCTGAGCCTGAACCCCGGGGGTGCGCCTCTTTCGCCATTTCTAAAAACGAAGCAACCACCGTGGCTGCTGATGGCGAAGCCAATCGCCCCATTTTGGCAAAGTTGGCTGGGCTGGCAGCAAAGGCTTGCCGCGATAGGTCGGTCGCGTGTGGCTCGCGTGTTGGTTGTTGGAGGTGGGGCAGCTGGCGTAGAATTGGCGTTTGCTGTCAACGCGGCGTTGCGCGGCGGCAATCCGGAGCGAGTGCAGGTGACGCTCGCCAGCAACTCGAAGCTTCCTTTGCCTGATTTGGGCCCAGGAGCGGGGAGTGCGGTGCTAAGAGAGTTTGAGAAGCTGTCTATCGGCTTTCAAGGCGAAAGCACCGCCACCTTGACGGCAGACGCTCCCCACTTGAATGGGGTCGCATTTAAAGCTGACCTGGTCATCTGGGCAGCAGGTGTCGCCGCTGCGCCATGGTTGGCAGAAAGTGGGTTGGCATGTGATGCTCGTGGTTTTGCCAGTGTCGATGGGTGCTTACAATCGATCAGCCATCCTGGCGTCTTTGTTGCTGGTGACGCCGTCGATTTCAGGCCCAAAAAGCTCCCAAAGGCAGGCATTTATAGTGTCAGAATGGGACCAATTATCGCTGAAAATCTGATTCGCTATGCGCAGGGCAAACCACTTAAGCCATACGTGCCTCAGGCGAAGACCCTCTTTTTGCTGGGCAATGGACGCGGGAAGGCGTTGGCTTGTTACGCGGGCATAAGTTTTTGGGCCAATTGGTTCTGGCGCTGGAAAGACCGGATCGATCGCAAATTTATCGTCCGCTTTGGCGTTGAAATGCAAACTTTAAAGCAAAAAAAAGTCTGGGTAGAGGAGAGGAAGTCGGGGCAGAAGATGCGATGCGAGGCTTGCGCCGCAAAAGTCGAAGCCGGGAGTTTGGTGGCCGCGTTGAAAAACGCCTCGGTCGTGCAGTCGGGTGATGCGGCTATCTTCGGCGATCGGCAGTGGCTTCAAAGTGTTGATGCAATGACGAGTCCGCTCGGTGATCCATATCTCCATGGCTTCATAGCAGTGATTCACGCGTTGAGCGATTTGTATGTAAGTGGCCAACTCTTGGAGAATCAGCGACCAAAGCTAGCGATACAAGTTACAGTTGGGCGGGGGCGCCCGGCGATCGAAGCCAATCGTTTGTTGGCAATTATGCACGGTGTCAAGGCGGCTGCGGCGCAGGAAGGTGCTGATATTATTACCGGCCATTCAGCAACAGGGCCTGTCGATCAGGTTTCAGTAACAGTCACGGGTAGGGCTTTGCCCTATGTACCGCCTCAAGCAGAGCTGCCAGCTGAGGTTGGTATATTTCTATCGAAGCCCCTTGGGGTCGGTGCACTTTTGGTCGCCAGACGACTTGGCGCTGGGCGTGCATTGAGCATTTCAGCAGCCATAGCCTCAATGAAAGCGAGCAATCGTCGGGCAGCTGAGTGCGCCATGGCAGCGGGCGCACTGGCGCTTACAGATGTTACCGGATTTGGTCTCGCCAATCATTTGGCAACAATTTTGCCGCCCAATAGTAATGCCGTGTTGACTTCGTCGCTATTTCCCAAACTGCCTGAAATCGATGAAAAGGTCCGAAGCAGTTTGTTTCAAAGCAATCTTTTCAACGCTGGCTATCAAAATGAGCGACTATCCTTTGACCAAGCATTAGCCTTCGATCCACAGACAAGTGGCGGTGTTTTGGCTTTGGTACCGATGGCGAACGCAGAACAGGTAAAACGCGAATTTTGGCAAATTGGCGCGTTAAATTGGGCTCTGGACACGCACCAACGGCGGGTTATTTTGACGTAATGCAGGGCGCCCCTATACAGAAAACCGATGACTGGACGGCGACTTTCGATACGATCATCGATTGCCGCAGTCCAGCTGAGTTCGAGCGAGACCATATTCCCGCTGCGGTCAATTGTTGGTCCCTAAACAACAATCAGCGCCAATTGGTTGGTGTGGTTTATAAACAAGACGGTGCCTTTGCAGGGCGTCGCCTGGGTGCTGGCTTGGTCAGCGCTAATATCGCCCGACATTTAGCGACGACATTGGCGGACAAGCCCAAGCAGTGGTGCCCATTGATTTACTGCTGGCGTGGCGGTCAGCGATCTGGCGCGATGGCCACCGTCCTCAGTCAGATTGGCTATCGAGTTACCGTCTTGGAGCGCGGTTATAAAGCCTACCGGCACTGCGTGCTAAACCGTTTGCCCCAGCTTTGTGTGCTGCCCAAATTTGTGGTCCTGAGTGGACGAACAGGGGTTGGCAAAACGCGCGTTTTAAAGGCGCTTGCCGAGCAAGGTGAACAAATTTTAGATTTGGAGGACTTGGCTTGTCATCGCGGGTCACTGTTCGGAGGCTTGGGGTTGGCGGCGCAACCGTCGCCCCCTTATTTCGATTCATTGTTGTATGATGCCCTTCGCAGACTTGATTTTTCGAGGCCGGTTTGGACAGAGGCTGAGAGCGCTAAGATCGGGGCTCTGCATCTTCCCCAGCCATTGGTTGCCAATATGCGAAAAGCGCCCAGCGTTCACCTGAAGGCCACTTTAGCGTCGCGGGTGGAGACCATCATGTCTGACTATATCGACGCTCAGATCGCGTCGAACACGGTACGAGCATTGCTTGCCAAGCTTCCTATCCGGATCAGCAAGGAGCAGCGTTTTGCTATGGAACAACAAGCTCAGGCTGGCGATTGGCGCGGACTCGCCACAGCATTGATTCAGTGGCATTATGACCCCAGTTATCGCCGTAGCACGACGAGTAATTTCGTTGGTTTACAGCTAGGCGAGGTGAATGTTAATGCTAGGGATTTCACCGCTGCAGCCCAAAAATGTCAGTCGCTGTTGGTGGCTGAAAATTTCGGCTAACGGCTTCGTCCGTTAGCGTGGTATGCAGTCTTGTCTTTATTCTAAAGAGGCAGCGGTAGAATAATGAGTTTAACAACAACCAAGAGGGAGCCCGGACAGGTGCTAAAGCGTGTGGCATCTCCTCTTTGGCGTGCCGTCAATAGCCCAGCAGCTAAATGGTTCGTAGTAGCGCTACCCTTGCTTTGGTTACTGTGCTTTCTTGCCTTTCCTCTACTTGAAATTTTTCAAATTAGTTTCACGACACAAGCGCGTTCCGTCAATCCCCTGTTTTTTTGGGGTGAGAATGGTTTTGGCACCAATTTCAATTTCGATGCCTATTTCGGCATGTTGTATGATCCGGTTTGGCAAGAATGGAGCCCAGGCTACTTCGCCGTGCCCTTTTGGCGTAGTTTGAGGCTCGCCAGCGTCTCTACGCTGATCATGCTTTGCTTCGCATATCCAATGGCTTACTGGATTGCCACCAGTTCTCCACGGCGGCAGCTTGTTTTACTGATATTGGTTCTTTTGCCTTTCTGGACACCGAGCTTGCTGCGAATTTATTCACTGATTGGCTTGATGCGGGGGGACGGACTGATCAATGAAGGCCTGCAGCTATTGAGATTTGTCGACCAGCCGTTGCGCCTAAGAGGGTCTGACTTTGCGATTTATTTTGGCATGTATATTACCTATCTGCCGCTGATGATATTGCCGCTTTATGCTGCACTCAGTCGGATGGATCGATCGTTACACGAAGCCGCAACAGATTTGGGGGCTGGAGGCTTTACCGTTTTTCGCACCATTATTTTCCCCTTATCGCTGCCCGGCGTTATTGCAGGCTGCATTTTAGTGTTTGTGCCAGCATTCGGCGAGTACATGGTGCCGACGTTGCTGGGCAGTCCGGATCACAAAATGATGGGCGCTAAGATTTGGGATGTCTATGCAAAAGAAAAATTTCTGCCGGGTGCTTCAGCAATGGCAGTCATTTTGATGACTGTGCTGGTGTTGCCCGTAGTGATTTATCAACTTCGCAGTGACTCTCAGGGAGAGTCGAGCCATCAAAAGCCGCAGGAGGCCAGCTGATGAGACGTGGCATTCCTTGGCATATTTTTGTCGGTATCTTCGGATTTCTTCTTTTGTACGTTCCCCTTGTCCTAGTCGTTTTGTTTAGCTTTAATGATTCTCGCAGCACAGGTGCCTGGGCTGGGTTTACGCTGCATTGGTATGGGGAGATGTGGCATGACGATGGTCTGCGAAGCGGTCTGCTCTTTAGTCTATTTTTTGCTTTGATCTCTGCGACGCTATCGCTTGTTCTGGGCACCATGCTGGCTTTCGCCATGCGCCGGTTTGGCGGGTTTCGTTTCCGTCGCCTTCTGGCGGGTTTGGCCAGTCTACCGCTCGTCATGCCAGAAATCGTTACTGGCTTGATGATGCTGTTGTTTTTTGTATCTTTGCGGAAATTGCTCCCTTTTTGGCCAGCTAATGGTGGTGTGTCCGTCGTCATTGCCCACACCACTTTCGGATTGGCTTTCGCGTCAATCGTTGTTCAAGCGCGCCTCGCAGATTTGGATGACAGTGTGCTTGAAGCGGCATCTGATCTCGGCGCTCAACCAACAGACGTTTTTTTCTCAATTATTGTCCCTCTAATTGCGCCGGCGCTCGTGGCAGCCTGGCTCTTGGCGTTTACCCTTAGTTTTGAAGACGCCGTTATCACACAATTTGTCAACGGCCCGGGCACAACGACATTGCCAGTGGAGGTGTTCTCTCGGGTTCGTCTGGGTGTCAAACCAGAGG
>CAXBRM010000034.1:0-13713 GCA_963978305.1 uncultured Rhodospirillales bacterium
ACGGCGTGAACCGGTCACATGGCAATTAGATGACAATTTGGTAAATGGTGCCGCCCAGTATCGCACCTGTCATGCCCAGGACGAGGTAAGTCAGAAAAACCGGTGGTCGAACCAGTGACCAAACTGCTGTTGCAGCGGGGATCGAACTGACGGCACCAGCGAGTATAAAACTCATGGCGGCACCACTACTCATTCCCTGCTCAATCAGACCAGCAACGGTCGGTGGCGCGGCGTAACTGTTCAAATAGGCTGGCATCCCAAGCAAGGCCCCCAAGGCGATTGGCGCAAAGCCCTGGCCACCCACCAACCCACCGATCAACTCGGTGGGCATATAAAACACTAAAAGGGTTTCAATCGCATAGGCTAATGCAAGCCATTTGAGTAAAAACGCTGCATTGCTCACGGCTTCCGCCCGAAATACGTTGCGACGCGCCGATACAAGCCAAAACTGCCACTTTGGGTTTCCCGCGAATGGTGATGGAGCGCACCCACATCCACTCTGTTCGGATTCTTTCAAGGGTGATTGAAAGAAGCCCATATCGACCACAACCTTGATGAAAAATCCGCCAAACAAGCCAAGCGATACCGCACCGATTGCTTTTGCAATCGCAAACGGCCACCCAAGCGCGCTTGCTGTGATTAATAGCGTTGGTGGATCAATCAGTGGGCTTGATAACCAAAAGGCCATCACTGGAGCAAGAGGGACCCGCATGGCGAGCAAGGCAGCAATAAAAGGGATTACTTCGCAGCTGCAAAAGGGGGCAAGGCCGCCAAATAAAGCTGCAGCAACGATCATTTGGAGCTGATTGCCCTGAAAAGCTTTTGCGATAATAGCTTCGGCGCCAGATGCTTTCAGGGTCGCGATCAGCAGAACGGCACCGATTATGTAGGGCAACGTCCCAAGCAGCGCCTCCACCCAGAACATAAGTTGTTGCCATCCGTGTAAAGCGGAAATCTGGAAAATGCCCGTCAACCAATTGGCAAAAAACCCAAAGTGTTCGCCTGACGGGGCCTTGGTCGCTCCGGTTGCTGTTAATCCTTCATATGTCAATACGCTTAGAAGGATGGACAGCGTGATAACCCATGGTGAGCGCAATTGGCTTATCAATAATGTACCATTTAATGATTGTGAACGTGGCGCCGACGTCATTAACTTTTTCCGTTGTTTTCGTGTTCTTCAATGCAGCACTCATTCATAATAAAGTTAGCGAGGTCCTGAAGCCGATCAAAATTGGCTCGATTGATTGTCTCACGACCAGACTTCTCCTGTATAATAATTTCTGCTCGACTCAAGGCTGATAAGTGGTGGGCAAGTGTTGATGCTGCGATACCTGTTTTTGCTCGCAGCTCACCAACGCTGAACCCTTTATTGCCGCGCCGAACCAGAGCTCGTAACACTTTCAGTCTTGGCGGCGCGCTAAGTGCGTCAAATCCACCGGCAGCGCGCACCCATTGAAGATCAGAAGAAATATTCATATCACTAGTTTAGTAGTTTAATTTGCAACCCTGTCAAGCCTGAATGACTTTGTTCATCTTTGGGAAAGGCAGCTTAGGGCTTGTGCGCTCAAAATTGTGGCGTACATGCTGGGTGACCGTGCAGAATTAAGAGGAGCAGAAACGATGTCAATCCGTCCAGTAGCTGGCATTACGCAGGCAAAACCAACCCTTGAGGGTGCGGGCGTACATCTTCACCGGGCGTTTGGTTTTACCGATCCGACCATGTGCGATCCATTCTTGATGCTTGATGACTTTCGCAACGATGACCCGAGCCGCTATCAATCTGGTTTTCCCTGGCACCCGCATCGCGGTATTGAGACCATCACCTATGTGCTTAAAGGACAAGTGGAGCATCAAGACAGTTTGGGCAACCGTGGTGTTCTAGGGCCTGGTTCGGTTCAGTGGATGACAGCAGGACGAGGGATCATTCACCAAGAAATGCCCGGCGGAGATACCGCTGGCCAAATGCATGGTTTTCAGCTTTGGGCGAATTTACCGAGTAATCTCAAAATGACAGCGCCTCGCTATCAAGATGTTGAGGGCAAAGATGTTCCTGAACTCACGGACGATGACGGGACCCATGTCCGAGTGATCATCGGCGACTTCTGGGGGCAAACAGGTCCTGTTGATGGCATCGCTGCCGATCCCCTTTACCTGGATGTCAGTGTGCCGGCGGGAAAAACCAAACGTCTAACGGTCGACACCTATCGCAATAGCTTTGCCTATATCTTTGAAGGCTCAGCCAGCTTCGCCGATGCCAGTGCGCCCAGTGGGGTTTTGCTGGAAAAAGAAGTGATGGGCGAAGAGTTGAATATTCGGGATTTGAGCGGGAATCGTACGCTGGTGCGATTCAGCACTGGCGACGAAGTTTGCGTGACAGCTGGTCCACAGGGTGTTCGGTTTTTGTTGATCGCTGGTGCGCCAATCCAGGAGCCAGTGGCGTGGCACGGCCCGATCGTTATGAACACAAAAGCGGAATTACGCCAAGCGTTCGCGGAGCTAAACAATGGGACGTTCATTAAGCCAGCTCACTGATGACCGGCTGGGTGTACAAGCATGACAACAGCTATTTCTATGCGGTAGGTCGCCACTTAAGCTTGGCAGCAACCGCGATTGAGCGCGCAACATCGCTGAATTTGGAACAGGTTTTCGCGGGGACACGAATCGCGAGCATAGGCACTTGCTCTCGTGTGTGATCAGTGCCGATCCAACTCGGGTCATTGCCATGGTCCGCTGTGATAACAAGTTGATCGTCTGGTTTCATGGCCTCCAATAGTTCTGGCAGGCGACTGTCCCAATACTCCAAAGCGCTTGCATATCCAGGAATGTCTCGCCGGTGGCCATAATGGCTATCAAAGTCGACGAAGTTGGCGACAATCAAATCCCCATCTTTGGCGTTTCCCATGGCATTAAGTGTTGTATTGACAAGTTCTGATAAGCCGCTGGCTTTCATTGCATGTGTTATGTTTCTATGGGCGAAAATATCGCTGATTTTGCCTACTGCCCATACGCTTCGTCCTTCTTGGACAAATGCGTCGAGCAAATTGAAACCAGGGGGGGCTACGGCATAGTCCTTCCGGTTGCCTGTCCGCGAAAAATTTTCACGATCCCCACCAATAAACGGGCGGGCGATGACGCGTCCGATGTTCAACGGATCGCATAGTTGTCGGGCAGTTTGGCAAACGTTGTAGAGTTTTTTGAGACCAAAAGTGGCTTCATGGGCGGCTATTTGAAAGACGCTATCTGCGCTCGTATACACGATCGGCTTGCCGGTTTTGCAGTGCTCTTCACCCAACTGTACCAGAATCTCAGTCCCGCTGGCGTGTTTCTGACCAAGCACGCCGGGCAGCTTGCATTTAGCCACTAACTCTGCAATCAACGGTTCGGGAAAGCACGGGCTGATTCTTGGAAAATAACCCCAGTCAAAGTCGACTGGAACGCCGCAGAGTTCATAATGACCACTTGGGGTATCTTTGCCTCGGCTTGTTTCACATAAAGCCGCGAACTCTGCTGTTTTGGGCGGCAGTGTCAATCCAATTGGCATTTCACCGCACGCTTGATGCAACGCGCCACCAATCCCGAGCCGGTTTAGATTTGGAACCCATAAGGGCCCGCGACGAGATGGTTGGCCATATTCGCGGCGACCGTCACATTCGCCACGAGCGCAGGCTTGCGCAATGTGTAATAGCGTGTTTGCACCGGTGTCAGGAACACCGTTATTGCGATAATGAACCGCATCAGGTGCACCACCAATGCCCAGGCTGTCTAACACAAAAAGTAACGAGCGACCGCTCACCATTAGTCTGTCCCGGTCGCATCAATAGTATCGATGATTAAGGGGCCTTGCTCTTGCTGCTCACCAATCTTTATGGCTTTTTGAATCAAAGCTTTGGCGGTTTGAAAATCATCCTCGGTTTCGGCATGAACCAGACAGAGAGGATCGCCGGTTGTGACAGCTTGGCCAACCTGCACCGGCTCACTGACACCAACGCGGTGATTGATCGCTGCGCCGGGTAGTTTTCGGCCACCACCCAACTCAACCACAGCGATGCCAATGTCGCGCGCATTCATGGAAGAAACGTGGCCAGAAGACAGGGCGGGAACCTCACGAATAATAAGCGCCGATCCAACCCCCATCATAGCGTCACTGTTTTTGTCGAAACCCGATTGTGCCCCCAAAGATGCGCACATTTTCCAAAAGATCTCCATTGCACTGCCATCGTCAAGCTTGCTCGCTGCTATCACGATGCCATGCGCTCGATTTTTGCTGAGCTTGGCGTTGACAAGCATTTGACCGACCAGGGTGAGGGTTACTCTTTTTAGCATATTATCTTGCCTCTCACCTTTAAGAAAGGCAATCGCTTCGCTAACTTCTAAAGCGTTGCCAGCTGTTCGTCCAAGCACCTGATCCATCCGTGTTAAAATAGCGGCCGTCTTGCATCCAGCACTGGCGGCGACTTCAATAATTGAGTTAGCAAGGGCATAGGCTTGGTGGGTTGTCTTCATCGATGTGCCGCTGCCAACCTTAATGTCCATGACTAAGCTTTCGCTACCAGCTGCGAGCTTGTTGGCTAGGATGCTGCTCGTGATTAAATCAACACTATCAACAGTCCCTGTCACATCACGAAGCGTGTAAAGCTTGCGATCGGCTGGCGCTAGATCTGCTGTTTGACCAATAATCGCGATCCCGCAGTCTTTTACAACTTGCTCAAAGAGGTCATCACCCGGAGCCGTTATATAACCAGGAATACTTTCGCATTTGTCGATGGTGCCACCGGTATGCCCGAGGCCACGCCCGGCAATCATCGGAACAAACAAACCACAAGCTGCTGCGATTGGGCCAAGAATCAGGCTAACTTTATCACCAATTCCACCTGTACTGTGCTTGTCGGCAACGGGCCCATCAAGGTTCCAAGACAAAACTTTTCCGCTATCACGGATTGCAGTAGTGAGCGCTGTACGCTCAACAACAGACATCCCGTTCATAAGAATTGCCATCGCAAATGCTGCAGCTTGTGGATCGCTGACCTGACCGTTTGACAGACCTTGAACAAAAATGTTGATTTCTGTACTGGATAAAGTCGCACCGTTGCGCTTTTTGATGATTGTTTCCTGCGGGATTATTGACATTTTCTTTACCAATTTTTCAATGATTTCCAAGAAAAAACAAATACATTGTTGTGCGCACTGTGCATCTTGAACTTTACTAATAAAAGGTTAATATGATTTTGAAAATAAATTAGAAAGTATTTTGTATTAAAATGGAAACGAAAAGTTGGTTTTTGCTCAAAAATGCGACTGGACGCCGCATATTGTCGCTCTATTTTACGGCATCAGGGGCAGAACTAGGTTTAATCGGAGGGTAAAATGCTTAATCCTAGCGACTACGTCGGTGTATCCTTTTGGATCATCAGTGCGGCTATGTTAGCCGCAACTTTCTTTTTCTTCGTCGAACGCGATCGTGCGGTCGGTAAGTGGAAAACATCTTTGACCGTTGCTGCTATGGTGACTGGCATCGCGGCGCTGCATTATTTCTACATGCGTGATGTCTGGGCGACGACTGGCGAAAGCCCAACTGTCTTCCGCTATGTGGACTGGCTGTTGACCGTACCTCTCCAGATCATCGAATTTTTCTTGATCCTATCTGCTATTGCGGTGGTCGGGGCGAGTTTGTTCTGGCGTCTGCTGGTAGCCTCTGTGGTTATGCTGGTTGCGGGTTACCTCGGCGAGGTGAACGCGGGCAATGGGGGCATGCTCTGGGGTCTGTTCGTTGTTGGTATGCTTGCATGGATTTATATTATTTATGAAATCTTTGCTGGCGAAGCGAGCCAAATCAATGCGAGCCAAGGTACCGTCGCATCTAAGCGCGCGTTCAACGCGCTGCGCATCATCGTGACCGTTGGCTGGGCGATCTACCCACTTGGATATCTGATCGGTTATCTCAACGTGGATCCTGCGACTGGCGCGATGTCGGCAGCTGCAGCAGGCAATCTCAACTTGATTTATAACCTGGCTGACTTTGTCAACAAAATCGCCTTTGGTGTTGTGATTTGGGCAGCGGCTACCGCTGACAACGCAAACGAAAAAGCGTAAACTTTTCAGTCTGCCATGACTTTTTTTAACCCTCGCAGGTTTGCTGCGGGGGTTTTTTTATGCTCCCTCATCCTGGCGTAGGGCGATAAGGATGTCGGTTAACAAACTGCTCGCGCCCAAGCGGAAGTTGCTTGCAGTCAATGGGCCAAGCTCTCGCTGGGCCTGGTCTATAAACACTTTTGCCTGGGCGAGCGTTTTGATACCACCAGACGGCTTGAGGCCAACCGGGCGGCCCGCTGTTTTTATCGCCTCAAGCATCGTTGCCGTTGCCGCCAACGTTGCTGATGTCTTGGTTTTGCCTGTGCTGGTTTTTAAAAAGTCAGCGCCCTCGTTAAGCGCAATTCGACTGGCTTTATCAATGCTTGCTGCATCTTTAAGCTCGCCTGTCTCTAAAATGACCTTTAGCACAGCATCTTTGCAAGCCGTTCTACATGCGTTGATGACCGAGGCGGCGTCATGAAGGTCATGGTAGGGCAGCACCAGATCGATCTCGTCAGCGCCGTGGCGGATCGCCATTTCGGTTTCGACATAGACGTCTTCAGCGGCACCCTGGCCGTGCGGAAAGTTGACGACCGTGGCAACTTTGATGCGTGCATCAGGGACGCTGAAATAAGGCTGATCCAAGTGCTTTGGATGGACGCATACCGCTGCAACCGGACCGTGGATCGTCGCTGCGCGCTCCACAAGTTCCTGAATGTCATGGGGTTGTTCATTGCCGTTAAGGCTGGTGAGATCCAAGCAACTCAGGGCGGTCAATGCAATTGAGCGATCAATCGGAATCATTTGCGCTTCCATTAAGATGATTTGGAACGCCAGAGCATTCCAGAAATGGCGATTTGCCGGTCAGGCTGCAACGCGCTGAACGAAGGCTTTCATAACGCGAATTAAGTTCTCAGCATTTTTAGCGGCAACCGCCAAAGTTTCTTCGTGGCTTAAAGGGACGTCGGTCATGCCTGCGGCGTAGTTGGTCACGCTCGACAGGCATGCCACCCGCATGCCGCAATGACGCGCTGCGAGTGTTTCGGGCACTGTGCTCATGCCAAGGCAATCGACGCCAAGCAACTGCGCCATTTTAATTTCTGCCGGTGTTTCAAAGTTTGGCCCTAAAAACCACATGTATACGCCTTCATGAGTTGGCAGTCCGCAATCGGTTTGCGCGCCTTTCAGCTGCTCGAGCAGCTCTCGATCATAGGCTTCGCTCATGTCAAAAAAACGGGGGCCAACCGAATCGTCATTCGGGCCAACCAAGGGATTTTTGGCGCCAAAATTAATGTGGTCACGCACGGCGATCAGGCTGCCCGGCGGCATATCGAGCCGCGTTGAACCGCTGGCGTTCGTCAGGGTTAAAATCTCAACACCCGCCTGTTTAAAGGCACGAATGGGCACGGCCAGCTCGGCAACTTCGTGGCCTTCATAGACATGCATTCTGCCTTGCATGGTGATAATTGGCACGCCTGCCAATCGACCAATGACAAGGCGACCAGCGTGCCCCGCGACTGTTGGCTTTGGGAAATTCGGCAAGCGATCATAGCTCAGCACAACCGGATCGCTCACTTCATCAGCCAGAGGTCCCAGGCCGCTGCCCAATGTGATCACCATGCGCGGGGTGATGCCAGCTTCGCGACAGGCGCTTTGAATGATCTGGGCGGCTGGCCGGTGATCCAGTTTGCTGCTCTCAGTGGTATACGACATGCTTTGCCCCGGTGAGTTAAGGGTCTGTTGATTTCGCGGTCAGAGGTGCTCTTCGCCAAATCGGTGGGGATAGAGCTCAGCAAAGCTTACTGTTTTCAGCAGGCCGCGCTGAGGATGGGCCATATGAACACGAATGCCGGAATCTTTGACAAACTCGTTCAAGCGCTGCCGACACAAACCGCAAGGCGAGCACGCCTCGTCGCTGTTGCCGATGACGAGCAACTCGCGCACTTCTCGACTGCCGCTGACAATCATATGGCTGATGGCTGTCGGCTCTGCGCACCAGCCGCTGGGGTAGGCGGCGTTCTCAATGTTGCAGCCGGCATGGACCAGGCCGCGCTCACAGCGCAGCGCAGCGCCAACCGGAAATTGGCTGTAGGGGGCATGGGCCTGCTGCTGAGCGGCCAAGGCGGCATCGAACAGGGTTTGAATTTCGGGGCTCATGGCTATTCCCGTTCTTTCAGGTAAGGACGTCCAATTGCTTTTGGCGCCACGGCGGCGCCGACGACGCCCGCCAGCACAATCACAACGACGATGTAGGGTAGGGCATCAAAGAGCTGGGCGGGGATCCAACTGAATAAGCCATCCTGTTGACCAGCGAACCGATCTTTGAGCGCGAAGGCATAACCAAATAACAGGCAGCCAAGCATAGCGCCAATCGGCCGCCATTTGCCGAAAATAACAGCGGCTAGCGCAAGATAGCCCATGCCAGCACTCATGTTATGAGTGAAATTGGCGATGTTGCTGGTACTCAAATAAGCGCCACCGAACGCACACAGTGCACCAGCGATCATAACCGCAGCATAACGATAGCCAAACACGCTGGCACCGGCGGTATCGACAGCTGCGGGATATTCGCCAACGGCACGTACGCGCAGGCCAAAGCGGCTTTTATACAAAAACCAGGCACAAATCGGCACCGCGGCGAACGCCAGGTAAACCAGCAAATCGTGGCGCAAAAAGACCTGATAGGCGAAGTTGCCTAGTGGGCTGCTATCGCGAATGGCGACAATCCAAGTATCAGGCAATAGGCTTGTCCAGCGTCCCCAGTCTGTCACTTGCGGGGTGTCGCCGCCTTTGGCGTAGATTGCATGCCCAATGGTTTTTGCCAGACCAATCGCCAAAAAATTTATGGCGAGTCCGCTGATAACGTGATCGCCTCGGAAAGTGATGGTCGCTAAGCCGTGCACAAGGCTAAAGCCGACGCTGACGGCCATAGCAGCCAACAAGCCCCAAAGCGCAAAACCCGTTTCATAACTCACAACCGCGGCAACGAAGGCTGAAATCAGCAATTTGCCTTCAAGTCCAATGTCAACGATGCCAGAACGTTCAGACCACACACCTGCCATGGCACAGAAAATCAGCGGAATACTCAGACGGATCGCCGAGCCCAGCGTCGAACCACCAAAGAGGGTATTGAACAGGTCAAGAAGCGCTTCCATCATGCTGCTCCCTTAGTTGCTGGCCTGACTCTTCGTCCCCAAATTAGGTTGGCAAACACCAGCACCGCTTGGACGACCATGAAGGCCAACGCGCCAGTGAATAGGACAACTAAGCCCTGAATGGCAGTGATAAATTCACGATCAATGTCAAGCTTATAGAACATGCGGCCTTGTAGTTGGATAGCCTCACCCCAGGCGTAAAGGCTACCAAACAAGAGAGCCGCTAGCATGATACCGACCGGATGATTGCGGCCCATCAAAGCGACGGCGATCCCGATGAAACCCAATCCGTTCAACCCCGTGTCACGAAGAACGTGATCGCTGGCGCTCGACGATCCTAAAATGCTGTTGGTCATGGCAAGGCCCGCCAGCGCACCGCTTAAGCAAACAGCGATAACCATTGTCTGTCGCACATTGATGCCGGCATAGTGGGCGGCATCCGGGTTGGCGCCGATTGCGCGGATCGCGTAGCCCCATTTGGTCCGCCAGATAAACAGCCAGAAAGCGACACAAAGGCCGATCGCGACCAAAAAACTACTATTGACTTTGCTGACTTTCATCGCGTTTTGAAACTTGCTGGGCCGTTCGCCGGTCGACTGGAGATCAGCAGCGATGGCTTTAAAGTAATCGCCTAAATTGTGCAGCCAAAGGCTCTCCTCAAATCTCATGCTCTTGGGATCGCCGCCAGCCGCTGGATCAGCGAGCCATCCGCCCTGCTTGAGCAAAAATAGCAGCAAGGCGCCCGCGATGAAATTGAACATAATCGTCGTGATCACCAAATGGCTGCCACGATAGGCTTGCAACAGGGCAGGGATCAGCGCCCAGAGCATCCCGAATAGAGCGGCGCCCAAAAACAGAATAATTTGCCCAAGCCAAAACGAACTGCGCGCCCAGTCATCGGGAATCAGGGGGCCTAAAATCCATAGAGCGACAATGGCAATACCAATGCCGCCAACCATGCCTTGGCCTTCAGAGCCAATGTTGAACATGCCCGCTTGGAACGCCATCGCGACGCTTAATCCCGTAAAGATCAATGTGGTTGCATAAAACAGCGTCTGACTCAGCCCTTTCGAGGTGCCGAGAACTTTTTCGATGTAAAGGCGTGTCGCTGCAATCGGGTCTTCACCCATGGCTGCGATCAAGAGTCCGGCGACCGTAAACGCCAGTACCAGCTGGATAAACGGGACCAACCCCAGCCGCACCCATGCAGGCAGATCCTTTTCTTGGATAACACTCATGCCCGGCTCTCCTCATGCGCATTGGCCATCATCAACCCCAGTGTGCGTTCGTCGGCAGCGTCAGCGTCAACCTCACCGACGATCTGACCATCAAACATCACCAAGATCCGATCAGCCAGCCCCATGATTTCATCCAATTCGACGCTAATCAGCAGCACGGCTTTGCCAGCGTCGCGCATTGCAATCAATTGCCTATGGATGAATTCGATGGCACCAATATCGACGCCGCGTGTCGGCTGACCAACCAAAAGCACGTCGGGTTGTTTTTCAAGCTCGCGGGCGAGCACAAGTTTCTGCTGATTACCGCCCGAGAATTTGGCACCACCCAGTCTAGGGTTGTTCGGCCGGACGTCAAACCGATCCATCATGGCTTGCGCTGCAGTCTTGATCGAACGATTTTTCATTAGGATTGGGCCAGAGTTTTCCGTGCGCGTTTCATAGCCCAAAACACTGCACTCCCAGGCTTCAAAGGCCGCGATTAATCCAAATTTTTGCCGATCTTCAGGAACATGCGATACGCTGAGGTCGCGGACTTCTCGGGGCGAGAGTGCTGCTTGTGAGCGAATTGTGCGATCGCCAAGACGAATTTCTCCGTGGGTGGGTGGTATCATGCCGCTGAGGACTGACAGCAACTGGCTTTGGCCATTGCCACTCACGCCGGCAATGCCAACGATTTCGCCCCTGCGAACATCGAAGGAGATATTCTGAAGCCGCGTTACACCGCGATCATCGATCATGCCCAGGTCTTTAACCGAGAGGGCAACGTCACCAACGGCGGCAGGCTGTTTGTCGATATCGAGCAAGACTTTCCGACCAACCATCAGTTCAGCCAGGTCCTCTGGTGACGTTTCAGACGTTGGTTTGTGGGCAACCATCTCACCCAACCGCATAACGCTGACGTGATCGGTTATGTCCATAATTTCGCGCAGCTTATGGGTGATTAAAACCAAGGTGACGCCTTGCGCTTTCAGGTTTCGCATAATCTCAAACAACTGATCCGCCTCTTGAGGGGTCAAAACCCCTGTCGGTTCATCCAAAATGAGAATATCAGCGCCGCGATAGAGCGCTTTTAAAATTTCAACGCGCTGTTGCACGCCAACAGGCAAGGTACTGACCAGCGCATGGGGATCAACACTAAGATTGTATCGATCACTGAGCGTCCGCAAACGTTCTTCGGCTTTGGCCAACGGCTCCGCGAGGGCAAAGCCGCCCTCGGCACCCAGAATGACATTCTCCAATACTGTAAAGGTATCGACCAACATGAAGTGTTGGTGGACCATACCGATGCCTGCTTGGATCGCGGCCTGTGAACTGTTGAGCTGCAATGCCTTGCCAAGGACTTTCACGTCGCCTGCATCCGGGGTGTAAAAACCATACAAAATCGACATCAATGTCGACTTGCCAGCACCATTTTCGCCAACGATGCCGTGGATTGAGCCTTTCTCGACGGCCAAATCCACATTTTTGTTGGCGATCACCGGTCCGAAGGCCTTGGTAATGCCGCTGAGTTCAATGGCGTATTCTGTCATGGTTTCGCACCACTCCGTAAATTTCTTTTTTGAAACCCGGGTTTCGAAAGTTTTAAACTGGATGCCCAGTGCCTAGCAAACTGAAAAAAATCTACAAACGATAAAGGGCGACCACAGGGCCGCCCTTCGTTTTTTTTCAAAGATATCCCCCGAAAGAGAGGACACTTAGCCAGCACAGGCCATGCCGGCAGCAGCGGAGGCGTCGGCTGTAAAATCAAAGACGTCAATTGAGCCATCTTCGATACCCGCAGCAGCGGCTGCAACCGCTGCCCGTCATGGGCCACCGCTGCTTGCTCCGGGGCACGATTCCAGGCTGCGATCAGCTGCCGGACAACGGCGGTGCGCAAACGGGGCATGTCCACCGGCAGCACCAACAAAGCCTCCCCAGGCCGAGACGGCAACAGCCTGGCCAGCGCCTGCAGAGGGCCATTCCAGGGAGGGGGCTCCAGCACCACGGAACATCCCGGCCGGTGGGCCAGCAGCTCTGCGTGGGCGGCATGACGACTCAACACCTGCACCGGATAACCGAGGGGCAACAGCTGGTCGACCAGGGCCGTGAGCCAGACACCACCGGAGGGATGCGGCAAGAGGGCCTTGTCACGCCCCATGCGACGGCTGCTTCCGCCACTGAGCACACAAACCCGCAAGCCTTGGTTCACATCGCCGACCAACAATCTGCACCAGCGGAGTCCAACAACCCACAAAAGTTGCAACCGCTACCAAATCGCTGCGGCACAAGATCACCTGATCCGATCAATCAGCCCCGTTGATGTTTGCTTGGGAACACAAAAACACAAATCGGTAACCAATCTGACCAAACAAGGGGTCGGCGAATTGATTAACTGCGCGGGTCAAACGGATTCTCTTTTCGACCGTTTTGCCATCCCCGGGCACCTTTCCTTTTGAAGCCCGAGGTTCCTTCTCTTCTCCTCAATGCTTGGCGACCTTTGGTCGTTCCAGGGCAGGTACCGAACCCTTCACCTGACCTGGATCGCCTTCTTCCTGACCTTCGTGGTCTGGTTCAACCTGGCCCCTCTGGCCACCACCGTGAAAGCGGACCTGGGACTGACCGTTGGTCAGATCCGCACCGTGGCCATCTGCAACGTGGCCCTCACCATTCCGGCGCGCGTGCTGATCGGCATGCTCCTGGACAAATTCGGACCCCGGATCACCTACTCCTCGATCCTGGTGTTCTCGGCGATTCCCTGCCTGCTGTTTGCGTCCGCTCAGGACTTCAACCAGCTGGTGGTGGCCCGTCTGCTGCTCTCCATCGTTGGCGCCGGCTTCGTGATCGGCATCCGCATGGTGGCCGAGTGGTTCCCGCCCAAGGAAATCGGCCTGGCTGAAGGCATCTACGGCGGCTGGGGCAACTTCGGCTCCGCCTTCTCCGCCCTCACCATGGTGGCCCTCGCTGGCTTCCTCTCCTTCTCCGGCGGCTTCGAACT
This sequence comes from uncultured Rhodospirillales bacterium, assembly GCA_963978305.1. Lineage (GTDB taxonomy): Bacteria > Pseudomonadota > Alphaproteobacteria > UBA7985 > UBA7985 > CAXBRM01. The sequence goes on from CAXBRM010000034.1 coordinate 13,437, forward strand.
GCCCACCGGCGCTGTTCTGAACTGGCGCGGTGCCATCGCCCTGACCGGCATCGTCTCCGCCGTTTACGGCCTCTTCTACTTCTTCAACGTCACCGACACCCCCCCCGGCAAGACGTATCAGCGCCCGGCGAAATCCGCCGGCCTGGAAGTCACCTCCATGCGCGACTTCTGGGGTCTGCTGGGCATGAACGTGCCCTTCGCAGCCATCCTCTGCGTGCTCTGCTGGCGTCTTGGCAAGGTGGGCTTCCTCACTCCAAGCACCTACCCGCTGGCCCTC
>CAXBRM010000035.1:0-13704 GCA_963978305.1 uncultured Rhodospirillales bacterium
GATACAGAGTTCAACTCGGTGACGGGCGGTGGTGCCCCAATTTTCGCACCGAACGAGCTGTTACCGCAAATAGACGCCATCAATGAACGGGTCTATCGCAACGTCAATAATGGGGTTTATAAAGCCGGGTTCGCGACAAAACAGGAAGTTTACGAAGTCGAAGTCCAAAACATTTTTGATGCCTTGGATTGGCTTGAAGGCATTTTGGCCGAGCAACGTTATCTGCTTGGTAATCAAATTACCGAGGCTGATTGGCGCTTGTTTACGACATTAGTGCGTTTTGACCTGGTTTACGTTGGTCATTTCAAGTGCAATTTAAAGCGCGTTCATGATTATCCAAACCTGTGGCATTATATGCTGGATTTGGCACAGGTACCGGGGGTTATGCAAACAATCCGTCTCGACCACATCAAGACTCATTATTACGGCAGTCATAGTAGTATCAACCCGACATTTATCGTGCCAGCGGGCCCGGACATTGATTTGAATGCACCGCACAACAGAACTCGCTTTGGCTGATCTTGTCAGAGGTCTAGTGCTGTGTGTATGCAGTAAAGAATGTTCGATACATAGTGAGAAGAGAAATGGCTGGAAAAGACCGCGAACAACTTGGTGGTAAAACTTGGATTTGTTTGGGCATTTGGGTGATTGCAATGATTGTCTTCACCTATGGCATGTTTGGCAAAAATGAGCTTTTGTCACTGTTTGCCTTGGTGGCCGCATTGCTCGGCAGCATGACTGTCACTGCCTGGGGTAGCGACGACGTCAACAAGTTATAGGTCGTTTACAGATACTCATCGAATTGTTCAGCGTTTTTCACTGGAACGCTGGGTTTGATGAGACTCTTTCGGATTGCGATCGCCGTTTTGACATTTTTGACATTGGGTGCCGGCGTTAGCTTGCGAACGATAAAGGCATTCAGACTGTCTACGCTCGGGGCAACAACTTTCAGAAGAAAATCATCATTGCCCATCAGCATATGACACTCCCTTACGGGATCCCATTGGCCCACTAAAATTTCAAAGGCCTCCAAATCTGGTTCTGCTTGACTATGTAAGCCAACGTGACAAAATGCCGTCACGGGATAACCCATTGCGGCTGCATTAAGCTGCCCAATGAAACCATCAATGAAGCCTGCACGCTGAAGGGCGCGAACGCGGCGCAAACATGGCGGTGGCGAAATGCCAACCGCCCTAGCCAAGTCAACGTTGCTGATCCGGGCGTTGTCACGCAAAACCCTTAAAATTTGACGATCGGTGTTATCAAGAATGTCTCTGCGCATTTGTTGCTCATATTTTGGCAGGTTCAGCAATATTATTGCGCTTTACCAAGGCTGTGAGGATGCATCAAGTTTGTAAAAATATTTGGGGAGAAATGCGCTATTCAGCTCTTGAGCAAACGGGGCCAACGGCGCTACATGCTATGTCTCGGCAATTATTGATCACAGGAAAACTAGAATGAGCAACGCCAAACATGCTCGCGTATTAATATTAGGCTCTGGACCAGCTGGCTACACAGCTGCGATTTATGCCGCACGCGCTAGTTTGGATCCTGTTTTAATTCAAGGAATGCAGCTGGGCGGACAATTGAGCATTACAACTGATGTCGAAAACTATCCCGGTTTTGAAGATGCTGTAATGGGACCCTGGCTCATGGAGCAGATGCAAAAACAGGCTGAAAACGTTGGTACAGAGATGATTTTCGATATGATCAGCAGTGTCGATCTAAGTGAGCGCCCGTTTAAGCTCAACGGTGACAGTGGCACACTTTACACCTGTGATGTCTTGATCATTTGCACTGGTGCTCAGGCAAAGTGGCTTGGTTTAGAATCTGAGACTCAATACCGAGGGTTCGGTGTATCGGCCTGTGCCACTTGCGATGGTTTCTTTTATCGCGACAAAGAAGTTGCTGTGATCGGTGGTGGCAACACTGCTGTTGAAGAAGCGCTATATCTGACCAACCATGCGAGTAAAGTTACGCTGATTCATCGGCGTGACCGCTTGCGTAGTGAGAAAATTTTGGCTGATCGCTTGTTCAAAAATCCAAAGATTGACGTGATTTGGGATACGGAAGTCGAGGAAGTGATTGGTGAGCCAGCGCCTGTCGGGATGACCGGCCTCAAACTAAAAAATCGTAAAACAGGAGCGGCGAGCCAGTTGGATGTCCATGGCATGTTTGTTGCGATTGGTCATGCCCCGGCAACTGAGATTTTTAAAAATAGCGGTCTGGAACTCGACAATGCTGGTTATCTGATTTCGGCTCCCGATAGTACCAAGACAAATATCGAAGGCGTTTATGCCGCCGGGGATGTGACGGATCATGTCTATCGTCAGGCTGTAACAGCCGCTGGCATGGGCTGTATGGCGGCCTTGGAAGCTGAGCGTTATTTAGCCTCGCAGGAATCATAACAAATGCGGGCTAGCCCCGCAGAAACAAGCCTGCCAATGTCGTCAATCAAGTCATTCTGCCTGGATCGGCAAGCAGTCGCGCCAACTAGCGTCGTCAAGCGTCTGAGGCCAGCGATACTTTAATCATCGTGTCTGGCACGCCATCAATCGACCCATTGTTGGCGCGCGATCCTTTTTTGATAGCATCGACGTGGTCCATGCCTGAAGTCACTTTACCAAACACCGTGTATTGGCCATTTAAAAAGTGTCCTTCATCGAACATGATGAAGAATTGGCTGTTAGCACTATCAGGGTGTTGGGCACGGGCCATGCCAAGGACGCCACGATCAAAGGGATAGTCGGAAAATTCAGCTGCCAGGTTCGGTAAATCGCTGCCGCCGGTGCCATCACCACGGGGACAGCCGGTTTGAGCCATAAAGCCTTCAATAACTCGGTGGAACGGGCGGCCGTCGTAGAAGCCACTGCGAGTCAGTTCTTTGACGCGCGCCACGTGATTCGGCGCTAAGTCGGCCATGAGATCAACAATAATTTGGCCGTCATCTTTAACGTCGATGATCAGTTGGTTTTCCAGCTCGCCCATGAAAGGATTCCTTTGTTAAATAACACCATAAAAAAAGAGACCGACAACGAATTCGGCCAGTCTTTTGTTGATTGCTTCTGTAGCGCGTTTAGCTCGCGTCGGCGAGTACATAAACCCTAATCATTTGGTCTGGCTCTGTCACAGTGCCGTTGGCTGCGCTATCGCCTTTTTTGATGTTATCAACGAATTCCATGCCGCTCACAACACGACCCCATGCCGTATACTGGCCATCCAAAAATCTGCCAGGCTCAAACATGATAAAAAACTGACTGTCGGCGCTGTGGGGGTTTTGCGCACGTGCCATGCCGACGATACCACGAATATAGGGAATGCCGTTAAACTCAGCTCGCAAGTTTTGACCAGAGCCGCCAGTACCACGCCCGTCTGGATCACCTGTTTGGGCCATAAAACCATCAATAACACGGTGCCAGACAATACCATCGTAAAACTCTTGGCGTGCTAACTCCTTGATCCGTGCCACGTGATTTGGTGCAAATTGTGGGAGCATTTGAATGTAGACCGGACCATCCTTCAATTCGATCACCAGAACATCTTCAATCGGTACTGTAACATCCTGACCGTTTTCCATCGTAAAGGTCGCAGCTTCCACCGGTTGATCATCTTGATCTTGCGCAAAAGCAATGTTGCTGACACCGTTAGAAATGCTGTTGCCTAGGCCGGTAATCAGCAGCATCAAAATCATCAAACCAATGGCGATACCAGCCACCGTTAGCCCTGTTGCAACCCGAAGCATCGCTATTTCGACTCCACAAAAAAAATTATGCGCTAAAGTACGAACGATTTGAGTCGCCAGCAACGTCATGCAGCAACATTGTGTGGAAATCTGGGGATAAGCAGTGGTTAAAACGGTAAAAAGTCGCATAAAATGGGCTAATATACGACTTTTGCCTAAAATAATGGCTTACACTTAGTCTTGCTAAAGACGTTATGCTTGCATGGCAAGCTTTAGGTTTTCGTCCAGTTTGTCCAGGAATTGACGGGTCGTCATCCAGCCTTGATCTGGGCTGACCAGCAGTGCCAAGTCTTTTGTCATATCGCCTGACTCTACCGTCTCGATACATACCTTCTCCAGGGTCTGGGCGAATTTGACCAGTTCGGGTGTATCGTCAAACTGGCCGCGATAGGTTAGACCTCGGGTCCAGGCAAAGATACTGGCAATTGGATTCGTCGACGTTTCTTTGCCCTGTTGATGGAGACGATAATGGCGCGTGACCGTCCCGTGGGCTGCTTCGGCTTCTACCGTCTTGCCATCCGGGGTCATAAGGACCGACGTCATCAAACCCAGTGAGCCAAAGCCCTGTGCGACCGTATCAGACTGAACGTCGCCATCGTAGTTTTTGCAAGCCCAGACAAAACCACCAGACCATTTCAGTGCTGCGGCGACCATGTCATCAATCAAGCGATGTTCATAAGAAATCCCTGCAGCTTTAAATTTCTCGGCGAATTCCGCATCAAAGACTTCTTGGAACAAATCTTTAAATCGACCGTCGTACTTTTTCATAATTGTGTTTTTGGTCGACAGGTAAACGGGCCATTTGAGGTTGAGCCCATAGTTCATGCAAGCGCGCGCAAATCCGCGGATGCTTTCGTCATGGTTGTACATGCCCATCGCAATACCTGCTTCTGGGAAGTCATGGACGACGTATTCGACGGTTTCACCGCCGTCGGCTGGCTCATAAACCATCTTAAGTTTTCCAGCTCCAGGCACCAGGAAATCAGTTGCTCGATACTGATCGCCAAAAGCGTGTCGGCCAATGACGATTGGCTGTGTCCAGCCAGGCACCAAACGTGGCACGTTGCTCATGATGATAGGGCTACGGAAAACGGTACCGCCTAAAATGTTCCGAATGGTGCCGTTTGGTGAGCGCCACATTTTCTTGAGGCCAAACTCTTCAACACGCGCTTCGTCAGGTGTGATGGTCGCGCATTTGACCGCCACACCGTGCTCTTTAGTCGCATTCGCGGCGTCAACTGTGATTTGATCATCGGTTTCGTCACGCTTTTGGATGCTGAGATCATAATAACGAAGGTCAATGTCCAAATATGGCAAAATTAAACGCTCTTTGATGAATTCCCAGATGATTCGGGTCATTTCATCACCATCCATCTCTACCACCGGGGTCTTTACTTTAATTTTGCTCATTTCGGTCTCCCTAAAGCTCGAAGCGATGCCAGACCAATGCGTCGCATTTTTACCATTAGTTGGCGCTTCATTTACACCGACTGGTCGACAAAGTCACTTGGCGGAGTGTCTCAATCTTTGGGGGGCAGACGTGAACGACGCATCAGAATGCACCTATGAAGGACTTAGCCTTTGCGCTCTAAGAGCCGCCTTGAGTGATTACCGATGGGAACTCCACCTCTCCGCGACCTTAATATGTTAAAGGCATTATCCAAATCGCTGCGCCGTGATCCGGGCTCTGTCCTGACGTCGACCGACGGCTTTCAACACCCTGTTGTTGTAACAGATCAAAGCTCCCGCCTGCGTGGGCGGTCATTCACGCAAGACCCAATTGTAGCATGGTTTCCTGTGGCGTTGCTGCGACGACGAAGGTGTCTGCCCGACTATGCAAAAATTTATGGGTGTTCATATGATCAACGAAATCAAGCATCGGTTGCCAATAGTTCAGCAGATTGACAATTATGATCGGCTTTGTGTGGCGACCAACTTGTTTCCAGGTAATAACTTCAAAAAGTTCTTCAACAGTACCGAAGCCACCCGGCAAGGCGACAATTGCGTCACAAAGATCAAACATCAAACGCTTACGGGTATGCATGTCATCGACGACACGTAAGTCAGAGACGCCTTGGTGCATGATTTCAGCCTCTTTCATGAAGCGCGGTATGATACCAGTGACATGGCCGCCGGCACTTAAAGCGCCATCCGCTGCTGCCCCCATCATCCCCAGACTGCCCCCGCCATAGACGACTTTGCATCCCGCTTGAGCCAACCGGCGGCCGATTTCTCGGCCCTGCTCAATAAAGCGTGGATCGATTTGAGTCGAAGCACTACCGTAAACCAACACCCTCTGTATCTGACGGGGGCGCGGCGGGGCACCGGCACGCATTTTGTCTATAGGGTTATCGTCACCGCGTTCGTTCATCTGGGATTGGCTTTACTGCGCTGGTGTTGCACTGGGGTCATCATCAAGCGCCTGGGTGCTTGCCAGTCCCTGACTTTCATCATCAGCAACTTCGCCGCCGCTTGCCTCAGGGTCTGCGCTGTCAACAGCGACATCTCCACCGCCAGAGGTTGGCAAGCTGGTGACGACACTCTTCTGTGCGTTGCGGCCAAAGAACCCTTCTTCGCTTTCAAACAATGCACGGAGCATAAGGGCGCTTGGCGTAAAGAACAGGGTTAACATGGTTGCGACTGTCAAGCCGAAGGCAATTGCTTGTGCCAGGCCGGTCCACCATTGTGCGGAGGGTGCATCGACGCTGATCGTGAAGTTGGTAAAATCAACACCGATTCCCAACGACATCGGCAACAGCCCAAGGATTGTTGTTACGGTTGTAATCATGACCGGTCGCAGGCGTTGTGCTGCCGTCAAGAGGATGACATTAAGATACTGTTCTCGGCTCTTTGGTTCTAGCTGGCGCCGCAGGGTGTTATAAGTATCAATCAGGACAATGTTGTTGTTCACCACGATGCCTGCCAGCGATACGACACCGATGAATGTGAATACGCCAAACGGTTTATCTGTAACAATAAGGCCGAGGAAAACGCCAAACACAGACATAATCACGGCGGTCAGGATTAGGACAGTCTGGTAGAAACTGTTGAATTGCACCAGTAGGATCAAGAACATGATAAACACAGCTGCTGCCATGGCCTGTGACAAGAAGGCGTTGGCTTCAGCTTGGTCTTGCTGTTGACCAACAAATTTCCAACTGACAGAGGAATCAACCGGATTTTGGTTTAGCCACTCGGTTATTTGACCCGTCATCAGCGTCGCGTTCGTTTTTAAGTTCTCCGCGATATTCGCTTGAATGTTTAAAGACCGTTCACCGTCTTTTTGGCTGATGATTGAGGTTCTTGGCTGATAAGTAATGTCGATCAGGCTAGACAACGGCACAGGTCCAGCGGCCGTATCGACGCGAATTCGCTCCAACTGACTCCGATGACGATCTTCGTTCGGCAGCCGCAGGCGGATTTCCAATTCGTTATCCGTGTCCTCGGGCCGATAAGTTGTTATGTCTATCCCTGTCGTGATTAATCGCACATAAGAACCAATCAGGTTATAGTCTGCACCGACCCGGGCAGCAGCTTCGCGGTCGACTTTGATAACGATTTCCATTCCCGGTGCTGGTCGGCTATCTTCGACGTCTGTCAATTCTGGTAGCGTTTTCATATACGCGACAAGCCGATCAATTTCTCGATCCAGGGCAGCGCCATTTCGGCCATTCAGTTCCAATTGCAGATCTTTGCCGGTTGGCGGACCACCTGCGATGGTTTCAATTTCAACCTGAATACCAGGAAGATTGCTGGTTACTTGCCGGAGTTCAGCTAAAATTTCGGGCACACGCCGCTCGCGCAGGAACCAATCGGTAAAGACTAATGAGATGGTGCCGATGGTGTCAGAACCATTGGTGCTGGTCGAGTTGACATCAACCTGGGCACTATAGAATTCGCCATTGCGCTCTTGAACTTCTAGTATCCGTCGTTCTACCTCGCTGACGAAGGCGTTATTTTCTTCAAGACTAAAATCACCGCGAGTATGGATCGATAAGTTGGCAATTTGAGCCTCGACATCCGGGAAGAATTCGCTGCCACGGTCTTTGCTGAAGTAGAGCATGGCGAGGCTGGCGAGCACGGCGACTGTGAGCAACATGACGAAAATAGGCGCTTTGAGTAAGCGTCCCAGTAGGCCGACGTAAGCACCCGAAGCGCCTCCCACCGTTCTAACGTCTAACGCTTCTTCTGGTGTCGTCAAAACTTTTGGTTTGCCAATTATTCTAACGAGGAGCGGTGCGATCACAAAGCTAAACAGCCAAATTGATGCGATCACTAATCCTAACGCGCTCACAAAATAGACCGGCAGGAGCACTTGGTTTTGTGTCTCAATGAGCGTTGGGAAGTCAGAACCAAAAATCAATTTGAAGAAAACGCTATGCGCGATAACACCAAATGGCACCGACACGATGGTGAGCATGGTCAGCAAAAAACGGTTCAGATTTGCTCCAAGCGTCGGCACAAACAGCAGGGCCATAAAGAGTGACGCACTGAGCGTAATAAACAGCGTGATCGGCAAATATTTCATAAACTCACCGATCAAGCCTGGAAAAAATATCATCGGACCAAAGGCGGCAAGCGTTGTCGCGGTTGAAGCGATAATTGGCCAGCTCATTTGTTTGGCGGCCTTCCCGTAAGCGTCGCGTGGACTATAGCCTTCAGACATTCGGCGATCAGCGTATTCTGTTACGACCACGGCACCATCAACCAACATGCCGGACGCTAAGATTAACGAGAACAAAACAACAATGTTTAGCGACATGCCGAATAAGTTGAGCACCAAAAAGCCAATCATAAATGAGCCGGGGATCGCGACGGCAACCAAAAAGGCGCTCCTAAGGCCCAAAATCCCAAGCACGACGATCATGACCAGCAAAATGGCAAACAAGGTGTTGTTGATTAAATCGCCTAAAAGCTGACGGACGTCCGTGCTTTCGTCGTAGCTGTACGTTACAGTGATCCGATCTCTGATTCTCGGGTCAACATTGGCGAGCTGCTCGTCGACCACGGCTTTGACGCGGTCGACAGTCTGGATCAGATTTTCACCGCTGCGTTTGCTTACTGCCAGTGACAGCGTTGGCGCACCATTGATGCGGGCAAAACTTTCGGCATCATCAAAGGTTCTGCGGATTTGTGCGATTTCTCCAAGTGTGATCGCTGCAGAGCCCTCAATCAAAATGGGCGTGCTCAGGACGTCCTGGATGTTTTCAAATGTGCCTGGCAGTTTTACAGGGAATGACCCCGACGTGCCTTCCAGTGTTCCAGCGTTGACCAGTGTATTCTGGCTATTGATGATTTGAAGCAAACTGTTGATGTTAATGTCGTAGCTATCAAGCGTTTGAAGATCGATAATCACTTCGACAACTTCATCACGGTTTCCTGTAAGCTCAGCTTCAAGCACGGTATCGATGTTTTCTACGGCATCTTTAATTTCGTCAGCAATCCGATTGAGCTCACGCTCTGGCAAATCGCCAGAAATGTTGAGAACCAAATTCGCCTCTGAGATCGTAATTTCGATCAGTTTGGGGTCGTCAGCCTCGCTGGGTAGATTTTGTTTTGCTGCGTCTAATTTCTCCTGAACATCGTCTTTGGCCTGGTCAATGTCCCATCCAGCTTCAAATTCTAAAGTCAGGTTAGCGCCGCCTTGGTAAGCCGTCGAATTGATCGATTTGAGCCCTTCAAGGCCTTCAATTTCATTTTCGATCGGTTCTAGTAGTTGGTCCAAGCTATCTTCTGGGGAAATTCCCTTCAGGCTTGCACTGATGTAAAAATAAGGCAGCTTTATGTCTGGCGCCGCCTCTTTTGGCAGCTGAACGTATGTCAGTCCGCCTGCAGCTAACACCAAAATCAGCGTCAACAGAACCGCACGGTTATACCGCAAAGCAGCGTTGATAATGACATTCATCATGGGTTTGCCTCATTGGTTCATCTTACGGGCGACGGCCACGCATTGCCGCGCGGTCGCAAAGGGATTTTGTTCTATGTGATTAACTTAGTTGCCGTCGTTGTTAAGAATAGCCTCAACCGCCACGTCGGCGTCAACCATCTCTGATACATCTTTGGCGATCACGCTCTTACCAATATCGGCAAAGCGTTGACCAACCACAATCACCTGCATATCGTCCATTATGCCAGTAACCCAAGCACTTTCAAGGGATGTTTCGAGCAATTCGATAGCGACAAATTCTACCACTGAGTCATCATTGACGATGCGTACGCCCAAACGACCAAGTTCGTCCGTAACCAGGGTGCTTTGGTTGATTTCAAACGCTTGCTGGCCGGGTCGAGCAATTTTAGCGGTCGCGGTGACACCGTCACGGATGACAAAATCAGGGTTGGGCGCTTCGGCTTCAATATCAAACGTCCGTGTGGCGACGTTGGCCGTCGGCGCAATGTAGGTGACAGTCGCCTCAAAGACTTCGCCAGTCACCAATTCGACATCAATGCTCTGACCAAGATTTACGTTGCCAATCTCTAGTTCGGAGACCCGCGCCAATACTTTAATCGGGTCGAGTGCAATAATTGAAACTGCAGGTTCGCCAGGCGTAATGTTTGACCCTTCCTCGGTGTACACTTCTGTGACCACACCTTGGATCGCACTGATAATGTTGAGGTTCGCAATTTGATCGTTGGCTTGATCCAGCGCTGCCAGCGCAGACTGATAGCTTGCCTCAGCCGCCACCAATCGATTTTCTGCCAAAACACCCTGCTCGACAAGTTGGCGCGTTGCTTCCAAGTCTACCCTTGCTTCCTGGACGCTCGCAGCTGCTTGAGCCGTTTGGCTCGTGCGGGTTTCGGCTGCCAGTCTCGCCATTACATCCCCTGGCTGCACTCGATCTCCCCGCTCAACGTTCACCTCAATTACCTCACCAGCCAAGTCGCTACGGACCTGTCGTACCTTTGAGGCTTGCGTCGTTGCTGTCACATCAATGGTCGATGCGTAGGGAAAGGCACCAAACTGTTGGGTGCCCACTACCAACAATGCGTCTGCAGTAGTTTGCTCAAAAGGTGGTTTTTCAACCGTTCGTTCCCGTGCATTGACATTCAGGAGCGGAATGCGCGGTGCTACAAACGGCAAGCCAACGAAAAAAATGACCAAAACCACGAGTATAAGACGGGTCAGCATTGGGGAGATCCTTCATGAGGGAGGTTAGGAAGCCGAACGAAACCAAGGTGCACAGCGAATCAAACTAATATGGGCATTCGTAGATATGTGGCCTGCTGTCACGCAAGCAACCCACAATAATGTAACCTGCCCCTTTTATTTCTGCTTCGCGGTCTGACACCGTTATCTTAAGTGTGTTTACTTAAGATTTAAACTCAAAAATAAAAAATTGCCTAAATCTGCTATGAAACTGCCGTGGTGGCAAACTCTAGACATGACATCATCCAGTTAAGTTGAGGTTGAACCATTATGTGGATCCCCCATGGACCTATTGCTGCTATCGTGGCAACAAGGTATTTGCGTAATGTTGGTTGTCAGACGCAATGCCCTAATGATGGCTCAGGATGGATAAAGGAGGGGCCGCACCATGCATAGGCTGATCGCGCTATCAAAAATTTTGGTTTTGGCAATTGTCTTGGTAAGTTCAATTGTTGCTTGTCGTCCGATCAATCCTGAGAAATGCAGCACCACCGACTGGTATCAATCGGGTCTAAAAGACGGCCAAAACGGCCGGCATGATCGTTTAGACGCCTTTGCGGATACTTGTGCCAGTGTTGGCGTTGTGCCCGACGCCGCAAGCTATCGAAAGGGGCGGGCAGATGGGCTTGTCCAATTTTGTACTTTTGAAACCGGCCTGAAATATGGGCAACGTGGTCATCGGAATCCGGCTGGATTATGCTTGCCCGCTGCGCAGCATTTCGTTTCGTATGGCTGGACTTTCGGCGACACGTTGCGACGCGTGGACAACGATATTGATAATGTGGGGGTCCAGATGTCAGAGGTACGTGCTCTTCTTGAAAGTGCCGATACGCCCAATGAGGATCGTGCGCGCCTATGGGCAGAGTATGATCGCTTGGAGCGCGAGCGCGAGCGTTTGTCATCTCACCGCGCTCAAGTCTTCCAGATGATCAATGATTATCGCCACAGCCTTACGATCAATGCGGTTCAAGATGATGGCTCGACAGGCTAAACAGTGAACGTCACGCAAACCATTGCGAAAATAGAACGTGCATCAAATCGCTGCCTTTTACAAATTCTCTCCTGTTGCTGACGTGCAAAGTCTTGTCGCTGACGCGAAGGCTATTTGCCAAGCTGAGCACATCATGGGCACCTTGTTGATTGCCCCAGAGGGGGTTAATGGGACGATGAGCGCGGCGGCGACGACATCTCTCGACAAGCTACTCAGTTTTTTGGCTCAACAGTTACGCGTTGGGCAGGTGCCGGCCAAATATGCGGAGACTGACGTACCACCTTTTCGGCGTCTTAAGGTTAAAGTGAAAAATGAGATCGTCGCCATGGGTGTTGATGGTTTGCAACCAGGCAGGCGCACAGGGATCGAGGCTGAGCCCGAGCTTTGGCATGATGTCATTCGCGACCCGGATACGGTCGTAATCGATACACGCAACGCTTACGAAATTGCGATTGGTTCTTTCCCTGGTGCCGTGGATCCTAAGACGGCGACATTCAGGGACTTTCCGACTTACGTCAAAGAGCACCTTGAGCCACTGAAGGGGAAAAAGAAAATCGCCATGTTTTGCACGGGTGGCATTCGATGCGAGAAAGCCTCTAGCTATCTGATCGACCAAGGGTTTGAAGAGGTATATCAACTCAGTGGCGGTATTCTTGGCTATTTCGAAAAAACCGCCAAGCAAGGACTTGCCAACAAGTGGGTCGGCGACTGCTTCGTTTTTGATGACCGAGTTGCTGTCACCAAGGATTTAAAGCCCTCTGGCCATGAAATGTGTTCGGTCTGTCGCCATCCGCTCACGGCGAAAGATTTGGCTGACCCGCGCACTGTTATGGGGACAAGCTGTTTACACTGCTACGGCACGCGAAGCGATGACAGCATCGCGTCGGCACAGGAACGCTATCGCCAGGTTTTGTTGGCAAAGGAGCGCGGGTTTGTTCATCTGGCGCCCAATATGCGTATCGATGACCAAGACGGCATCGCGAAAGACGATGAAGAGCCGGATAGCGAGTTTTTAGGCTAGGCAAGCCCGCTAATGCGTGCGACCATGCTCTCGAAACGAAAAACACAAATGGACAATGATGGGTGGGGTTAGCGCCTTTTTTTGGCAGCACGTCTGTACGACCCAATATTTCTCTTCATTGTCTTGCACGTTGCGACGAAATATAAATTGTACGTGCATATGCGGGTGAGAAACAGGTGGCAAATCACGTTGATCATAAAACAACGGAAAAGTCATCGACGGGAGGGCTGGAGCGGCGTCGGCGACGCGTTCGCCGGCGCGGTGACCGCAAACATAATGGCGTTAATCAGGGGTCTCAAGGGACAACCGGCTCGGCCGATTCTCCCAAAGTTCACCGTCCTGCGCGGGACAAAAATCTGGGCAATGAACGTAGCCGAACGACAAATGTCGGGGCGCAGCATAGAGACGCTGTGATGCCTCGGCGCCGCCAGCTAGCATCCACGGGTGCAACTGGCGCCAGCAAGAGCCAAGGAAATGCTAAAGGCTCACCCCCGAAGAAGCGTCGACGGCCACCGATTATCGCTGCCATTGATCTTGGAACTAACAACTGTCGGCTCCTTGTTGCTCAGGCAGATATGGATCTGTACCGTCAAACTCGAAAACTGCGGAAAAATTTAGTAGAAGGGAGCGACTTAAAAAAGATGCGTTCAGGCATTTTTCGGGTTACCGATGCCTTTTCCAGAATTGTTCGTCTGGGCGAAGGTCTGGCCTATACGGGATGTCTTACTGACGAGGCGATTGATCGAACAATCGCAGCTTTAAAGATTTGTGCGGGCAAAGTGGCAAAAGCGCAGCCTGTCAAATTC
>CAXBRM010000036.1:0-13646 GCA_963978305.1 uncultured Rhodospirillales bacterium
GAGGCCTAGACAATGAGCCACCAACTGCTGATTGAACTGTTCAGTGAAGAAATTCCTGCTCGTATGCAGGCGGGCGCCAGCAAAGCGATGTTGGCAGATTTAGAGGCGCGATTGGCCGCGGCTGGGCTGGCATTCGGCCATGCCGAAGGCCAGTTTGGTCCGCGTCGTTTAAGTTTTGTGATTGAGGATTTAATCGCGCAGCAACCTGACACGGTAGAAGAGCGCAAGGGCCCTAAAGAAGGCGCGCCTGATCAGGCGATTCAGGGGTTCTTGCGCGGCGCTGGTCTTGAGAGTTTGGATCAAGCAGAGTTGCGCGATACGGGCAAAGGTAAGGCTTGGTTCGCGGTCAAAAAAATTCCAGGGCGACCGACGGATCAGGTTTTACCCGATATTATCCTCGGCATGATCCAAGGTTACACCTGGCCCAAAAGCCAACGCTGGGCGCGGACCAGTTTCCGTTGGGTCCGGCCTCTGCACAGCATATTAGCTGTGTTTAATGGCGAACGCCTCGATGGTGCGCTGGATCTTGGCAATAACGAGCAGATCGCGTTTGGCAATTGCACCTTTGGCCATCGGTTTCTGGCGCCTGACGTGATTGAGGTTGGCGATTTTGCTGAATACCGAGAGAGACTGAAAGCGGCCTATGTGATTATTGATGCCGCTGAGCGACAGCAACTGATTCAAAAAGACCTGAACGCCGCGGCCAACAAGTATGGTTTATCTGTGATTGAAGACAAAAGTCTTCTGGCTGAGACAGCTAATTTGGTTGAATGGCCCTGTGGTTTGATCGGTCAAATCGACGATGACTTTCTGAACCAGCCCAAAGAGGCATTGGTGCTCAGCATGAAGGAACATCAAAAGTATTTCGCTTTTGAAAACGGCGATGGCAGCTTGGCGCCATACTATATGACTGTGGGGAATGGTGATTATAGCGCTGAGACTGCCGAGCGGATTATTGCGGGCAACCGGCGGGTTTTGCGTGCCCGGTTGAGTGATGGTCAATTTTTTTGGGACCAGGATCGCACGACAGGCTTGGAGCCATTACTGCCAAAGCTGGATGCGATTGTTTTCCATAAATCACTGGGTTCTGTGGGGCAGCGAGTGGCTCGAATTCGAATTTTATCGAAGTTTCTTGCGCAAAAACTTGCTGAAAAACACAGCGACAGCGCTCAAATAGCTGCGGATTGGGTAGAACAAGCCGACCGTGCAGCGCAGCTTTGTAAAGCAGATCTCGTCAGCCAAATGGTCTATGAGTTCCCCGAACTTCAAGGCACGATGGGTAAATATTACGCGCTCCATATGGGCGAAGACACAGACGTTGCTAACGCCATCGCAGAGCACTACAGCCCACTCGGTCCAGCCGACATATGCCCGACAGCGCCCGTCAGTGTCGCGCTCGCCTTGGCCGAAAAAATCGACACACTGGTCGGCTTTTGGTTGATTGATGAGAAGCCAACTGGCTCGAAAGACCCGTTTGCCCTGCGACGGGCCGCGCTTGGGGTGATTCGATTGGTCATTGAAACGGGCATCCGCCTTGATTTGCGCGAGGCTTTTGGCGTTTGCGCGGCAGCTTATCAGCTGCCGGCACGTCCGGCATATCAGGACCAGCTCATGCAGTTTTTTGGTGACCGCCTCAAAGTCACGCTGAAAGACAAAGGAATGCGTCATGACTGGATTTCGGCGGTGCTTTCTGCTGACGATGATGACGACTTGGTCAGGATCGTGAAACGCGTTGAGGCCCTACGGGATTTTCTGAGCATGCAGGAGGGCCGTAATTTATTGGATGGCTACAAAAGGGCTAGCAACATTTTGTCAGCCGAAGCCAAGAAAGCCAGTGTTCCCGCTGAGCAAGTCCGGGCAGATCTGCTGCTTGAAGATAAGGAAAAAACCCTTTTCGCAGCGCTGACGGCGAGTGATGCGGATGGGCAAATTTCGGCAGAAGACTATGTCGAAGCCTTTGGCACCCTGGCCCGTCTAAGGCCCTCTGTCGATGCTTTCTTTGAGCACGTCATGGTTGTTGCTGATGATCCCGTCATAAAAGCCAATCGGCTTGCCTTGCTCGCGAGTTTTGTTGCTAAGTGTAACCATGTTGCTGACCTCAGTTTCATTGAGGGCTCCTGATGGCGGGAGGGGCATCCTGCCCCGCTTAAGATCGGTGATAGGGGTGCGCCGTTAAGATTGTCTCTGCTCGATAAAGCTGCTCTGCCAAAAGAACACGGGCCAGTTGATGAGGCCACGTCATCGCGCCAAAGCTAATTACATGATTGGCCCGTGCGCGAATGCTGGCGCCGAGCCCGTCAGGGCCACCGATGATTAACGAGACATTTTGAGCCTGTTCTTCTGCGTGGTTCAAAATTGCCGCAAATTGGGTTGATGGTATCGCTTTGCCCCGCTCATCAAGAGCAATAACAAGGTCGTGGGCCGTCAGCTTCGACAAAATTAGCTGCGCTTCACGCTGTTGGTCGCTTTCGGCAATCTCAAGTGTTTTTAGTTTTAGACGCCGCATTCGAGCGTGATAGCGGGAGACTAAGGCTGCCTCTTCGCCCTTCGACAATTTGCCAACGGCGAGAATTGTCAACTTCAATGCCTAAGCCCTTGTCTGGCCTAGAGCATCGATGCGCTATTAAGCGAGTTCTGTTCAACCACCTGAAAACTTGGATCCCACATTTTTTCCAGCTGGTAAAAAGCGCGAACCTCAGGTCGGAAAATATGAACCACGACATTATTAGCGTCGAAAACAACCCAATCACACTGTTCAACGCCAGCGATGCTGAGAACTTCAATCCCATTTTTTTTGAGATCTTTGCTCAGAGCATCTGCCAGCGCACCGACGTGCGTGTTTGAGCGACCGCTTGCGATGACCATGAAATCGCAGATGTTTGAGCGACCTCGAAGATCAAACGTCACCATCTGCTCGCCCTTTAAATTGTCCAGGGCACCGACAGCCAGGTCTGTAAGTTTATGCCCCGTCTTGGCCGGGCCGTGAAAGATAGGTGCAGAAGCAGACTTCTGACCCGGAACAGCGTCTGGTGTCGATAACACACCAGCACCAGCTGCTGAAACACTGCTGCTTATCAAGTAAGCTTCTCCAAACATGTGTTCATAGGCGTGCCGCCATCAGCACAGCATAAAAACTAATGCTGCCATGTGACAACAGCATGACGTTAGACTAAAATCAGCGCACCGTAAAGGGCTCGCCAACACAAAACCGCCCGCAGGTCCATCAATTTTTTTATCTAATCTTAAGACGCGGCTTCTTTTTCAGCGCGACGCATTAGGCGTGCAGCCTGGTTCAGTTTTGCTGCGTAACCGGTTACGCGTTCGGCAATCCGCGCGCTCTTTCCGCGTCGGGTGCGTAGGTAGTAAAGCTTGGCTCGGCGCACTTTACCGCGGCGAATAACCTCAATGCTGTCGAGGCGCGGGCTATACAGCGGAAAAACACGCTCTACACCTTCATTGTAGCTAATTTTACGCACTGTAAAGCTGCTGTTCAGACCGCGATTTTTTCTCGCAATCACAACGCCTTCGTATGCTTGCAAACGCTCACGGGAGCCTTCGATGACTTTCACGTTCACCTTCAGGGTGTCGCCTGGTGCAAATTCTGGCACCGGACGCAAAGCGGTAAGTGCCTCGATCTGTTCAGCTTCGAGCTGTTGGATCAAATTCATTTTACTATCCTCATGCCCTTGGCCGCTGCTTCTACCTGGATTCAGGCGGTGCCAGAGGGACATTGTCAAAGTTGTTGCCGGCTATGTATGCGCCGCAAATCGCGCAGTGACACAAATTCGGATCAACGAGAAAGCCAGTGTTTAATTTGATTCAGGCTCAGTGTCATCATCAGAAGTTTTACGCGCCCACAAGTCCGGTCTGCGTTTCGCTGTGACCTTGTTGCGCTGATCCAAGCGCCAAGCATCAATGTTGGCGTGATGACCGCTCAGCAGAACGTCTGGTACCGGTCGACCGTCCCATTCGGCTGGGCGAGTGTACAACGGATATTCAAGCAAGCCATCCTCGAAACTTTCTTCGATCGCGCTGGCAGCGTTGCCCATCACCCCTGGCAGCAAGCGAATAATCGCATCGAGGACGCTCATTGCCGCCAACTCACCCCCGCTTAGTAGGAAGTCGCCAAGGCTAATTTCATAGGGCATCCATTTATCGAGGACACGCTGGTCAATTCCCTCATAGCGACCACACAAAACTCTGAGCCCAGGGCCGCTTGCCAGCTCTTTGGCCAGCGATTGTGAAAAGGGCTGGCCGCGCGGACTGAAGTGTATCAGTGGACCAGGGGCGTCAGCACTTTGAGTTAGGCTGCGATCAACAATGTCGGGACGGAAGACCATACCCGCGCCACCGCCGAAGGGAACATCGTCAACAGTCCGGTGCCGGTCCGTGGCAACGTCCCGAATGTTGTGAACGGTCAATTCCCACAATCCTTTGGACAACGCTTGACCGCTTAGTCCGAAAGCCAATGCCCCCGGGAACATGTCGGGCATAATGCTATGAACGGCAATACGAAAGGTCATCCATCTTTATCCCGTTCGCTAACGACTGGGGGCGGCACAAAACTTACAAAGCGCTCAGCCAGATTGACATCGGGGAAAATGTCGTAAGTAAAGGCAAACATATCATCTTTTTTGCCAATTTCTTTGTAATTGACAACGATGATGTCACCAGCACCATGATCTTGCACGCCACGAACGCGGCCAACAATCTCGCCGTTCTCAGCCAGCTTGACCGTCATGCCAATTAAATCAGCAACGTAGAATTCCTCTTCGTCTTCAACCTTTGGTAGGGCGGTACGTTCAACATAAAGCTCTGTGCCACGCAGGCGCTCGGCGGTGTCCCGATCATTGACGTCCTTTATGGCGCATAGCAACGTGTTTTTTGCCTGCCCTTTTATATCGATTTCAAATGTTTTGCTGCCATCGCGATTGGTTAAATCGCCACGTGCTGTCAAGTCAAAGGCGTCCTCTAAAAATACTTGGACCTTTACGAGACCGCGGACACCGTGGACACTAACAATTTTTGCTGCGCGCAGTCTATTTGGTGGTCGATTATCTATTGGATCGTTCATAGCGTGTGCAATGCCGCTATTTTCAGAAATTGCCAAGTGAAGATTGTCGAATAAGACCTGGCACTATATCCCAAGCAGAACAATATATCCCTTCGATAATAGTCAGGAGAGCTGAACTATGGATGGCAGCGCAAAAAAAATTGGCGTGATGGTTTGTGGACACGGGAGTCGCAGCGAAGGCGCGGTCACTCAGTTCCACGATATGGTGAAAAAGTTAACCCAGAAATTACCGCAGTACGAGGTTGAGAGTGGCTTTTTGGAATTTGCCAATCCTGTCATTAACGTTGGCCTTGATAAACTTCGCAACAAGGGCGTCGATAAAATTATAGCGGTTCCCGGCATGTTGTTTGCGGCTGGGCACGCCAAAAATGACATTCCGAGCGTTCTCAATACCTACGCGGCAAAGAATCCGGGCTTAGAGGTTCAATATGGTCGGGATCTGAGCATCGACACGAAAATGATGCGTGCCGCAGGTGAGCGTATTGATCAAGCCATGGCAGAAGCTGATGCTCAGTACGGTGAAGTGAGTGCCCATGACACCCTGTTGGTGGTTGTGGGCCGCGGCGCATCCGACCCCGATGCCAACGGCAATGTGACAAAAGTGATGCGCATGTTGTGGGAAGGCAAAGGGTTTGGCTGGGGGATGACTGCCTACAGTGGCGTGACCTTTCCGCTCGTCATGCCCGCGTTGGAACAAGCGGGCAAAATGGCCTTTAAACGTGTTTTGGTGTTTCCTTATTTCTTGTTTACGGGCATTTTGATCGACCGAATTTACGAGCATACCGACACTATTGCCGCCAAATTCCCTGACCAGCAATTTGTCAAAGCGAAGTATTTGGGCGATCACGCCCTGGTCATTGAAACATTCGCAGATCGTGTTGCCGAGTGCTTAACAGGCGACAATGTCATGAACTGCATGAGCTGCAAATATCGTGATCAAGTGCTGGGGTTTGAAGACGAAGTTGGTATGATTCAAGAAAGCCACCACCATCACGTCGAGGGTATTGGCACGGGCGATGCGCCTGACAACGCAACTCATCATCACGACGCGCACAGCCACCACGATCATGGCCATGGGCCGAGTCACAGTCATCACCACGATCACCATCATCATCCCTATCCACACAATGACCATCCAATGGGACCGCGCAGTCTTCCGGGTAAGCTCGATGGTGACAAATTGGTCTGTCCCTGCGGTCGGTGGGCCTGTTCCAGCGCCATGATTGCCGATGCACAGCTGACTGAGTAGCGGATGGGGTGGAATTATCTTCGCGATCCGGCGTCAATTTATCGAGCGAGTTTTGCCACAATTGCTGCCGAGGTCGATTTGGAACGTTTCAGCGTGCTTGAAGCGCGCCTTGTCGTTCGCATGATCCATGCTTGTGGCATGACCGATCTGGCGGGGGACGTACAATTTTGGGGCCATGCAGCAGAAAAGGGCGCCGAGGCGCTCGCCCTGGGCAAACCGATTTTTGTTGATGTTGAAATGCTTCGTAATGGCATTATTCAATCACGGTTGTCGAAAAAAAATGCTGTGTATTGCAC
The DNA here is from genome assembly GCA_963978305.1 of uncultured Rhodospirillales bacterium. GTDB lineage: Bacteria > Pseudomonadota > Alphaproteobacteria > UBA7985 > UBA7985 > CAXBRM01. The sequence goes on from CAXBRM010000036.1 coordinate 6,620, forward strand.
CACTCATGACCCTCGAGCAGTGCCAAAGGCTGCTGAAATTGAGAATACGCGGTCTGCAGCGGGCGTCGATTTGTGGCAGGCAGACGAGGTCGAGGGCGCCGTTGTCGCTATTGGTAACGCGCCAACGGCACTATTTCGATTGATGGAACTTATCGAAGCGGCGCAATTACCAAAGCCGGCCTGTCTGATTGGGCTGCCGGTTGGGTTTGTTGGCGCCGTCGAAAGCAAACAAGCTTTGTTTGAATGGGGGCCAAGGTTCGGTGTACCCGGGCTTGTCGTGCAAGGACGGCGCGGCGGCTCGGCCATGGCAGCTGCCGCAGTAAATGCATTAGCTGCTCAAAACGAAAGCTGATACATGACTGGGAGTTCTGTTAGTTACGAGCAACCTCCCATGGTTTCGAATGACTTTGATCTCGTCGTCATTGGCGGCGGCATCAACGGTGTTGGTATTGGCCGCGATGCACAAGGCCGCGGGATAAGGACGCTTGTCGTTGAAAAAGGCGACTTGGGCAGTGGAACATCAAGCGCCTCCACGAAATTAATTCACGGTGGCCTCCGCTATTTGGAAACGTACGAATTCAAAATGGTTGGCGAAGCGTTGAGCGAGCGAGAGGTGATAATGCGCTCAGCTCCTCATCTCGTTTGGCCCTTGCGCTTTGTCATTCCCCATACCAAGGAACAGCGACCTTATTGGTTGGTGCGTCTGGGTTTGCTGCTTTACGACGTTCTCGGCAAGCGTCAGCTGTTACCGCGCAGTTGCGGGCTAAACTTGCAGCGGCATGCTGCTGGTTGGCCACTCAAAGATCATATTGTCCGTGGTTTCCAATATAGTGACTGTTGGGCACAAGACGCGAAGCTGGTTGCTGTTAACGCTATGGATCTAGTGCAGCGTGGTGGCGCGGTACGAACACGCACAAAAGTAGAGCGGGCTGTCCGTGTTGGTCCGGAATCGCATTGGTCGATTATGCTGGTCGATACTGATACGGCAGAGACGTCCAACGTGACAGCAAAGGCTTTGGTGAACGCGGCAGGCCCTTGGGCAAATGTTGTGGATGCGCAAGCCCTTGGCCGAAACAATGCCACCTCCCTTCGTCTGGTCCGTGGCAGTCATATCGTTGTCCCACGGCTTTATAGCGGGGAGCACGCCTATCTTCTTCAAAACGATGATGGCCGCGTCATATTTGTCATTCCCTATGAGGGTGAGTTCAGTTTGATCGGCACCACGGATGTTGAACATGACGGTGGCATGGACCAAATCGCGATCAGCCCTGATGAGGTCAGTTACCTCTGTTCGGCTGTGAATCGCTATTTCCAGCAGCAATTGAGCGCTGATGACATTGTTTGGACCTACGCAGGTGTGCGGCCTTTGGTAGATGATAAGAGCGTTGGTGCCAGTCAGATCAGTCGAGACTACGGCTTTGACCTTGACGGCGCCATTGGCAAAACCGCCCCTTTATTGACGGTGTTAGGTGGTAAGCTGACTGCTTACCGCGAATTGAGTGAAGCGGGGGTCAATCGACTCTCACCGTTTTTTCCAAATGCAGGTGAGGCATGGACCAAGAGGGCGGTTTTGCCTGGTGGTGATATTGGCCTTGATGTTGAAAAAGCGAAACGCGAATTTGCCGCTAAATATAATTTTTTGCCACTCTCGTTGTCGCAGCGTTTGGTCCAGGATTATGGCAGTTTGGCCGATCGCATTGTCAATAAGGCTTCGCGCTTGGCGGACTTGGGCCAGCACTTTGGTCAGGATGTTTTTGAGGCTGAGTTGCGTTACTTATGCGACCACGAATTTGTTCGCAGGGCCGAAGATTGGCTGTGGCGACGCAGTAAAATGGGTTTGCATTTGACTGCAAAAACACGAGCAGCAGTCAATGACTGGTTTGAGACCAACGCGAGGCGAGGAAATAATGATTGAATTCAGAACACTGGATGATCTGCTGGCACTTGCCGATGGCACTGGGAAAGTCGTGTTGGTTCGTGAGGATCTGAATGTGCCGATGAGCGATGCTGGCATCAGCGATGACAGCCGTCTTCGGCGCGCGGTGCCAACGCTTGATTCGCTCGCGACCGTAGGTTTCAAAGTTGTGGTTTTGGCCCATTTTGGTCGTCCCAAGGGCAGTGTTATCCCCAGTTTGAGCCTCAAACCTGTTGCTAACGCGTTGAATGAACTAACCAACGCGACAACACACTTTTATGGTGAAACCGTCGGCGAGGGGGTGCGAAACGCTATAGAGGCGCTGCGGCCAGGTCAAATTTTGGTTCTGGAAAACAGCCGCTATTTACCTGGTGAAGAAAATAATGATGCTGCTTTAGCCGAAGAAATTGCTGATCTTGGTGATTATTTCGTTAACGATGCCTTTTCTGCTGCCCATCGCGCTCACGTCACCACCGAGGGCCTAGCCCAAAAGCTGCCAAGCTATGCTGGATTGCTGATGGCAGAAGAGCTGTTGGCTTTAGATCGCGCCCTTGGCCAGCCTATCCGGCCAACAGTCGCTATTGTTGGGGGCTCAAAAATAAGCACGAAGCTCGATTTGTTGAGCAATTTGATCGAACAAGTTGATGCTTTGGTGATTGGTGGGGGCATGGCCAACACATTTTTGCAAGCGACAGGCGTTGACGTTGCACGAAGCCTGACAGAGTCAGACTTGGTGCCAACAGCTCTTGAAATTCTTAGCAAAGCACAGCGGCTAAACTGTCAAATTATGCTCCCCAGCGATGTTGTTGTCGCGGGAGGTGTTGAGCACGGCGATGCTAGTTTTGTCGTGCCAGCAACGGCGGTCCCAAGCGATAGTATGATTTTGGATTTTGGTCCCGCTAGTGCTCAGGCAGTGTGTGAGTTGCTCGAGAGAAGCCAGACATTGATCTGGAATGGTCCGCTGGGCGCTTTCGAATTTGCGCCTTTTGAGCAGGCCACAACCAGAGTTGCACGTGCAGCTGCCGCGCAGACCGCAATTGGCGACTTGGTGAGCGTTGCTGGGGGTGGCGATACTGTGTCAGCGCTGGCTATGGCGGGGGTAGTAGGAGAACTTACGTACATAAGCTCAGCCGGCGGTGCCTTTCTGGAGTGGATGGAAGGCAAACTATTGCCAGGTGTTAAAGCACTTAACGACTGGGCAAATTAGCGACTGGACACGGCCAAGATTGCGTTGGCTGTAAAACAGCGTGGCCACCATAGTGATCCTTGGTGTACAACCTTAAATATCTCATTAACATAACAATTATATCAAATTTTGGTTGCTATTGCGGCAAATTTATATATCCTTGATTTGTCTGATACTTTTTGTGAGGCTTACCTGAGAATGAGCAAACTCCCTTCTCTAAAATCACTAGTAGCATTTGAAGCTGCCGCAAGGTTGTTGAACGTGACTCGCGCTGCTGAGGAGTTGGGTGTCACGCAGAGCGCTGTAAGTCAGCAGCTAAAAAATTTGGAGTGTTCGCTGGGCTTTCCTTTGTTCACCCGCAACAGCCTTCGCTTGTCTTTGACCGATAACGGCGAGAGGCTGGCGCCTGCTGTGCGGAGCGGCTTTAAGCATATCGAGCAGTGTCTAATGGATCTTGATCGCTGGTCAGATCAGGTTCGGGTCGGTGCGTGCGCGGACTTGCTCACGTCCAAATTGTTACCAGTTTTGCCAGAATTTAAGGCCAAATACCCGGCCAAAAGTGTTCTGTTATCACCGGTGGCAAATGGTACGAATGGGGTTGGTGACAGCGTTGACATTATGTTATTTACGGTAAATCAGGCCGAGATGAAGGCTGATAATTTCTACGCCTACGATGCATTGGAAACACGCGGTATCTCCGTGCATTTGCCGGATGCCGGTGTTTTGAACGAAACAGGTCGTCTTTTTCTGGCTTTTTTGGGATCGCGCCTTCCTTATCCCGTTAGTAATTAACGAATGCCGAGCAATGCCTGGGCGAAAGCCTGAGCCTCGAATGGTTGCAGGTCTTCGGCGCCTTCGCCTACTCCTATTGCGTAGACTGGCAACTGGAACTGGTTTGCCAACGCCACAAGAACCCCCCCTTTGGCTGTTCCATCAAGTTTTGTGATGATTAAACCAGAGAGAGGGATTGTTTCGTGGAAAGCTTTAATTTGTGCGAGAGCGTTTTGCCCAATGGTTGCGTCCAATACTAAAACCACGCTGTGAGGAGCGTTTGGTATCACTTTTTGAATGACCCTTTGGATTTTACCAAGTTCTGCCATTAGGTCCGTCTTGTTATGAAGTCGACCGGCGGTATCAATCAGCAATAAATCTACAGCGGAAGCTTTTGCTTTTGACACAGCGTCAAAGACCAGTGCCGACGGGTCTGACCCTTGTTCGCCTGATATTACATCAGTACCAGTCCGCTCGCCCCAAATTTTAAGTTGTTCAATTGCGGCTGCCCGAAATGTGTCGCCAGCGGCCATCATGACGTCATGGCCTGACTGGCTTATGTGATGCGCGAGCTTGCCGATTGTTGTGGTTTTGCCGCTGCCATTAACCCCGACGACCAGTGCTACGTGAGGTTGCAAAGTTGTGTCGAGTTCAAAGGGTATCTCGACGGCTTCAAGTTCTTTACGAATGGCTTCGGCCAAGGCTGCTCTGACCTCACTGGGGTCGATTTCCTTATTAAACCGTCCTTTTGCAAAGGCAGCGGCAATCCGATGAGCAGCATCGACGCCAACATCGCTTCCTATAAGTAAATCTTCTAGTTCTTCAACCATATCATCGTCCAACTTTCGCTGGGTGAAAATATTTGAAATGCCTTGGCTGACTTGATTGCTGGTGCGCGATAGACCGTCTGTCAGCCGTTGAAACCAAGTTCGCCCTGATGTGGGGTTTCGATCCTGATGGGTTGGTTTAACAGCGGCGCTTTGATCATTAGAATTGTTGCTCGGTTGGATATTGGTATCGATTTGTCCGATTCCTGAGTCGGTTTCGGGTGCTTGTGCCGTTGCACCAAGATGTGAACGATTGATATCTGTCTCTGAATGCTGTTCTTTTTTTCGTTGCCAAGGCCAGCGCATGGTTTAATGCCTCAAGTGCTAAATAGGATCGACGAGTAAATGACCGTTTTGGACGCTACGGACAACACCTTGGAATAAGGTACCGGATTGAACACCATTTGTTTCCGGATTGGCCAAGCGGACAGGCAAAAAATGCTCGCTATGACCACGACCACCGCGCTCCATGAGTATTGATCGCTTTTTCCCTTGTTCCAAGAAGAAGCGTGCAGCACGTGCGGCATCGGCTTTGCTGCGAAGTTCTGCTGCACGTCGTTTGCGTTCAGCTTTCTCCACTTGTGGCATCCGTGCGGCTGGTGTGCCTTCGCGCCGACTATAGGGGAAAACATGGACTAAGGTGAGACCACAATCGTCAATCAAATCCAGACTGCGCTGGAACATGGCTTCGGTTTCAGTTGGAAAACCGGCGATGATATCCGCGCCCAACACGATATCGGGTCTTAGCTGACGAAGCTGCCGGCAGATCGAGACTGCTTCTTTGCGGGTATGTCGGCGTTTCATGCGCTTTAAGATCAGATCATCTCCGGCCTGGAGACTCAGATGCAGGTGTGGCATCAGGCGCGGTTCATCGGCGAGTAGTGTTAACAAGTCTTGGTCGATTTCTATGCTATCGATGCTGCTCAAACGAAGCCTTTTCAATTGGGGCACATTGATAAGAAGGCGCTTGGCAAGTTGACCCAACGTTGGTTTTCCTGGCAGATCGGGACCGAAGCTGGTGAGATCAACACCGGTTAAGACCACTTCCTGAACACCATTGTCGACCAAACGGGCCACCTGTTCAACAACCTGGCTGATTGGGGCACTTCGACTGTTTCCCCGACCAAAGGGGATAGTGCAAAACGTGCAGCGATGATCGCAACCTTGCTGCACTTGCACAAAGGCCCGCGTGTGCTCAACAAATCCATCCAGTAAATGGCCTGCCGTCTGTTTCATTGCCATGATATCTTGGACCTGAACCTTCGCCACTGGGCGCTGCATCCAAGTTGCGTGGTCAAGTTTTTCGATATTGCCCACAACCCGAGATACTTCAGGCATGGAGGCATACTTTTGGGGGTCGATTTGGGCGGCGCACCCCGTGACAACAATCTCAGCATTCGTGTGTTCTTTTGCGGCGCGCCGGATGGTTTGCGCCGCCTGTCGTTCCGCCTCTGCTGTGACGGCGCAGGTGTTGATGATCACCCGTTGTTGATCGCCGTGGCTTTGATCCAGATGATTTTGGATCACCTCGGACTCGTAGATATTAAGCCGACACCCAAGTGTAATGACACGATCTGTGTTGGGCGCCCGGTCAGCCATTGCTCGGCAACTCGATTTTGCCTTGGAACGTTTCCGCCCAAGGACCGGTCATAAATACCGGGTCAGAGGCCTTCCCGCCCCAGTCAATCCATAGGCTGCCGCCATCTAAAACAACCTCGACCTGGCCAACAACAAGCCCACTGGACAACGCAGCAACTGCACCTGCACAGGCGCCAGATCCACTCGCGCCTGTGATGCCAGCACCACGTTCGAAAACGCGTTGCCTGATTTTATTGGTGGCGATTTTGGCGACAAAATGAACGTTTGTTTTTGCTGGGAACAGAGGGTGGGCTTCGATTTGGCGGCCTAGTGTCTCCAAATCGATGGCTTCAATTTCACTTGGTGGTACGATGAATATGCAGTGTGGGTTGCCCATGCCAAGGGCCATCGGGGGAGGGTATTGCTCCAGTAATTTTGGCAAATTGAGGGGTAATTGGGCGTCGACGGGTATTCCGGCAGGCGTGAAAATGGGCGCTCCCATGTTGACCGTAAACATGCCGTCAGTGGTCGGTCGAACAACCAAAATTCCAGCCAGTGTTTCGATCTTTGCATCCTTGTCACGTTCGCGCCGCAACAGTCCGGCAACGCATCGCGTGGCATTGCCGCAAGCTTCAGCCTCGCTGCCATCGCTATTGTAAATCCGCATGAAGACATCAGCGCGGCTGCTTGGTTCTAGCACGATCAGTTGATCACAACCGACACCCAAACGCCGGTTGGCCAGCCACATTG
>CAXBRM010000037.1:0-13352 GCA_963978305.1 uncultured Rhodospirillales bacterium
CAACGGGTCATCGCAGTCGTCACACAATTAACGTCAGGACCAACAGTCAGTGGCTGCTGCAATTAAATGGATTTGTAAGGATTTTCAGTATCGATAAGATGCTTGATTTCTGCTTGGACTTGTTCAGCTTCGCTGGCCACGAATCGACGGACCGGTTGATCTAGGCTCGGATCTTTTATCCAGTGAACGCTATAGGTTTCGCTCGGAAGGTACCCTCGCTGAAGTTTGTGATGACCTTGCGCGCCAGCCTCGACTCGCTCCAACTTGTTTGCGATCGCGAACTCTATGGCTTGATAATAGCAAGTTTCAAAATGAAGCATTTTGAACGAGTTCTCACACCCCCAGTTACGACCATATAAACAGTCACTCCCGAGCAAATTGAGCGCACCAGCCACGGGTCGCTGCCCTTCAAAAGCCATAACTAAGACAACGTCATTAGGGTCGATTAAGCTAAAGAAATCGCGCGTCAGGTAGGCGCTTCCCCACTTGCGGTCACTGGTGTTTATGTAAAACCGGAAAAATGAGTCCCAATGGGCCTCTGTGATTTCTTTTCCCTGCAAGGCACGTATCGTCAACCCGAGTGCTTGAGCTTCACGCCTTTCTTTTTTCACGGCTTTGCGTTTGCGAGAACTGAACGCCGACAAAAAGTCGTCAAAGCTGCCGTAGCGGTGGTTATGCCAGTGGAACTGTAGGCCCAACCGCTTCATCATACCAATTGACTGCGCCCGCTCCGCCTCAACTTTGGTCGTGAAGTTGACGTGCACACCGCTGCTTCCCGTTTGTTCGACAATCTGGATTAGTCCCTGGATCAGACCATGGCGAATGTGATCAACTGACACTTCGGTGTCGGTGCGTGCCAATAGGCGTGGTCCGCTTGCTGGGGTAAACGGCACGGCACAGAGCAATTTGGGAAAGTACCGACCACCTGCACGTTCGTATGCATCAGCCCAGGCCCAGTCAAAAATATATTCTCCGTAACTGTGGGTCTTTGCATAAAGCGGCGCGACCCCGAGTATTCGGTCTGTTGTGTCGCGCAGCGTTAGATGAAGTGGCTGCCACCCCGTCTCATGGCCAACCGAACGACTTTCTTCCAGTGCCTTCAAAAAACGATGTTTGACAAACGGGTTCGTCGGCTGGCCGACCGGATTGGCGCATCGATCCCACTCTGCGCTGTCAATCTCGCCCAAGCTTTGGATTGTCGACAAATGAAAGACAGGCGCCTCGTTCTGCACAGATGTCATAACAGCGGCGCCTCTGTTTTGTCACGATAGCAGCAGAAATCTGATACCGGGCAGCGCCAACATTCAGGCTTTCGAGCCTTGCAAAGATAACGACCGTGCAGGATGAGCCAATGGTGGCTATGAGCCAGAAAATGTTGAGGAATTCTTGCTTCGAGGGCTTTTTCGACGGCCAATGGTGTTTTCCCCGGGGCAAGACCGGTTCGATTTGCGACACGAAAGACATGGGTGTCGACAGCAACGCGGGGTTCTCCCCAATACATCTGGAGCACAACGTTTGCCGTTTTGCGCCCGATTCCTGGCAAGGCCTCAAGCGCGTCTCGGTCGCGAGGAACCTGGCCGTTATGCTCCTCAACCAGAATCTTGGCCGTTGCGATGATATTTTTTGCTTTGCTGTTGTAAAGCCCAATGGTTTTGATGAAGCTTTTCAATTGTTCTTCGCCGAGCGTCAGCATTTGCTGAGGTGTTGTGACTTCCTGAAACAATCGGGCGGTTGCCTTGTTAACGCTGACATCGGTCGCTTGGGCGGAGAGCGCGACAGCCACCAACAGTGTGTAGACGTTTTCATAATTCAACTCGCCCTTGGGCTCTGGCTCAACAGCGTGAAAAGTTGCGAACATCGCTTCAATTTGCGGCGGTTGAAGTTTGCGCTGGCGTGGCGTGACGGGAGAGGCTGGTTGGTTAGCATTCATAGGGATGACATAGCTTGCTTGGTCATGGCTGACCACCATCGGCATGTTGAAAAATCCGCTGATGCCAACTCTAAAGGTCCAGACGAATGGTTTGCATTGGCTGCGGAACCATCCATCGTTGTGAAGAAGTGATCTTGAGTGTCAAAATGACTTATGCAATTCGAATGGCGACCCTGGAAATGCTATAGCCGAGAGATATATAGCTGAACAGGTGTAAACAAAATTGTAATCATTTTGATTGCAGCCCAAGAAACTGTGATGATGAGTCGCCCGTGTACAAGGATGGTATAAGATGATCGAAAAAGCTTTGCTGGCTGGGGGGTGCTTCTGGGGAATGCAAGACCTTATCCGCAAGCGGGCAGGGGTCGTGGCGACCAGGGTCGGTTACACTGGCGGGGATGTAGCAAATCCAACTTATGATACCCTCAAAACAGGACGCTCAGGCCACGCAGAGAGTATTGAAATCGAGTTCAATGACGAAATAGTGAGTTTTCGTGACATCTTGGCGCTATTTTTTCAAATTCACGACCCGACAACTAAAGATCGGCAGGGCAACGATATCGGCAGCCAGTATCGCTCGGCTATTTTTTACTTGAACGAGGCACAGCGCGACACCGCCTACCAGGTGATTGCCGCTGCTGAAGCGAGCGGACGTTGGCCAGGAAAATTTGTCACCCAAGTGGTGCCTGCCAAAGATTTTTGGCTGGCGGAGCCTGGCCACCAAGATTATCTTGAGCGGGTCCCGAATGGATACACCTGTCACTTCCCAAGGGCGGATTGGGTGCTATCGTGAAGCCCGTTCCGGCACTGTTGATCAGTCTATTGCCACAATAGCATCGATTTCAACTGGGGTTCCCAGTGGCAAGCTGGGGCTTGCAACCGCACTGCGTGCGTGGCGACCTGCTTCACCAAACACCTCAACCATCAAATCCGAGCAACCGTTGATGACCGCAGGTTGACCGACGAAACCTGGCGTGCTGGCCACGAATCCGCCGAGCTTAAGGATTGCTCGCACGCGGTCCAGATCACCTTCTAGGGCTAAGTGCATGACGCTGATCAGATTAATGCCACATTGGGGAGCAAGATCATAGGCTTGCTCTGGCGAGACAGTGTCGCCAACAATCCCGGTTGTCGGCAGCTTACCGCCAACGAGCGGCAATTGGCCACTGATGTACAAAGTCTTTTCACTTATTTTATAAGGAATATAGTTCGCCGCTGGCGCTGCGGCGCTTGGCAATTTGATGCCCAGCTCGTGCAAGCGATTGGCGATTTTGTCTGACATGGCGAAACTCCTATGCCGATAATTGAAACCCTGGGCTGCGCGACGTCGGCTAGTTCATTTGCGACAGCTGGATTAGTGCTAACCACAGGCTATACTCTCACAGAATACATATCAGCAAGGGGATCGGAAGACCATGGCACGAAACAAAATTGCGTTGGTGGGCGCAGGAAACATTGGCGGAACGTTGGCACTTTTGGCCGGCTTGAAAGAGCTCGGCGATGTGGCTCTGTTTGATATTGCCGAAGGCATTCCACAGGGCAAAGGCTTAGATATTGCCCAAGCCGCCCCTGTCGAAGGTTTTGATGCACGTATGACCGGCACAAACGATTACGCCGATCTGGCTGGTTCTGATGTGGTGATTGTCACAGCTGGTGTCCCTCGCAAGCCAGGGATGAGCCGTGATGATTTGTTGGGTATCAACGCCAAGGTGATGAAATCAGTCGGTGAAGGGATCAAAAACAATTGCCCGGATGCCTTCGTGATTTGCATTACCAACCCTTTGGATGTGATGGTAAAAGTCCTGCAACAGGCCTCTGGCTGTCCGGAATCAATGGTCGTTGGCATGGCCGGCGTGCTCGACAGCGCCCGCTTCCGCCATTTCCTCGCTGAAGAAATGAACGTCAGTGTTGAAGATGTGAGCGCCTTTGTGTTGGGCGGTCATGGCGATACAATGGTGCCGGTGCCCAACTACACTACCGTGGCTGGCATAGATATGCCGACACTGGTTCAAATGGGCTGGATTTCGCAGGAGCGATTGGATGCGATTGTTGATCGAACCCGTAAAGGCGGCGGCGAGATCGTTGCCTTGTTAAAAACCGGCTCAGCCTTTTATGCCCCGGCAAGCTCGGCGATCACCATGGCCGAAAGTTATTTAAAGGACAAACGGCGTGTGCTGCCGTGTGCCGCCTACCTGACGGGCCAATACGGGGTTGACGGAATTTACGTCGGTGTGCCTGTAATTATTGGGGCAAAGGGTGTTGAGAAGATTGTTGAACTACCGCTGAGTGACAGTGAGCAGGCAGAGTTCAACGCGTCGGTGCAAGCTGTGCAGGATTTGACTACGGCGCTCGAAAAGCTGGGTTGATAAATCGTAGTCCTTGAATAGGCGAACCAATCACCAGTGCTGCTGGCGCTTGGCTTCGAAAGCCGCTAGAGATCTGTGGCTTCTGCGCTCGGTTCGGCGCTCAAGTCAGGGGTTAGACCGGAGGTGTCCCCATCGTTTGTGACGAATTGAACCAAGGCAACAATTGACAGCCCTGCAGCAGCGATCAATCCAAACATGAGGGCTGTGCGCATGATGCTGGCGAACCGTCGAATGATGTTTTCGACCAAAAACCAACCAAACGCACCTGCGACGAAGGCAGTGGTACCGGGAAGCTCATTGGCCGTGTCCAACCACATACGCAGCTGGTTAGTAAGGGCATCAAAGACTGTCGGATCCATTTGGCAGGTTCCTATGGCTGTTGGCTGGTGTCGTCGATTAGCTAATACCGCAATTGTTTAGCAGTTTGCATGATTGAAATCGACTTTGTTGCTCGCTGGGTGCTATTCTTTGCGGCATCGCGGCTTTTATGAGTCTTTTGATGTTGCCAAGAAGTTTAGAATTGTCACGCGAGGCCCGTGATTTTGAGCTTTCGCCTAGTCGATCAGCTAAGGATGCGGCAGGGGTCATCGACCGTCATATTCGACAAACCCGGCAAGCGCTTACCAGTACCCGGCATCAAGTTTTCTCCGACCTCCAATACGGCCAAAGTCGTACGCAGCGCTTGGACCTATTTGTGCCAGCCACCAAACCTTGTACTGCAAGACCTTGCGTCCTGTTTTTGCATGGCGGTTTTTGGCAAGAAGGCACCAAAGATGGCTCAGGTTTTGCCGCTCAGATGTTCACTCAGCTTGGCTGGGCTTATGCTGCTATTGGCTATTCACTCACACCGGATGCCACCTTGTCGGACATTGTTGGTGAGATTCACCAAGCCGTCAGTTTTGTTCATGACCGTGCTGCTACCTACCAAATCGACCAAGGCTCAATCATTCTGGTTGGCCATTCCGCGGGGGCTCATTTGGCCGCTTGTATCGTCGCCAATGTTTTGAACAAAGCACCGAACTACCACATTGCGGGTGCGGTTCTCATCAGTGGTGTTTTTGACCTTGAGCCAATCGTGCGCTCTTATGTCAATGAAAAAGCGGGGATCTCAGCGCGCGAGGTAGAGGCACTATCACCAGCCCGTCATTTGCCTGCCTTTGCCTGCGCAGTCGATCTCTTGATCGGAGCGGATGAGCCAATGATATTCCATGAGCAGAGCGAGGCATTGGCAGTCAAATGGGGCGCCTACCTTGATCGTTTTTCTGTTCGCCTTGAACAGAATAAAGACCACTTTGATATTCTTGATAGTTTAGCCGATGCTCAAGGCGAGACGGTCCAACGCATGCAAGAGATGGTTTTAAAAAATGACAGCAACGACAACCTTTGAAATACGGGCGCAGCAGCTTGATGCTAACGATCCTTGTGCGATGTATCGTGACTGGTTTCACGTGCCTGAAAACAAAGTTTATCTGGATGGGAATTCGTTAGGATTGATGCCCAAAAGCTGTGTTCAAAGGCTTAGCGTGGTGGCACAAAGCGAGTGGTCCGAAGGTTTGATCGCCAGCTGGACGCGCGCGCAATGGTTTGACTTACCCTTGAAGGTTGGCGATCGACTTGCGCCTCTTTTGGGGGTTGGCCGGGGTGAAGTGGTTGTCGGCGACTCCACATCGGTGAACCTTTTTAAGTGTATGGCTGCTGCTCTTCATCTGCGGCCAGAGCGTAAGGTGATTTTGGCAGAGAGCGACAATTTCCCGACCGACAGTTACATGGCGCAGGGATTGGCTAACTTGATCGATGCGGTCGAGGTAAAGTATTTTGATGCGGAAACCGACCCAGCTGCGTTGGCAGATAACGCGGCAGTTGTCGTTTTAAGCCACATCCATTATCGAAACGCCAGAGTTCGTGACATGGCGCAGGTGACAAAAGCAATACAGGCAAAAGGGGCGCTGGTGTTATGGGATTTGTCCCATACGACCGGGGCTTTTGACTGCCAGCTTAACCAGGTAAATGCTGATATGGCGGTTGGCTGTACTTATAAATATCTCAATGGCGGACCAGGAGCGCCGGCGTTCACCTGGATCAACAAACAGCATATGACTGATCTTGTTCAGCCGCTTTCCGGCTGGATGGGCCATGCGTCCCCGTTTGACTTTGACCGTGAATACGTGGCTGCGAACGGACCGAGACGATTGCTTTGTGGCACTCCGCAAGTTCTCAGTCTGTCTGCTGTTGATGAGGCCTTGAAACTTTGGACAGAGGTGGATTTGAATGCGCTGTGGGAGAAGCGCCAGTTGATGACCAGTTTGTTTATCGACGCGGTTGAGAGCCTTTGCGATGGTCATGATCTCCAGCTAGAAAGTCCAAGGGAGCCAAGATATCGCGGGAGCCACGTCGCTTTTTTCATGGCTGAGCATGGCTATGAAGTCATGCAGGCACTGATCGCCCGTGGTGTTGTCGGTGATTTTCGTGCGCCGGGAACGCTTAGGTTTGGCTTTGCGCCACTTTATCTACGCTATCGAGATGTGCTGGCTGCGGTCCAGAATCTTGCGGCGGTTCTTGATCACCAAGAATGGAACAAGCCCCAGTTTCGCAATCGCTCGGTCGTGACGTGATTTGAGCTTGCAAACAAGCGTCGGTATGATACCGCTCGGAGCGCTCGGTGTTTCGGGGGTTTGATCATTTAGGGGAGCAATCATGGCGACAGCCGAAAGATTTTGGGAAACTGTGCCGCTTTTTGAAATGACCAGGAAGCAGTGGGAAGCTGTCTGTGATGGATGTGGGCGCTGTTGTTTGATTAAACTGGAGGACGAAGACACAGGTGAGCTGTATTGGACCAGCGTGGCGTGCCGAGCAATGAACCGCTGTACGGGGCTATGCAGCGATTACGAAAACCGAAAGAAACTGGTGCCGGAATGTATTGTGTTGACGCCTGAAAACCTGGCAGAAAAAGCCAAAGTTTTGCCGGCAAGCTGCGCTTATAAAAGATTGCTGAACGGGCTACCTTTGTTGGATTGGCATCCGCTAAACAGTGGGTCTCAGCAAAGCGTTATCGACAGTGGTGTTTCCATTGCCGAAAAAACGCTCAGTGAAGAAAACGTCCATGATGATGACCTAGCGAATTTTTTGATTGATTGGCATCAAGACGATGGCACGCGATAGCGAGCCAAAAACATCTCAATACTTTCATTGACGATGTCTGAAATACGGCTGTCGCTGTAGGTGGTTTCTGGATTAAAGACAGGGACAAAAATAAGCCAATAGCTCAGTAGCCCGATGTACCATTCAGCGGCTAAACCGCAGTCGTTGATCGCTAGTTGAACCGCGACATCCTCTCGATTCAAAAAATCGATCAATAAATTCTTAAAGGGGTTGCGGCCCTTTTCGTAAATCAATTGTTGAATAATTGGGAAGCGATCGCCTTCGCCAATAATATTGCGAAAAACGCTGAGCGTGCGCTGGTCGCTGATCAGGTTAACAAATCCAACGCTGAGCTTCTTGAGGTCTTGTTTGAGGTCGTGAGCACTCAACTTCTCAGGGTCCACTGGCAAAACTTGAAACTGGTTCACGTGCATTTCGACCATCTCGCCGAACAGCTGGTCCTTACTGCTGAAGTGCTTATAAAGCGTCGCAGTTGACACGTCGGCGCGTTTAGCGATCGCCGCCATGCCAGCGTTTTGAAAGCCTTCTGTCAGAAAAACCTCTACCGCAGCCTCAAGTATTGCTCGGCGCTTTTCTATGCGGATATTTTGCCGGTATGCATCCAATGATACCATTCAGCTTGCTTACCTTCGGTTCTGTTTCGCTTGATTGGTCGCGCCGGAACAAACCAAACTTTCGATAAGTCCGCAAGTGGTAGCTGATCCAACTTGAATGCGCTCGTCTCCCCAAATCACTATTTGTGACGTCGGCGGCTTACGGAACGGCCCAGCCCCCATCAAAACAAGCTCCAGATTCTCCCTCAGGGCGATGGTATCGACCCTTTAGTCTTAATGTCGGTCGCGCCAACTTGACAGCGTCGATGCTATCAGCCGAAACATCCACGACGGCGAAGTGAGAGGCAGCTTGCCGGCTCGCGCGGACATCACCTTGCTCCGGATTAGCAGTCATTGTTCCTGGTGCAGCGATGGTTGCATAATCGAGATGCTGGCGTGTGCTCAGGGCGTCATAGAAGTGCTTTGCGGTCTCGCTGGAAGGTGAATGAACAATCGGTGAGCCAATGATTGTGGCTTGGGTGTCGGTGCGATGATCCAAGAAAAGGAGTGTCGCTGTCGCGCCTGACGCTGCGAGCGCGGTGATCTTGGCGCTGCGATAATCTGTGAAGAAACTCAGTTTCCGACTCTCAAGATCGACCCGGCGGAGGACAATGGTCTTCAGAATAGGGGCTTGATCCGAATTGACATAACCCAAGGTCGCCCACCGAAACGCATGATCCCGCTCGGTTATCGCCTTTGACAATTCATGCCAAATTTGCTGCTCAAGGTTTTCCGGCAAGACCGCTATCATGAAATCTACCCATTTTTAACAACAAATAAGGATGATACCATAATTGGCCTTAGAAAAAGCCCAAGAGATAAAAAATGCCAATTGTCTGCAATCATAATCGTTATTCGTTTGTTGCGGACCGTCATCGTGCGCTAAACGCAGGCATGCACCAGACGTGACTTGAATTTTTGCCAGATGATCAGAACCACCAACTTATCAAAAAATTTTGGCGGCGTACAAGCCGTGCGGAACTTGTCTTTAGAGATTGAAGAGGGCTCAATCACAGGCCTTATCGGTCCCAATGGCGCCGGCAAGACCACCTACTTCAACCTGATTGCGGGTACCTTTCCTCCAAGCAGTGGGCAAGTGTTTCTTGCGAATGAAGACATTACTGGTTTGAAGCCATACCAGCTGTTCCATAAGGGTCTGTTGCGGACATTTCAGATCGCTCACGAGTTTACAAATTTGACGGTTGTCGAAAACCTCATGATGGTTCCCGCGGGGCAGCCAGGTGAGCAACTGTGGGATGCATGGTTTAACCGTGCCAAAGTGCTGACACATGAAAAGGCAGTCCGCAAAAAAGCCGAAGAAGTCTTGGAATTTCTAAATCTTAACCATCTGATCGATGAGTTGGCTGGCAACCTTTCGGGGGGGCAAAAGAAACTGCTCGAGCTTGGTCGAACGATGATGGTCGACGCAAAGATAGTGCTGCTGGATGAAGTTGGTGCAGGCGTCAACCGCACGCTGCTGAACGAAATCGGGGAAGCAATTATTCAGCTCAATAAAGAAAAAGGCTACACATTCTGCATGATTGAACATGACATGGATTTTATATCGCGCTTATGTGATCCTGTCGTTGTGATGGCCGAGGGACAATTTTTGACCAGTGGTACCGCAGAAGAGGTCAAAAATAATGAGGAAGTCATTGAGGCTTATTTGGGCACGGGCCTGAAAAATAAAGCCAACGGACAGGAGGCTACGTCGTCATGAGCCACTTAATCGGTAAGAATATGCGCGGCGGCTATGGCGGCGCTGATATTTTGCACGGTTGTACTGTTCAGGTCGATAAGGGCGAGATCGCTGTTATTGTCGGGCCCAATGGCGCTGGTAAATCGACGGCGATGAAAGCAATGTTTGGCATGCTAGCGTTACGTGAGGGTGACGTCAGCTTGGGCGGTCGGAGTATCACGCATGTATCGCCCCAGGACCGTGTCAGCTTGGACATGGCTTTTGTCCCGCAAAGCCAGAATGTCTTTACGGGCATGAGTGTGGAAGAAAACCTTGAAATGGGCGCCTTTACGCGTACCGATGATTTCAGCGACACAATGGCCGAAGTATTTAGTCTGTTTCCAATTTTGGCCGAAAAACGCAAACAATTGGCTGGTGAACTGTCGGGCGGTCAGCGTCAGCAGGTGGCTGTTGGGCGCGCATTGATGACAAAGCCAAGCGTTCTAATGTTGGATGAGCCGACAGCCGGCGTTTCACCGATTGTCATGGACGAGCTGTTTGATCGGATTTTGGATATCAAACAACTTGGTATTGCGATCCTCATGGTTGAGCAAAACGCGCGCCAGGCGCTTAACATCGCCGATCAGGGCTTTGTTTTGGTTAACGGCGAAACACGCTATCAAGGCACTGGTCAGGAATTGCTGACGAACCCAGAAGTGCGCAAGTCGTTCTTGGGCGGCTAAGGGAGAAACAAGTCATGGAAAATGTCCTGAATGCCCTAATTTTGCTGACCAATTTCTCGTTGATCCCGGCCATTACCTACGGCAGCCAACTCGCCCTGGGCGCGCTGGGCATCACGCTGGTGTTTTCGATTTTACGCTTTGGCAACTTTGCCCATGGTGAAACCATGAGTATTGGCACGGCGTTTACAATTCTGTTCATGTGGCTACTGATTTGGCTTGGCGGGGATTTGTTCCCGCTAAGCATAGGACCAATCCCGATTCCAACGGCGTTGCTGGCTCTTTTCCCTGCCGTGGCTTGTACTGCCGCTATCGTCTTTTTGACCGACGTTTTCGTCTATAAACATTATCGCAAAAAAAGAGTATCGCCAACGATGATGGCGATGGTTTCTGTTGGTGTTATGTTCGCCTATGCTGGCTTCGTGAGAGTATTGATCGGTGTCGAGGAACGAGTTGTCAGTGATCTGGATCGTGCCGATCGATTTATTTTCAAAGCGACCGAGTTAAAACGGTGGGCGCGAGACACCGAAAATTTTTCGTGGATCAAGGAGGGCGTGAGCCTTCAGTGGAATCAAGCTTACACCGTTGTATTGGCCGCGATTCTGGTTATTTTGTTGTTTTGGTTTTTGAACAAAACCCGCACCGGCAAAAGCATGCGGGCATTTTCGGATAATGAGGACCTGGCTTTGTTGTCTGGCATCAATCCCAACAAGGTCGTCGTGATTGCATGGATCATCAGCGCAACGCTGGCTTTGGCCTCAGGAGTTTTGTTTGGGCTCGACAAATCTTTCAAACCCTACACGTACTTCCAACTTTTGCTGCCGATGTTTGCCGCCGCGATCGTGGGTGGGATTGGTCAACCCTTCGGCGCTATTGCAGGCGGCTACCTGATTGCTTTCTCCGAGATATTTTTAACAACCAACGCAAAAAAAATCTGGAATTACGTTGCTCCCGATGGGTGGGAAGCCGCAAGTAATCTTCAATTGCTGTCCACCAATTACAAACTGGCAGTCTCGTTCATCATTTTGGTGTTGGTGCTCCTCTTCCGACCAAACGGCATTTTCAAAGGCAGGGTGATTTAAGGTGCAATCTCTTCCGATTAAGACAACATTTTTTTCGATGATATTCAATCGGACATCGCTATCGTATTTTTTGGTTATCGCGCTGCTGGCTGTCTTTGGCTTTACACAAGGATGGAACTACAGCCTGAGCATCGCGCTGATGTGCCTGATCAGTGCCCTGATGACACTGGGCGTGAACATTCAATGGGGATATGCTGGGCTGTTTAACGCGGGTGTTATGGGATTTGCCGCACTTGGCGGGATTGTCGCCGTCCTTTTAAGTCATGAACCGGTAATTGAAGCCTGGAGCGCTTCGCAGCCATGGATCTGGTCATTTTTGTTCAGTATCCTGGTCAGCGTTTTGTTGGGCTACGCAGTTATAAGGCTAATGCCAAAATCGCGTGCCAGATATTGGACAATCACGGCGGTCAGTATTGTTGGTTTCCTCGTCTCGCGCTGGCTTTATTTCCAAGCAACGCCGTTGATTGAGGCGGTGAATCCGGCTGGTACAGGGTTCTTGGGTGGCCTGGGGGTCTATGACTGGGCTATCTTCAAAATGCTGCCTGGCTGGAAGATAGTTGGATCCTTCATCGTTTTCCTGCTTGGCGGCGGTGTTGCGGCTGCGGCTGCCTATGTGATTGGTCGCTTAACGCTTGGTTTGAAGAGTGACTATCTGGCGATCGCAACCTTGGGCATTTCAGAAGTTATCGTTTTTTTCCTCAAAAATGAGGAGTGGTTGACCCGAGGTGTGAAAAACGTCGTTACACTGCCGCGACCCCTGGATCAGCCGGTGGATTTGATCCGTACTGATGGCTTCCAAAGCCTTGTCGGCGGGTGGTTTGGGCCAAATTATAGTGAGGAACAGCTTAGATCGGCTGCCTCGCTGGTCGTGAAACTTGAGTATGCGGGCTTATTTGTTGTCGTGATCGTAGCGATTTTTGTCCTCGCCCAACGGGCACTAAATTCACCCTGGGGGCGGATGATGCGGGCGATCCGTGACAATGAAGTCTCCGCGGAAGCGATGGGCAAAGATATTGTCGGCCGAAGGCTCACGGTGTTTGTTCTTGGTTCAGCGGTGGTGGGCGTTGCTGGTGCGATGTTAACCACGTTAGCCGGGCAATTTACGCCCAATGAATACGTCCCGCTCCGGTTCACATTTTTAATCTGGGTGATGGTAATCCTGGGTGGAACGGGCAATAATTTCGGCTCAATTCTTGGTGCATTCGTGGTCTGGATGGCGTGGGTGCAAGCGGAACCGTTCGGAAATTGGTTGATGAACACGTTGGTTTACGCGGGATCAAGTGGAGAATATCGCTGGTTTATCGGTGGAAATGCTGATTTAGCCCAGCATTTAATCGAGGTTGCGCCACAAATGCGATTGATGCTGATGGGAATAGTGCTACTTATGGTGTTGCGATACAGTCCTGCGGGGGTACTCCCCGAACGCGTGCCTGGTAGAGCTTAGCAGAGCACCTTGTTCGTTGGCGTGTCTGTGTCGACATTTGGCTTGCGTGTCATACGGAGCCACCAAGTAATCGGGAGATCAAAATGAAGAAAATCTTATATTCTGCAGCTGCGGCAATTGCGTTTTGTGGCGTAGCAGGTGCTGATGGTCATCAAACCAAAATTGGCGTGCTATTGGGATTTACTGGTCCTATTGAATCGTTGACGCCACCAATGGCCAGTGGCGCCGAGATGGCAATGGCTGAAGTCAACGCTGGTGGCGGGTTTGTTGGCGGTGAAGTTGTTCCTATGCGGGCTGACTCGACTTGTGTTGATAGCGCGGCAGCAACCGCTGCGGCCGAGAGATTGGTGGCCGATGTCG
>CAXBRM010000038.1:0-12997 GCA_963978305.1 uncultured Rhodospirillales bacterium
TGACTGGAGTTCAGACGTGTGCTCTTCCGATCTCGGTCATGGCTACACGGGTGTATGGCGTGATCGAGACCCAGGCGATGCTCCCTCAGGCGTCCAATCAGTGCTCCGTTTCAAAGCACCTTTGGACGGGGACAGCAGCATTTCTGATGCGGTCCAGGGTGATGTCCGTGTCAACAATAGCCAGCTTGACGATCTCATCATCCTCCGCGCCGATGGCAGCCCCACTTATAATCTAAGCGTGGTGGTCGACGACCATGACATGGCGATTACACATGTCATCCGCGGTGATGACCATTTAAATAACGCGTTCCGCCAAAAAGCGATCTATGAAGCGCTCGGCTGGCCTGTCCCGGTGTTTGCTCATATCCCGCTGATTCACGGTAAAGACGGTGCCAAGCTTAGCAAGCGCCACGGATCTTTGGGTGTCGAAGCCTATCGAGACATGGGCATGCTGCCAGAAGGTGTGTTTAACTACCTTCTTCGCCTAGGTTGGAGCCACGGAGACGACGAAATTTTTGATCAAGAGCAAGCGACCAAGTTGTTCAGTTTGGAGAGTATTGGCCGCTCGCCCAGCCGTTTCGATGTTGAAAAGATGACAAGTATAAACCACCATTGGATGCAGGCCGCCGCGCCCGAGCGGCTTTTTGAATTCGCCCTCCCATTTTTAAGTGAAGCTGGCTTACCAACGAACGAAAAGGCTCTTGCCCTGCTCCGCCGGGCTGACGCATCAATAAAGGAGCGTAGCAAAACCTTGCGAGACTACTGCAAACAGGCTGGTTTCTTTATTGGTGGTGGACCGGCAGAAATTGATGAGAAAGCTGCGAAAGCATTGGACAATGCTGGCAAAATAGTTTTGCGTGACCTGATCGACGTGTTCGACAAGATACCTCAATGGTCTGCTGACGTTCTGCAAGCAAACCTGAAAGATTATGCAACAAGCAAAGATTTAAAGCTCGGAAAAGTATTTCAACCACTTCGGGCTGCACTCACGGGATCGATGGCAAGCCCGGGGGTGGTCGAAGTTGCTGAGGTGATTGGAAAAGACGAAACGATTGCTCGAATCCGCGTCCAAATCCAATGATTTATTATCACAAATTCGTCGAAAACCGCAGCCGTTGCGATGAAAATTTCTGGTTTTCCCCGATGGATTTGAATTTTAATCACGTCAGCGATTGCTGTTTTTGCGACATGGGACTAGGAGTTCTGTAGCGGTATCTTGCCGTTCGTAAAGCAAGCGCCGCTCAACTGGTGCTGACAATCAAGTTGCACAACGCATTTTGTAGAGGTTCGATAATGAGCGTGACAGAAACTGGCAAAACAGTGACCTGGACAGACAATGATTCAGGCAAAACCCTGGAATTGCCAATCTCCTCTGGAACTCTCGGTCCGGACGTGGTCGATGTCCGCAAGCTGTATGCAGGCACCGATACGTTCACTTACGATCCGGGCTTTTCTTCGACTGGTTCGTGCGAAAGCGCCATTACATTCATCGATGGAGCCGCAGGTATACTGATGCACGGCGGGTACCGGATCGAGGAGCTCGCGGCGAAAAGTGACTACTATGAGGTGTGCTATCTGTTGTTGCATGGCGAGCTACCAGACGCCTCGCAAAAAGCCGAATTCATCCACACAATTACCAACCACACCATGGTGCACGACCAATTCACCCAATTCTTCCGTGGATTTCGCCGGGATGCGCACCCAATGGCAATCATGGTTGGCTGCGTTGGCGCACTTTCGGCCTTTTATCACGACCATCTGGATGTGAACTCAGCAGAAGATCGGCTTATCAGTGCCCATCGCCTAATAGCAAAAATCCCAACGTTGGCGGCCATGGCGTACAAATACAGCATTGGTCAACCGTTCCAGTATCCCGACAACTCGCTCAGCTACGCTGGTAATTTTCTGAAAATGACCTTCGGCGTGCCCACAGAACCCTATACCGTGAACCCCGTGCTTGAAGATGCAATGGACAAAATATTTATCCTGCACGCTGACCACGAGCAAAACGCGTCTACAAGCACCGTAAGAATCGCCGGCAGCTCTGGCGCCAACCCCTATGCTTGCATTTCGGCCGGCATCGCCAGCCTCTGGGGACCAGCGCATGGCGGCGCAAACGAAGCTGTTTTGGCCATGCTAGACGCCATTGGTAGTGTCGATCGGATCCCTGAGTTTATCGCACGCGCAAAGGACAAAAACGACCCGTTCCGTTTGATGGGGTTTGGCCACCGAGTTTATAAAAATTTCGATCCACGTGCGACGATTTTGAAGAAAAATGCGGACGAAGTACTAGACCTTTTAGGCGTTGCCGATCCCAAACTCCAGCTTGCGCGCGAATTGGAACGCATTGCCTTGGAAGATGACTATTTCGTCGACAGAAAGCTTTTTCCAAACGTGGATTTTTACAGTGGCATTATTTTGAAAGCGATAGGCTTCCCGGTCAGCATGCTCACGGTTCTGTTTGCCTTAGCAAGAACAGTTGGCTGGATCAGTCAATGGAAAGAAATGATGGAGGATCCCACGCGCCGAATCAGCCGACCAAGACAGCTTTATACCGGCCCAGTTGAACGAGCGTTCATTCCACTCGAGGAACGCTGACAGCACGAACCGAGCTGACGCGGCACTGAGAGATAAGCGAAAGTTGTTTTGGTTGACAGATAACCCAAGATTGGTGTTCGGGTGATGCTGGATATGACAACTTCTTGATCGTTGCTATGCAGTTCTTTGAACATCATCGATATTCAACGTCGTCCGCTACCGTTGGTATTGCCGTTGGCGGGGCGGTTTGGGGAATTTATTGGATCCCTTTAAGGTTGCTGGACGCCGGTGGCATCACCGGCGCTTGGGCAGGGATCAGTCTTTATGTCGCGGCGATCCTGTTTTCCACCCCATGGCTGTGGGCAATCAGAAAGCAACTCCAAAAGCGTATTGGTTTAATTTTGTGTGTAGGGCTGGCCATGGGCTCAGCTATGGGCCTGTTTTCGACCGCCATTGTGCTGACTGAAGTTGTGCGTGCCACACTGCTTTTTTACTTAGCACCCGTCTGGGCAACAATTGCTGGGCTGTTGATTTTAAATGAAAAATTGACTTGGGCGCGCTTGGCTGCGCTTGCCACCGGGCTTGCCGGAGCAGCCATTTTGCTTGGCATCGGGAGCACCTTGCCGATCCCGCAAAACATTGGCGACTGGATGGCGCTTGCCAGTGGACTGGCTTTTGCGGTTGGCTCTCTGTTTATATACCGGATGAAGCACATCACTATTACCGAGCAATCTCTGGGCTTTATGAGCGGTGCAATCATATCCAGCCTCGCGATTATCGGTGTCGCCGCCTTGTTGGGCCGGCCACAATTGTCAGCGATCCCGTCAATGGCTCAAATTATTGACCTTTGGCCTCATCTGGCGTGGGGCGGCTTGCTTGTGCTTGGCTTAGTCTTCACAGCCATATGGCCCGCCAAGGTGCTATCACCAGGTCGCGTCAGTTTGTTGCTGATGGGTGAAATTATTGTTGGTGCGCTAACATCGATGATTTGGGGGGGAGAGGCACTAAATTTCCGAGAAATAATGGGTGGGCTATTAATTATATTTGCTTGTTTAATTGAGGTGTTTGGCAACAAACCCAAAAGTGGCCGTTAGAAGAAAGAACATTCGAGGCCACTAAAACTGAGCCATCAAAGGCTATCGACACCAACAACTAAAGCGAATTTGACGGACAATTTTTTACGTTGTCGTGTCATCGGTTTATGTAACGCGCATATTCAGCCTGGTTGCAATTTTAGCTGCCTTTTGACATGTCTTCCACTCATCAGCATTATGTCACGGAAAACGGCGAAAAATCTATGACGAAGACTTTTGGCGCTTTGCTTCACCGACGGGGTAATGGACTGGATAAGGGCGCACCCCTGACATTGCCCATTAGCCAGAACAGCACCTTCCATCTGCCGGGCGAACCTGAGCCAGACTTGCCCTATTACGGGCGTGTCGAAAATTCCACTTGGGACGGTGTTGAGAAACTGCTGAACGACCTTGAACTAGCCGCTACCCTGATTTTTCCTTCAGGTATGGCAGCAATCGCTGCTGCCTTGTTTTCATGCGTCAAATCAGGCGATCGCGTCCTAATCCCAAGCGACGGCTACTACGTGACACGCCGGCTGTGCCAGCAGTTTTTGAGCAACTTGGGGGTCGATATCGTCGAACGGTCCACAAAAGGTTTTATGAAGGGTGGCTTTGAGAATTTTGCCGTCGTTTTTGTCGAAACGCCCTCCAACCCAGGACTGGAGTTGATTGATCTATCTGTCGTCACCAAGGCGGTTCGGGCGGCAGGCGGCGTCACCATCGCTGACAACACCACGATGACCCCATTGGGTCAAAGGCCACTGGATTTCGGTATTGATATTGTCGTTTCAGCTGACACCAAAGCACCTGGCGGACATTCTGACCTGTTGATGGGCCATCTCAGCAGCCGCAATTCAACGATCATGGACAAGGTCGCCATGTGGCGGAAATTTTCTGGCAGCATTCCCGGCCCCCATGACGCCTGGTTGTTGTATCGTGGTCTCGAAACGCTAGAACTGCGTTTCGACCGGATGTGTACGAGCGCAGAAATCATTGCGCCGCGCCTCGCCAGCCATCGGGCTGTCAAAGCGTGCCGCTATCCAGGCATGTCTGATGATCCAGCCCATTTGCTCGCAAAGAACCAAATGACGCGATTTGGCTTTTTAATGTCTTTGACTCTCTACAGCGAGACGCACGCCGAGCTTTTCATCAACGAATGCTCGTTGCTGCGACCGGCCACAAGCTTTGGCGGTGTCCACAGCGCCGCCGAACGTCGCGCCCGCTGGGGTGACGCTGTTGATCCCGCTTTTGTGCGTGTCTCCGTTGGCTGCGAGCCAACCGAAGAGCTATGGGATGCCCTAGAAGAAAGTCTGGATCGACTTCTTTGACCTATCAAAAATAAACAGTCTGGTCAGCCTCAGTAAAGACTTTGTGCGGACAACCAAGCGTTCGGGATCAGATAAATGGAATATCGACCAGCGTCGCTTGATTCACCTGGCCATCGCTTGCTGTAACATCAATAATGTCGCCAATATTGGCATCGGCACGGTTCACCAGCGCAAAGCCGATAATTTTATTAAACCGAATACTGGGCGTTGTTGCGGTTACATGGCCGACAAATTTGCCATCTTTCCTCGCTAACTGCCAGCGGGCATCTGCATAATAGCTTGAACCAGAGAATTGGCTCAGCTTGCCATCGTCAAAGACAACCCCCAGCGTATGCCGTTTCGGACCTTCGGCATGAATCTGTCGCAAAGCCTCAAGACCGATGACGTCGGCATCAATATCCAGATCAACAAACTTTTCCAGCCGCACTTCAAACGGATTGGTGCTGTCATCTGTGTCCGCGCCAAAACTGACCAAACCATTTTCAATGCGTTCCATATTATTTGGATTGCCCGGGCCAATATCCCAAGGTTTTCCTGCTTCCTTGAAAATATTGTAAAGTTGGACACCTTTCGCGCCGTCGCGAAGATAGATCTCAAAACCACCCTGCTTGCTCCATCCACTACGCTGCACAATCACGGGAATGCCATCAATTTTGGTTTCTCGAAACCAAAAATACTTCAGATCACGCACCCACTCGCCTACGACGCTCGCGACAACTTCAACAGCTTTTGGGCCTTGTAAGGCTAAGGGCGACACATCAGGCTCACAGACTTTGACGTTTAAATTCTGACCATAGGCAATGCCTTCAGCCAAAAGTTTGACGTCACTGTCCGCAATTGAGACCCAGAAGTGATCCTCGGCGAGCTTCAAAACAATTGGGTCGTTGATCAGCACACCTTCACGGTTGCACATCGGTGTGTACTTGCCTTGACCAATGGCACATTTGCTTAAGTTGCGGGTGCTCAACGTTTGAACCAGCAGCGCTGCGTCCGGGCCCTGAATTTCAACTTGGCGTTCCACGGCAACGTCCCACAGTGCGACACCGTTCATCAGACGCCAGTACTCCGCTTCCGGATCACCAAAACTGACCGGCAAGCACATGTGATTATAGACGGTAAACCCCTTTACACCATCCGCAACAATGGCTTCGTGAAATGGTGTCAGTCGGACACGCGGACTGGGTGCAAAAGCAAACATAGGCAGCTACTTTCATTTTGTCCCCACATAAGTCCATATCGATGAATAGACAAGGGGTGCTGCCTTTAAGTCAGCAACGGCTTTAGCCCTTTTCAACCTGGCTATAGCTCAACTCGACTGGTGTTGCCCGTCCGAAAATGCTGACGCTCACTTTTAGCTTGGCGTTGTCCAGATCAACGTCTTCAACCAGACCACTAAAGCTCGTAAACGGGCCATCGGTGACGCGTACGGTCTCGCCCACTTCATAAGTAACCGACGGCCGGCTCGCGTCCGCGCCTTCACTGACCTGCTGCATGATTGATTGTGCTTCACGCTCACTGATTGGCACTGGCTTGTTTTTGCCACCCAAAAAGCCCGTAACTTTGTCCGTGTTCTTGACCAGCGACCAAGCTTCATCGGTCAATTCCATTTTGACCAACATGTAGCCCGGGAAAAACTTCCGCTCGCTGGTAACTTTCTTACCGCGACGGACCTCCATGACCTGCTCAGTCGGCACCAAAAATTCGCCGAATTGATCGACGATACCCTTTTTCGACGCTTGCTCGCGGATCGTTTCGACGATCTTCTTTTCAAAACCTGAATATACGTGAACCACGTACCATTTGTGGTCGGTCATTTTTCGAACCCTACTGTGTTGCTCTTCCCAAAAGGCGGCCAGTTAGGCGCCAAAACCAAAAATAATCCGCGCAGCACCTTGGATAAGCCAATCGACGAGCATGAAAAATAGCGACGCAATGGTCGCAAAGACCAATACCATAATCGTCGTAACGGTAGTCTCACGGCCTGTCGGCCAGGTCACTTTTGCCAATTCAGAGCGAACTTCGCGTAAAAACTTCATATGTCAATCAACCAAATTTTGGGCCAGATACACCGGGCACCAGCCCAATGATGCTTTACCATGTATTTAGGCGCTGAGAGATCGAAGGTCAAAGGATAGCTGCTGACCAAGCTTTGCGCCCGCAGCGTCCCCAACAATCGGATGCTAAAATGAGAGTGGCAGGGGCAGAAGGACTCGAACCCTCGACCCTCGGTTTTGGAGACCGATGCTCTACCAACTGAGCTATACCCCTAATGCCGGACCGGAGGCTTAACCCTTTGCGCGTACAGGTGCAAGCAAAGGATTGATGCAAGCCCGTTATTCCAGTTATGGGATCAGCCTTAAATCAAACAGACACAGGCTTACAGGATGCGCATCTAAAAAACATCGCTAATATTCTGCGCACCCATGACCCCTGAGTCGCCGACCAGTTCGATCGGCAGCCCCATTTGACGGCGCAGCTGGCTGTTGACCCCATAGACATCTGCCGACGTCACGAGCCGGCCATTGTGACTGACCCACGCCGTTGTGTAGATGGTTTTCACAGGTGTCCTCCGATTCAAAGCCACGAAGCTGCTTTGTGGCTGAGTCATGCGGTCTTGCACCTGCTCCAACGTCCAACCAGGATCCTCGCCTGCCAGCAGCCATAGCGCAAATTTGTCGATCGCGCCCAAACGGACGCAACCGGAACTCCGCGCCCGGAACGCGGCATCAAACAGGCCTTTGTCAGGACTGTCATGGATATAAATGGATTGATTGTTCGCCAAGGTGAAGCGAACACCGCCCAAAACATTGTTTGGTCCTGGGGGCTGTCTGAACACGTGGCGTCGCACGTCAATCGTTCGCCAATCAATCGATTGCGGATTAACCAACTGACCATCGCGGTATATTTCAAGACCCATCTGTTCAATAATGGATGGATTTTCGCGGGCCATTTGCACCAGATCATTTTCGATAATGCTATAGGGCGCTGTCCAATCAGGTGAAAACTTTAGATTGATAATCGTATCGTCGCGTAAAGGCGTCCGTCTGCTCGCACGACCAACAACGGCATTCGCCCCCAAATCGAGGGTCAAGCCATCCATGGCCCAAACCTCGGCTGCGCCTAAATTTACCAGAAGGTAGCGATCGTCGTTCGGCAGCTCTGGCGCATCCCACCTCAATCGCTCCATAGTGACGCGATAACGATCCCAGTCATGTCCACTGAGTGTTTCATGCTGGCCAGACGCATTGATCATCCGGCTATAAACCCAATTTTCCGCACTCAGTTCATGCAGCCAAACGTGATAATCATCTTGCTGGACACCGCCAATAAAGGTTGCCACTGGATCAAGGGTCTGATTTGGCGCATAGCGCCCTTCTTTCACATCGACGATGTAGCGCAGGACGCCCGACGTCAGCGCCAATTCTGCCTGGGTGATAGCTGCTGGACTTGAGCGCTGATAATTTGGCAAAGCCAGCTGGGCGGGCAGATAATCTTCGGGCATTAGGCCGTGACGCCGCGCAGATTGCAAAGTTTCTACGGTGTTCAAAGCTGCTGGCAACCATTGCTCACCGTCATGCCAAAGGGGTTGCATTTGATTGTGCTGATAAAGTCTCTCCACCGCCAGAAAAAGATCGTCATCCATCACCGTCGGCGGAAGAATCTGTGGCTTGTGGATGTAGGTTTTAATGCTGCTGGGACCAAATATCTCGCTTCCGTCTGCCAATTCTGCTGGCAAGACAGGCGGCACGCGCGCGTCTGATAACGGATTAATTTCGGTGTTGCTGTCGCTGGACCCGCGGCCAAACATCGACAAAAATGAACCCTTTGCTGGCGTAGCCAGCGGGTCTGGCGCACAGGCGGTGGTCAAGAGCGCAAGTGTCATAACAAGGCTAGGCAAAACACAGTGCCCAAGCTTGCGGATTGAAGACCGCGTGGCAATTGATGGACAGAGAAAAATCTTGCGTCTGATGACCAATTTCTGGGTCATGAACTCAGTTTTCATAAAAATAATATTTCCGAAAATACGACTGTGGTCGCATAAAAACGCAAAGCCACAACCTTTCCAGGGATCTTTTCGTCTTGAATTCAGCTTCGGCATCGACCGCGGCATGTAAGCGACACTTCAGCTTTAAATATTATAGCAAAAGCACCGGTCTGTGACTTGACAGCACCACCCACGCACAGCACGATCAGGCTTTGAACAGCAGAATATTCCGTCAATCAAAACGTTGGGACGCGACGCTTTTTCCGCCGACGACAAAGCTGGCGAGCTGATCCTTGGCAACATCGCAAGGCGGTTAACATTGCCGCGTCGGGCATCTTGCCGATGGTCTCGGACGGAGTCATACCAAAGTGACATTGCTGCGCGCGCAAAATACGCGCTATGCCAGCGGACGGCACACCAGCACGTGGACTGTCGACACAGGCTCACGAATAGATGAATAACAAGAGGGCTAAAGTCGATGACGTTCGAAAATCTTGTCAGCGTCGAGTGGCTGAACGATCGCCTGAAGCATCAAAATCTCAGGGTCATTGATGCGACCCTTTATTTACCAACGCACGGGAAAAATGCGCTTGTCGAATTCCAGCAAGCGGCAATCCCTGGCGCCGTATTTTTTGATCTGGACAGCGTAAAAAACGAGGCCTCGCCACTACCGCACATGCTCCCAAGCGCCGAGAAATTTGCCCGCGAGATGGACAAACTCGGCGTTAAAAATAGCAGTACGGTCGTGGTTTATGATCAGCTGGGGCTCTTTTCAGCGGCAAGGCTGTGGTGGATGTTTAAATTGTTTGGCCACGATGACGTGTTCATTCTGAATGGTGGTTTGCCGGCCTGGCAAGCGGCTGGCCTGGTCGTCGCCCCCGCGGCGCCACGGGCTGTCCAAGTCGCTGATTCTGCTTACATCTGCCAACAAGATAACAGGAGCGAGCTGGTCATGGATCGTGAGACACTGATAGACAATCCCGATCTTTGGCAGCATGTTCTCGACGCCCGGCCGGAGGGCCGTTTCAACGGGTACATCCCAGAACCAAGGCCCGGTGCCCGTTCTGGTCATATTCCAGGCTCGACGAACGTTCCGTTCAGCGATTTGCTTGATAAGGGTTTTTTAAAACCAGTCGACCAGCTGCAAACGGTTTTGGCACCAGTTGCAACCGACACGCCGATTACCAGCTGCGGTAGCGGATTAACAGCAGCGATCTTAACCCTGGCGCTCGCGGAAATCGGCGCCCCCACTGGCCAACTGTACGACGGCTCGTGGGCCGACTGGGGTCGTAACGAGGCTGGCACACCTGTCGATACGACCGACTGATGGGGATCGACTGGCTAGGACGAGCAACGCTTTTTCAGTTCTTGGATCACATATTTGACACGTTGCGCATTGACACCGAAATCGACATGCCCCGCATAACGGCTTCTTGAAAATAAGGCCACGCGGCTTTGCTTGTCGACGCAATCAATCCAAACGTGCAATCCATCTGGCAGGCGCAGCATTGGCGAGCGACAAATAAACAGCAAATTACCACCGTAACTGCGCTCTGTTGCCTCCAGATCATGAAGCGCGATGTCCTGGATTGCCGCGCGGACGGTTTCGGGCTCAGCATGAAGGCGCACAGCGGCAGTGTTTGTTTTGGCCTTGGTTTGGTCTGGATCAGCTGCCAGGTAAGATGGCGGCCGACTGCCCCGCCGAACGGTTGCCAACGCGAGCGGCTTCAGGGGCGCATCGGAAAAAAATGATTCGAAAAAGCTTTTCATATTGTGATGTTAAGTCAAATAAAGGTTCATCTGGTAATTGGTCATCCACAATCGGCCAAACAGGAGACGTAGGTTGAAGAAACACTTGACCATTATTGGCGCTGGCATCCCCGGGCTTGCCTTAGCTGTCGATTGTTTACGCCAATTTGGTCATAAACGTGTCGAAGTCGAGCTGTGGGAAGCTGCATCGCGGCCAGATCAACAGTCCGATGGCGATCAACGGACCACGGCATTTTTACCGCCGAGCATCGACTACTTTGATCAGCTCGGTGTCTGGGCGGCCCTTGAGCCGTTTGCCGCATCTTTGAAAACCCTTCGCCTCGTCGATGATCGGGGCGGGCACCATAGCAAGCCGCTAATCGAAACCTTTGAAGCGCAGGAATTTGGGGTCGAAGCCTTTGCTCAAAACCTTGCCAACAGCGCATTGCGGCTCGCGCTGATTGAACGGGCTGAGACATTGGGTGCGACCATCTACTGGGCCAGTCGGTTTGATACCAGCCGATTGCATGAAAAAAATGCTGAAAATGACGAAAGCAACACGCTGTTTGTCGCCGCCGATGGTCGCAACAGCGCGACACGACAGGCACTCGGCATCGAACTCGATCAACGAACCCCCAATCAGGCGGCGATAGTCTGTACGGCAACGCATACGCTGACCCAAAATGCGGTCAGCACCGAATTCCATCGGGATGCAGGGCCATTCACATTGGTTCCGGCCTTGCCCGATATGCTCGGCCATCACCGCACCGCCATTGTTTGGGTTGAGAGGCCTGACACAGTACAAGCGCTATTGGCGCTTGCGCCCGATCGTTTTGCGGCACGATTGCAGGAAAATGCCCGTGGTCTCTTGGGTGAGGTCCTGGTGACCAGCACGCCCGCTGCGATCTCTGTCGCAACCCAGCAAAGTATGTCACTCGGCAAGCCCGGTGCGTTATTGATGGCAGAAGCAGCTCACGCCCTGCCACCGATTGGCGCTCAAGGTCTTAACCTGTCCATCGCCGACGCCAAAACCCTTGGCCAATTGCTGGTTGAGGTTGAAGATTGGCGATCGCCGGCCCTTTTGACGGCTTATGAGCGCAAACGCAGCGCTGATATTGGCCTGCGGCTTAATGCCACGGATGCACTGAACCGCGTGACAACATGGCAATCTTGGCTGCGTACGCCGTTGACTCTGGGTGCTTTAGGGCTTTTGAAACACATCAAACCTGTCCGCAACATGGTCGTCAAAACAGGAATGGGCTTGTAATAACTCGGATTGGTTGTTTTCAACGACATCACGCAGATCCGGAGCGCTTTGATAACCCCCAAATCATAAAGCTGCACCTCCATTTGGTCTTTGCCATTAACAGTAGGACTTGCAGTTCGATAAAATCCATGACACCCTCGCAAGCTATGGTCGAGCAACGCCTTAAACTTTTGTCTCACATCCCCGCTGCAAGCAACGATCCGCTCCAATCGCCAATGCTCGAAGGCGTTCCCGTGTTTGCGGTTCACGGGCTGGACCAGCAAACACTTCCGCTCGTCGTTGTCTCTCCGCACAGTGGTCGCTACTATCCCGAAAGCATGAAAGAACGAACAGCGCTTAATGACACGGCGCTCATGCAAAGCGAAGATGCGCTGGTTGATCGATTGGTTGAACCGATCGCTTGGCGTGGCGGGGTCGTCTTAGAGGCGAACATTGCCCGCGCCTATGTTGACCTCAATCGTGAACCAAATGAGCTCAACAGCGCGCTTTTCGATGGGTTCGAGGCTGATACCGACGTCTGGCATAGCCCCAGGGTTGCCGCCAATTTAGGGGTCATCCCGGGTATCATCACCCAGAAAACACCCATCTATTCCGAACCACTGCCGTTTGGTGAAGCAGAAGCGCGGCTTCAGAGTGTTTATCATCCCTTTCACATGGCTTTATGTGAACTGGTCCAGAAAACAATGATGCGGTTTGGTCAGTGTCTGCTGGTTGATTGTCACAGCATGCCGCCACTACAATCTCTAAGTTTCAAAACTGAACCAACCGGAGAAAGTGGCATTCAAAATACCGGGGGTTTGGATGTCGTGATTGGTGATCGATCAGGCAGCAGCTGTGATGTTAGCTTGAGCCTCAACTTCGTCGAGCAATTCCGTCAAAAAGGATTGGTTGTCGAGCGTAACCGCCCATTTGCTGGCGGGGCGATTACGCAGCGCTACGCGATGTCAAATGGACTAGGTCGCGAAATTCAAAGCATGCAAATCGAGTTAAGCCGACAACTCTACTTGAATTTTGACCCAAGTAACATGAGCTCTCGGTATCCAAATCAGCAGTTCTA
>CAXBRM010000039.1:0-12119 GCA_963978305.1 uncultured Rhodospirillales bacterium
CGGGGGCCGATGGTGAGGTAACACTTGGCTTCCGCGCTGAGGACGTCGAGGTTGTGCCAGACACTGGCGATGTCAGTGCATCGGTATATTCGATGGAGTTGCTCGGTGATGCGACGCAGGTCAGCGTACGCTCGGGAGAGGCGGTACTCAGTGGCAAAGCACCAAAGGAATTCCGGATTGATATCGGTCAACAGGTCGGCTTCAGGCTTGACCCAAGCAAATGTCATTTGTTCGATGCTCACAGCGGGGAGCAGCGATCGTAAATTTTCTGTCTGGCGCGCCTAAAGGTGCACCGCGGCACTTCATAGCGAGCAGCGACAGACAGACGCAGCCATTCAGGCCGGCTTAGGGGGCGGACTGGATCACGCATCGTTTCTACCGAGCTGGCGAGTCAGCCTGAACGACTGCCAGCAAGGTTATGGGGCGGTGCAACTAACTTATGGGAGAAACTCGATGAAGTTGACTAGAATTGCCCTTGTGGCGACTACCGCGGCGCTGTTCGGCGCTTCTTATGCTCACGCTTGTGCCGTTGATGGTGCAGGTTTGAGTATCCTATCCAACGACTTTCCGGCCGTAAACGCCCTTCAGGCTGAAGCTGCGGCTTGTGGCGCTGAAACGGAAGAAAACGCTGAGCACCGTACTCTGATCAATGATGCGCTCTCTGCATCACCATCAGCCTACAACACCGTTATTGGCTCAAACGGCTCTTTTAGCCCAGCACACGCTGCTGGTTTGGTCGCAGCCATCACCGATGTCCCTGGCGTTGCTGAACTGCCTGCCGAAATGAAGATTATGGTAGATGGTGAAGTCATGGCCATTGCGGTAATGGCAAACTCAAGCCACTTACAAGTCCGTCAGGATATCCTAGACGACCTCGGCCTTGGCGTTCCAAGTACAATGGCAGAAGTTTTGGAGGTTGCTGACGCGATGAAGGCAGCTGGCGTAATGGAATACCCGCTATCTGGCATGGTTTCCTCTGGCTGGTACCTTGGTAACGCCTTTGTTGAAATGTTCCGGGGGACTGGCGAAAGCCGGTTCACCGACGGCGCTAACCCAAACATCAACACCGATGCTGGTCTTGAGACTCTTGCAATGATGAAAGAGATGACCTCTCGGATGAACCCTGACTTCTTGACCTATGGTGCAAACGAAGTTCAGGCTCAGTTTGAAACAGGTGAAGCGGCGATTTCTGTGCTGTGGGGATCACGTGCTGCAGTTGTATCAGATGGTGTTGAAGCTCTTGGCGGCTCTATGACACACGCTGCTGCGCCAACCTTAGGTGATGGTACCGTGCCCAGTACCAACCTGTGGTGGGATGGCTTCTTCTTTGCCAAAAACCAGTCTGACGAAGATCTTGCTCGGGCAGTTGCTTTGGCGATCGACTCTGCTGACGTCGACATGCTCGGCAAAGGTGACAACTCGGCGGCAGCTGTTTGGTTGATCCCTGGTTTTGAAGCGAGCCCAGCAAATGCTGGTGTCTTGGCAACTGCTGCCGGCGGCGCGCCTGCATACCCAATGGTACCGTACATGAGTGCCATGCATAGCGCCATCGACGCTGAGATTGTCGAGTTCTTGAAAGGCAATGAAAGTGCTGAACAGGCGTTGGCTGATGCCGAAGCAGCATATATCACTGCAGCAACAGAAGGCGGCTTCCTCTAAGGTCGCGTCATTAGGTTGACACGACAGACAAGGGCCACAGTTTGACTGTGGCCCTTTTATCCTCGTTATCGCTTGTTTGATTATTAGGGCAAAATCTCATGCCACATCGCACTTTTTTGTTTTTTATGCTGCCAAGCGCGATGGCGATGTTGCTGTTCATTTTTGTGCCCATCATTTCCATTATCTATCAGTCTTTTTGGCAGCCTTTGCCGCCCATCATGGGCGAAGTCGAGACCTGTCTGTCGGTATTACTCGGTGGATGCACGACCTCGATTCAGGTCATAGAAATCCCCAAAGGCGCGGAATTTGTCGGTTTTGATATGTTCAAGGCAAGGTCATTGCTTGCTACTGACGAACTTGCCGCTGCGTGGACTGACCGTTCCAGCCTAGGCGATTTTTTTGTGAACAGGGTTTTTAATTTACCGCTTTACAAGGCACTAGCCTTCACTCTTTTTTATACTCTTGTGACCACTCCGTTCGTGATCGGACTGGGGCTTGTAGTGGCCTTGGTCGTCGATAACCTCTGGCAGCCGCTGAAAGGCCCGGCAATTTTTGCCTCCTTACTACCCTTTATCATCCCGCCGCTCGTCGGGTCTCTTGTCTTATTCTGGATGACCGGCCAAGGGGGACTTCTGTACGATTTTCTGAACTGGATTGTCTTTTGGGAAGACGATTTCTCCCTTCGGGCTTCAGCACCGATGACCTGGGCATTGCTTGCGTTTTATGGTGTTTGGCATAGTGCACCTTTTGCGTTTGTGGTTTTCTACGCTGGCTTGCAGACCGTCAGCCGTGACCAGCTGGAGGCCGCAATGATCGACGGAGCACCCAGGTTCGATAGGCTCCGCTATGTTATCATTCCACATCTGGTGCCGCTGATGACCTTTGTCATGTTGATTACTCTGATGGATGCATTCCGCGTATTGGAACCAGTCATTTCCTTCAAAGCCAGAGCACACGCACAATCGGTCTCCACACTGATTTATGATCAATTGGTGACTCAGGTGCCACCATTGTATGGCTCAGCGGCAGCGACTTCGCTTCTCACACTGCTGATGGTTGGCGTGCTTCTCAGCCCGGTTCTTGTGCGAACTTGGCGCGACTTTAGAATCGCAGCGCGATAGGAGACCCAGTAAGTGTACAAACCTACCCCTCTCTTGACGGCAGCTATATACGGTTTTGCGGCATTCTGGCTGCTTTTGGCCGCCTTTCCTTTTTTGTTGACGATCTGGGGCTCGTTCAAAACTGAACTCGATTTTTTTGGCACCGACTGGACCAATGTTTTCACGGGTCGTTTCACTCTGGAACGAGAGGGCAGTTACTTTACCGGCATCGGCTATTTTTTAGCGTGGATCCAAGAAGACTTCTGGCGAGCGGCAATTAATACCATCATCATCACGTTTTTTACGGTCGTGATTTCGCTAACCTTTGGCACCTTGGGCGGCTACGCCCTAGCCAGGTCAGCGTATAGTTATGCCTTTTGGATCCTATTGATAGCTCTCGTCTTTCGTGCCTTGCCGCATATTGTCCTTGTCGCCGGCTATAAAGCGCCGCTATTCGAACTGGGTATCTGGGGACATACCTGGATAACTGTCATTGTACTTGTTGCGATCAACCAACCCTTCACGATCTGGATGATGCGCTCATTCTTCATGAACATCCCCAAAGAATTGGATGAATCAGCCTTAATCGATGGTTGCAACCGACTCAAAGCGTTTTGGTTTGTCATCATGCCCGTGATGTGGCCGGGAGTCATTACCACCGGCTTGTTCAGCTTTCTTCTGGCCTACAACGACTTTATAGTCGGCGCAGCCCTTTTGAGTGAGCAAAACTCAACAATGATCCCGACCATCAACAGCTACCTGGGTACTGCTCAACAAGACGGCATTGAAATGGCCGCAGTCGCAGCGGTTGTTTCGGCCACAGCGCCATTGTTCGTGCTGGTCATGGTTTTCCAGCGTCAAATCGTCAGTGGCTTGACCGCCGGGGCAGTGAAAGGATAGTCGAAAGCCGGAGCAAACACGCATGACGGCTACAGCGGTGGCTGATGAGGATGGGAGCACGACCTCGTTACCTCTTGACTGATTGATCAGTGGTTTTATCGTGGCCGGATGAGCGCCTCCATCGACCAAACGGATACTGGCCACAGCCAGTCGATTTTCATGATATTGCCGACCGAGAAACGAGATGTTTCCAAATCTGGCAGTGGTCATGAAGATGCAAATTCTCTTTGCCTGGAAAAACGCTTGAATCTATCATATTGGCCCATCAACGCCGCCGTCTGTACTCCCATTGAGTTCGCAATACGACTTACCAGATGTCACTGCCATTAAAATTATGACCGTCGATCAGACCATAATGTTCGCCATCTTTGCCCTGGCGATGATTTTTTTCGTTTGGGGACGGATTCGATACGATGTGGTGGCGCTGAGCGCACTGGTCGTTGCCGTTGTTTTGGGCATGGTTCCGTCAAGTGAAGCATTTACGGGGTTTTCACAGGGCGCGGTTGTCACCGTGGTTTTGGTGTTGATTATCTCCGCCGCGATAAAAGACAGCGGGGTCATCGATCGCTTGGCTAGTCCACTGGAGAGCGTTTCAGATCGACCCCTGCTGTTCATGGCCATGCTGACCGGAATTGCCGCTTTGCTTTCCGGCTTTATGAACAACGTTGGTGCTTTGGCGCTGCTGATGCCTGTTGCCATTTCGCTATCAAAGCGGCCAAGCTTGGTGCTGATGCCTTTGTCGTTTGGGACAATCCTGGGCGGTCTTGCGACCCTGATTGGAACGCCTCCAAATATCATTGTCTCCAATTACCGCCAACAGATCACCGGGGAAGCATTTGGCCTGTTTGATTTTTCACCTGTTGGCGGGATCGTGGCCATTAGTGGCCTCTTGTTTTTGTTGCTTATTGGATGGCGGCTGATACCCTCGGATCGCAATCCACCACGCGGTGAGACGGCCGATTTCGAAATCAAGGACTATGTAACAGAAATTATTGTTCCTGACGATCACCCCCTGATCAATGATCAGATCTTTCGGCTGGAGAGCCTATCTGACGGTGGCATCCAGGTTGTCGGAATCATTCGTGGTTCAACCAAACTGTTTGGTAACGTACGCCTGCGCCACATTCGTCAGGGTGATATTTTGATGGTCCAGGCTGGGCCGAATGTTTTGCAAGCTTTTCTCGACGCCCAAAAACTCGAACTTGCCGGCGCGGATGAATTTATTGAAGAGCACATGGATTCAGAACATGCGGCTGTGATGGAAGCCGTCGTTTTGTCAGGCTCGCGCATTGAAGGCCGCTCACCGCGCAGCCTCTACCTTAGACGGAAATACGGCGCAAACCTACTCGGCATCGCGCGGGAAGGCCGACCAATTCAGGACCGCATCGGTCGCGTACGCTTGCGTGCCGGTGATGTTTTACTGTTGCAGGGCGAACCAACTACTTTGCCGGACACCATGAACGAATTAGGAGCTGTCCCGTTAGCGCAGCGAGCCCTACTGCTTGGGCAAACCCAGCGCGAAGACTGGCTACCTTTAGGCTTATTTGCCTTGGCCATTGCCGCAACAGCACTGTTTGGCGTGCCGGTTGTCACAGCATTCGCAACTGCGGTCGTCGCTATGTTGCTAACTGGGCGGATTGACCCACAAAAGCTCTACCAGTCCATTGATTGGCCAATCGTCGTGCTGCTGGGGGCGATGATCCCGCTGGGCAATGCGCTGGAACAAACTGGAGCGACCGCACTGGTCGCGAACAGCGTGGTTTCGACGGCAAGATCGTTTGGGCCACTGGTACTGCTGGCGCTGATCATGATTGTCACCATGACGCTGTCTGACATCATGAACAACGCCGCTACTGCTGTCATCATGGCACCAATAGCCGCGACAGTTGCCAGCGAAATTGGCTCTTCTCAAGACGCATTTTTGATGGCGGTAGCGTTGGGTGCTTCCTGTGCATTTCTCACCCCGATTGGCCATCAGAATAATTTGTTGGTTATGGGGCCGGGAGGCTACCGATTCGGCGACTATTGGCGCCTGGGACTGCCGCTGCAGACCCTTATCGTTATCATTGGCACACCGCTGATCGCCTTTATCTGGCAGATTTGAGCCGTCACCGACGTAACTAATTATGCAGTATCGTCGCAAGGTGGAATCCGATGGTTGCCTCAGGATACCTGATCGGATAGACCAGAAGGGCATCACGGGAGAACTGGTAAACCAGTGCCGAAGGAGCAACCGCCCCGGAAACTCTCAGGCCAAAAGGGACCGTGTTGGCAACAAACTCTGGAGAGTGACGCACATGAGAGGCGTCCGCCGAAGGGATAACGATCTCAGGCACACGGGACAGAGGGGGCATCTTTGGGCTTGCGAAAGGGCAGCCCGCTTGATGCCCTGCGGATGTTGAACTGTTCGCAGAGCGCTAACGGAGAAAGGCGCAATGGAACAGCTTAAGCAGCTTCCGCTTCATCATCTACATGAAGAACTTGGAGCTCGGAACGCGCCATTTGCTGGCTATGCCATGCCGGTCCAGTACGACGCGGGCGTATTGACGGAACATATGCATACGCGCGAACAAGCCGGACTGTTTGATGTTTCCCATATGGGCCAGGTCATGCTAACCGGCCCCGATTTCGACACGGTTGCGCTAGGATTGGAGACGTTGGTGCCAAACGACGCGTTGAGCCTACCAGACGCTCGTCAACGCTATGGCTTTTTCACAGATACAGGCGGCGGTTTGCTTGATGACCTGATGTTTGCCCGCCGAAGGGACAACATTTATGTTGTTGTCAATGCTGCCCGTAAAGCCCACGACCTGGCCCTGTTGACCGCCGCACTGGAACCGTTGGGGGTGACAGTGACTGAACAAACAGACCGAGCGTTATTGGCGCTGCAAGGGCCCAAGGCCGAGGCAGTGCTGGCGTCTATGGACCCCACTGCAGCAAGCATGAAATTCATGGATGTCGCCGATCTTGATCTCGACGGAACGACTGCTTGGGTTTCACGGTCAGGCTATACCGGCGAAGACGGCTATGAGATTTCCGTACTTAATGATCAGGCAGAAGCGCTCGCACGAAAGCTGCTTGCAGACCCACGAGTGCTGCCAATCGGTTTAGGGGCAAGGGATTCTTTGAGACTGGAAGCCGGGCTTTGTCTATACGGCCACGACATCGACACCACAACGACGCCGGTTCAGGCAAATCTGCTGTGGGCAATCCAAAAAACCAGGCGCGCTGAGGGCCGGCGCGCAGGCGGCTTTCCCGGCGCTGAGGCCGTCTTTGGGGAAATTAAAACTCAACCCGAGCGGCAACGTGTTGGTCTATTGCCAGAGGGCCGCGCGCCTATGCGAGAGGGGGTCATGCTGTTCCTTGAGGCATTGGGTGGGGACCCGATCGGCTCAATCACTTCTGGCGGTTTTGGCCCTACGGTTGGTCATCCAATCGCCATGGGCTATCTGCCGACCGCCTCGTGCGTTGTCGGCACGCGTGTCTGGGGCGAGCTACGCGGCAAGCGTCTTCCGCTCCATGTCGCGCCGCTGCCCTTCATTCCCAATAACTTCAAACGATAAGCAAGAAGGTGAAACATTGCGATGAAATATACTGAAGAACACGAATGGCTGCGCGTTGATGGTGAGACAATTGTCGTTGGCATCACAGAGCACGCGGTCGTTCAACTCGGCGATTTGGTTTTTGTTGAACTGCCCGAAGTGGGTGATGAGGTATCGAAAGGCGACGAAATTGTGGTGATAGAAAGCGTCAAAGCTGCGTCAGACATCATGGCACCGCTTGACGGTCAAATCGTTGCCATTAATGACTCGATCGTTGATGAGCCGGAACTGGTCAACAGTGACCCCTTAGACAAAGGCTGGTTCTTCAAAATGAAGGTTGCCGATGTTTCCGTGGTTGATGAGTATATGGACGAGGCCGCCTACAAGGCAATGATCGATTAGGCCCGAATACAAACTGCAACTGGTACCCGGGCCTCAATGAAAGTTGCTGGCTAACCCTCGGCGACCAGATGCCAGCCCTACCCTTTGTTTCTACTATGGAAGCTGATTGCTATGACATACTGCCCGACAGACTACCTACCTTATGACTTTGCCAATCGCCGCCATATCGGCCCCTCGCCGACGGATATGGCGCAGATGTTCCATGCACTCGATATCCCAGATTTGGAAACCTTGATCGATCAAACGATTCCCGCAAGCATTCGACAAGCCGAACCGCTTGATTTCGGTGAACCGCTGTCCGAACACGACTTCCAGCGCCATATGCGGGAGATCGCAAGTGAGAATGCCGTATTCACATCAATGATTGGCCAGGGCTACCACGGTACCGTCACCCCACCGGCAATCTTACGCAACGTTTTTGAAAATCCAGCCTGGTACACCGCCTATACCCCTTACCAGCCGGAAATCAGCCAGGGCCGCTTAGAAGCTTTGCTCAACTTCCAAACCATGATCGCCGATCTCACCGGACTCGAAATTGCCAACGCCTCGCTGTTGGACGAGGCCAGCGCGGCAGCAGAAGCGATGACAATGGCCCAAAGGGTCGCGAAATCGAAAGTCAAAACCTTCTTCGTCGATGAAAACTGCCATCCCCAAAACATCGCTGTGCTGCAAACCCGGGCAGCCCCACTCGGGATCGAACTGATCATTGGTGCGCCCGAAGATCTGCCGGCCGACCAGGTGTTTGGCGCGATATTCCAATATCCGGGCACATACGGTCACGTCCGCGACTTCACAACACCGATCGCTGCTTTGCATGCCCACAAAGCAATCGGCATCGTCATCGCTGACCCCATGGCGCTGTGCTTGCTGAAGGAGCCTGGCGCCATGGATGCAGACATCGCCGTCGGCAGTACGCAGCGCTTTGGCGTCCCAATGGGGTTCGGCGGGCCACATGCCGCCTACATGGCTTGCCGCGCCAGCTACACCAGGGCCATGCCAGGACGACTGGTGGGCGTGTCGGTCGACAGTCACGGTAATCGTGCCTACCGTCTCACGCTTCAAACCCGTGAGCAACATATTCGCCGTGAAAAAGCCACGTCAAACGTTTGTACAGCGCAGGCACTGCTGGCCGTTATGGCGTCGTTCTATGCCGTTCATCATGGCCCTGAGGGTTTGCGCGCCATTGCCCAGAACATCCATCTCATGACCGCCCAATTGGCTGAAGGGCTAGAACAAGGTGGTTTCATGGTCGCGCCCAAAGATGGTTTTTTCGACACTCTTTGTGTCGAGGTCGGTGATCGGCAACAAACGATCCTTACAGCAGCGCTGGCGGAACAGATTAACCTGCGTAAAGTTGGCGAAGACCGTATTGGCATCACACTCGACGAAACGATCCGTCCGCAGGATATCGACGCGCTCTGGCGAGCGTTTGGCCTTGACCGCGCTCACGGTGGTTCGACACCAGGCTATCGGCTTCCGGAAAACAACATTCGCCGGTCAAGCTATCTTGACCATGAAATCTTCAACATGAACCGCGCTGAAACCGAGATGATGCGCTATATGCGCCGACTGTCTGATCGTGATTTGGCACTGGATCGGGCGATGATCCCGCTCGGTTCTTGTACCATGAAATTGAATGCTGCTGCGCAGATGCTGCCCATCAGTTGGCCAGAACTGGCGAACATCCATCCTTTTGCCCCTGAAGATCAGACCAAAGGCTACCAAAAGTTCATTGACGAGTTGTCACATCGATTGTGCAGCATCACAGGCTATGACGCATTTTCCATGCAGCCCAACTCCGGTGCGCAGGGCGAATATGCTGGTCTAATGGCCATTGCAGGCTATCACCGCGCCCATGGCGATACAGAGCGGAATGTGTGTTTGATTCCCATGAACGCCCATGGGACCAACCCAGCCTCAGCACACATGGTGGGCTGGAAAGTGGTGCCCGTTGCGTCAGACCATAAAGGCGATATCGACCTGGAAGACTTCCGTGCCAAAGCCGCTCTGCACGCCGACCAGCTTGCCGGCTGTATGATCACCTATCCCTCTACACACGGCGTGTTTGAGGAAACCGTCCGTGACGTCTGTGCCATCACCCACAAGCACGGCGGGATGGTTTACATTGATGGTGCAAATATGAACGCGATGGTCGGCTTGTCTCGGCCAGGTGATTTGGGTGGTGATGTAAGTCACCTGAATTTGCACAAGACATTTGCCATTCCCCACGGCGGTGGTGGCCCGGGCATGGGACCAATCGGCGTTAAGGCACATCTGGTGCCTTTCCTGCCAGGACATCCAGACCAAGCTGGCACCACTGGCGCTGTCACGGCCGCGCCGTTTGGCTCAGCCTCAATCCTGGCAATCAGCTATGCTTATGTTCTCATGATGAGCAGCGCAGGACTGACCCAAGCAACTCGGGTTGCTATATTGAACGCCAACTATATCGCCAAACGTCTCGAAGGTGCCTACGATATCCTGTACAAAGGCCCTACTGGCCGGGTGGCACATGAATGCATCATTGATACGCGCCCCTTCGATGCCAGTGCTGGCGTGAGCGTCGAAGACATCGCCAAGCGATTGATCGACTGCGGCTTCCATGCCCCAACGATGAGTTGGCCGGTGAGTGGTTCGTTGATGGTTGAACCGACCGAAAGCGAAACGAAGGCCGAACTTGACCGGTTCTGCGATGCAATGCTGGGCATACGCGAGGAAATCCGAGCCATTGAAGACGGCCGACTTGATGCCCACAATAACCCTCTGAAAAATGCGCCGCACACCTTGGCAGACCTGGTGGGTGACTGGGAACGCCCCTACAGCCGAGATCAAGGGTGTTTCCCAACAGGCGCGTTCCGTGGCGACAAGTACTGGCCAGCTGTCAACCGCGTTGACAATGCCTATGGTGACCGCAACTTGGTGTGCACCTGTCCACCGCTAAGCGAGTACATTGAGTACGCAGAAGCGGCAGAATAGCAGGCGCAAATGTCTTGAAGCATTGATGGCGTGGTCAGCGCCGCCGGTATATTGAAAGGCTAATGCGCTAATACCAGGGCTAGCTCGTCATCGCTCTTCTGGCAATCTGACAGAATATCGAGCTTCTTTGCCCGTCAACAAGCGCCTTAGGCAAAACAGCGCGATTTGTAGGAACGCAACCAGAAAGCAAGCACCGCCATCATGGTGAACCAAAATGGCCAAATTGCGTGGAAAATCGTGCTCATCGGCACCTCAGGAGCAATCGATTTGACGGCAAAGGCATTCATGCCCACCAGCGGACTGATCATGCCCGTCTCCAAAACGTTCACTATGATAATGCCAAACCAGATCATTTCCATCTCGGCATATTCTGGCGACAACCCAAAACTTAGAGCTGTAATAATTGGCAAAACAAGCGGAAGGGTCAGAACCAACATAGCGACGCGCTCAAGGAACATACCCAAAAACATATAAATTATGATGATGATCAGCAAAATACCGTACTCGTCAACCGGCAGCGACGTCATTGAAACAGAAGCCGATGCGGATCGGTTTTGTGGTCTCTAAAATTGCGACAGACCCATTAGAACCGACGTCTATTTGAAAACCAACGAAACCGACGAAACGACAATGGAATTGCTGCACAATGCCGGACGAAAATACTTCCTTCATGCTTTTTGCAAAACAGATCTAAAGACAAAACTCAAAGTCACGCGCATACAAAAGACTAAGGTTGGCCAAGAGGCCCCGCTGTATAAGCGATCAAGT
This sequence comes from uncultured Rhodospirillales bacterium, assembly GCA_963978305.1. Classification (GTDB taxonomy): domain Bacteria; phylum Pseudomonadota; class Alphaproteobacteria; order UBA7985; family UBA7985; genus CAXBRM01. Next base: position 11,345 of record CAXBRM010000039.1, read on the forward strand.
CTGCCACCGTCAGATTGTCACCACCCCTTACGAAAGTTTGAATGTATTCGAGAATGGCATATGAGTGCTCGCTCATGATGCTTTCTGCCCGCACGGGGTCACCGTCCTTGATGGCTTTATAAATAACCTTATGTTGGGCGTTCCCCAACAACAAGCGGAAGACCTGTTCATCAATATCATTGACGGCCTGATCAAACACCATTGTGCCAATCGACAGCATCGGAAGTTGGCTGATTTGGGCACAAGTATGTTTGACATAATTATTTCCGCATGAATCGAGAATGGTCCTGTGAAACGTCTCATTAGCCTCCTGTAGTTGATAAAGGACCGGATCACTCAAATCCTTAAGGTTTAATAGATCCCCCGTTGTATCAATAGCGTCGGCCATGTGCGGCAGCACCTGTTCGCGGTTAGGTTGCGCCGCCAACAATCGCGCCGCCAAACTCTCCAGGTGGCCTTTAACCTGAACCGCTTGCATGATGTCTTCAACGGTGGGGTTTTTAACCCGGTAGCCGCGACCGTTGCCACGAGTTACGAGCCCCTCGCGCTCTAAAAGTCGCAGAGCGAGCCGGACCGGGGTACGAGAAACATTATGCACCTCCCCCAGATGGGCCTCTGACAAGCGTTCACTCTCAGCATATTTCCCGCCAAGGATATCCGCTCTAATCTTGTCTGCAAGTTCAGAGTCGATGGCTTCCATCAAATTCTCTCCGATTTTGGATCCTAAAAATTTATCAAATCTTTTTTTATCGAAACAGAAAGCCCATTCCCTAAA
>CAXBRM010000040.1:0-11873 GCA_963978305.1 uncultured Rhodospirillales bacterium
CCCACGGTACATCCGATTGTCTTCCCCAAAGTTCGCCATTGATGAAATTAGCGCATCGACCCAAGAACAACCCAATGGGCGCAACCGCCGCAATGAAGTCGCCAAGCTCAAGCATGCCAACCCCTTTTTTTGTCCAAGCGTACACGACAATGGCCAGGGCGACACCGAACATGCCACCGTGGAAGCTCATGCCCCCGTCCCATGCAGCGACCCAAGATATCGGGTTAGAATACAGATAGGGCGCGGTGGTTAATCCATAGAAGAGAACGTAAAAAAAACGCCCGCCTAAGACGACACCGAGCACCAACCAGATAAACAAATTGTCTAAATCTTTTGTCGTGACGGATACACCCCAGATTTTGATCATGCGTGCCGCAAGCCATACTCCGCCCACGAGACCGACGACGTAAGCAAGCGAGTACCAGCGAATGCCCAAAGGGAAATTCCCGAGTTCGATTGGGCCGAACAAAAAGGGATTAAAGTCTGGAAACTGGATAAGCTCTAGATACACAAAGGACGCCCTCAGGTTTTGGTTAGTGGTCAATGCCGGAGCGATTATCCATCTTCTGTCCGTCTGAAACGGCGATTATGGCGATTATGCCCTTGGCATAGCACGCGAGCGCTCTTACCTATCAAATTGTCATGCAGAAGGAAATGAGCCATGTCGGCAAACCGTCGTATCATGAATGATTTGGCCCAACTCGCTAACGGTGCATTTAGTACGTTGAGTAGTGCTAAGGGCGAGGTCGAAGGCTTGATGAAGCAGAGGCTGGAGCGCGCCATCTCCGAATTGGATGTTGTCACGCGTGATGAATTTGAAATTGTGCGCGAGATGGTTGTCGAAGCTCGGAAAGAAAATGCCGCCCTGCGAGCCGAGATTGAGGCTTTGACGCAAGCCAAAGGCAAGTAAATTCGCTGAGGATTTGTTTTTCTCCGCCGAGCCGAACAGCCCGAGTCGTCATCTACCCTTCATAATCGAAAAACAAAAGTGGAACACTTGTCTTGCAGAAAATTATTATGCGTTCTTTTCACATTATTATGCGTTTTTAACTTGCGTGCCCGAGTCGCTTGCGTCAATTTCCGCCGTGCATCGTCGAGTCGCATACAAAATGTGGCAAGGCTGCGATATAAATTAAATCAATGAGATTCGATAAGTTGCTACAGAGTCGCTTTCGAGTCTCTAAAGTATGAGCGCCTCGTTTATCAGGCTGGGGAGTGCCACATGTCGTTGAGATCGTTTGATCTTGAAACATCGTCCACTGCTAATCCCATTGATATCGTCGAAGACGTGGTATCGGCCGACTATGAGCATGAAGTCGCTCGTGTTGGCGACGATGAACTGGTTCTTAACTGTCGTGGCCAATGGACGAGTTACGAGATGCACTGCTATTGGCAACCAGGCCAGCAAGCCTTGCACACAAGCTGTCTCATCGAAATGAAAATTCAGCAGGGCTCGCTTCAACATATTTACGAGCTGCTCAGTGATATCAATTCACAGCTCTGGTTCGGCCATTTTGAAATTGATCGTGAAGGTGATCTTTTGAGCTTCCGCCATACCAGTTTGTTGCGTGGTGTCGGCACACTGACAAATGGCCAAATTCAAGACATTATCGATATCAGCATCGGCGAATGCGACAGGTTTTTTCCAGCCTTTCAGATGGTGTTGTGGGGTGGCTTAACGCCAGACAAGGCAATGCAGGCAGCGCTTTTAGAAACAGTGGGTGAGGCCTAAAGCTCCGACAACGTCTTTACGGACTGGTCGTTGGCTGAATAGGGGGCGTTTTAGCGTTGGATGCATTGCAAAAGGAATTCACCGAGGACCGTCCATTGGTTTTGGTTGGTTGCGGTAACATGGGTGCAGCACTGCTTGCTGGCTGGCTCGAAAACGGGCTGTCACCAAGTGCTGTGCACACTGTGGATCCGTTAACGGATCCACTCGTTCCTCACAAACTGGCCGGGGTCTATCGTGATCCCGGCGATTTTTTTGCTGTTTGTGAAGACAAAGGCATATCACCGTCTGCTCTGGTTTTGGCAGTAAAACCCCAATATATGGGCGACGCTGTTGAGCCCTATCGCTTTAAAATTCCAGTTGATTGTCTGGTGATCAGCATAGCGGCGGGCTTGAAAGAAGCTTTTTATCGGTCGGTTTTTGGCGTCGATCAACCACTTGTTCGCGTTATGCCCAACACGCCAGCAGCGGTCGGCTTTGGCGCAAGCCTGTTGTGTGACCTGGGCGGCACCAATCCCTTGCACCGATCAATGGCTGAGTCGATGTTGAATACTGTTGGTGTATACGCTTGGGTGGATGATGAAAGCAAAATTGATAGTCTGACCGGTGTTACAGGTAGTGGTCCAGCCTACGTCTTTTTATTAATTGAAGCGCTGGCTGCCGCCGGTGTTGATCAGGGGTTTACACTTGATCAGGCGGAAGAAATGGCCAAGCAGGTGGTGTTGGGTGCTGCCACTTTGGCAAGTACAAGTGGTCAGTCACCAATGACCTTACGCGAAAACGTGACCAGCCCCGGTGGTGTGACAAAAGCTGCTCTCGATATTTTAATGAAACCGAAGGATGGTCTGGTTGATTTGCTCATCGAGGCCTGTCGCGCCGGGACTGCCAGAGCGAAGGAGCTTGGCGAGACGTAGCTTTATACAGCCAGCACTCAGCTTGTTTTGGATGGATAACGTCGACACCGCTTCAAAAACTGGTCAAGCGAACCATATCAACATGGATGGAGGCAATTAACCAACGAGATGGAGTTGCAAATCTATGACAGGATCGACGAAAGGGAAGTCAGATACTCAATCGATTATTGATGCAGCAATGAGCCTAGCTGCTACTGAGGGTTGGGCAGAATTGTCGATGCATCGAATCGCGGCTGAAGCGGGCGTGGCTTATGGGGAGCTATGCCGCTTATTTCGAAGTAAGTCGGCAATTTTGGCTGCCTTTGCCGCCCAAATCGATCATCAACTCGAGACTGCTTGCCAGGTTGATGCCGAGGAGCCGGCTCGTGATCGCTTGTTTGAAGTCCTCATGGAGAGGTTTGAATTGCTGAGGCCCTATCGCAGTGGCCTGGCGGCGATTGGTTATGACCTCCGAATGGACGCGACCGGATTAGCAGCTTTGTGGAAAATGGCTGCGAATAGTATGGGTAAAGTATTGAAGATCGCGCAAGTTGAGCCTCCAATGCTGACAAGATCCCTCCAGGTCCAGGGCTTGGTTGCTGTTTATGCACGTGTGTTATCCGTCTTTATGAAGGACGAGAGCGATGATTTGGCGGCAACGATGAAAGCACTCGACAAAGAGCTGGCCGAAGCTGAGCGGTGGGCCAAAGGAATGAACGATTTGTTTGATAGGTTTGGCAATCTCGATGCACTGTTTCGTCGTTTTGACAGCGCAGCAAAGTCGGCGCCTGCAGACGTCTCTTCCGGCGCTACACAAGATCAGGACAACGGTACAATTATTGATGGCGAAGCTTCTCAAGCGACCTAAGGGTCGTTAGTCCTCGCTTTATGCTCTGGAAGGTTCTTGCTTATGACCATCGAATTTGGTGATTTTCTGAAAGTTGATATTCGAGTTGGCACCATTGTTCGCGCCGAGCTCTTCCCAGAAGCTCGCAAACCCGCCATCAAAATTTGGGTCGATTTTGGTGACGAAATTGGCGAACGAAAATCTTCGGCGCAAATCACCAAACACTATTCGCCGGAGGTTTTGGTCGGCAAGCAGGTTGCTGCTGTGGTGAACTTTCCAGAAAAGCAAATTGGCCCCTTCAAAAGCCAATTTTTGACCCTGGGCTTTGAGGATGAAGACGGTGGTGTCGTCCTGATATCACCAGATATTCAGGTGCCCAATGGTCATCGCTTGATGTGAGTAAGAAAACAATTTAGGCGCAAAAGACAAATTATGACTCGATTGTGTTTTGCGTTTTTCCAAGGAATATCGGCACTTTTTCTAACGGCGTCTGCCCAATTAAACGGACTTCAGGTGGTCATTGACCGTGTGTTTGATAATTATTTTATGGTTGATGGCTCGTTTCTGATTCCAGTAGCTGAGAGCAGCGACCAAAAGTTACAAATAAATCCGTCCATCAGCCTTCAACCAACCGACTTGACCGCTCAATGGTTTGCTCGATCCTTGAGCTCCAACGTCGGTCATGATGTTAAGCTCCTTGATACAGCTTGGCTGGATGCTGCGCTGAGCGTGGGCGCCCGAGGACCAATCAATTTTGATGGTAGTATATTTGATGGTGGTTTCGGTGCGAACGACGGGATCTATGGATTAACGCCAATTGTTGGTGGCAGTTTATGGTTAGGTGAGCAAACAGTCGGGCTTCTTGTTGAGTCAGAAACTGGTTTTGCTGGTCCAAAAAACGGATGGAGCGGATCAGCTACTTTTGCGGTTAACGTCGTAAATGATTCAGCTGATGGAGCGTTAACTCGAAGTGTTAGCGCATTTGACTTATCGATGGGTGTGTCTTTAACAACGATTGATCAAACCTACGCGGCCGCCATATATTCTGCAGCCGAACGCAGCGAAGTTTTTAGCCTTGAACTTGAGTCGGGAGCAATAGGCGGCTTGTTGACGGTTGATTTTGGCGACAGCTTGCGAGCAAGTATCCCGGTTGAATATCGCCATTATTTTGGCGTGGCGACCGCTGAGCATGCTGACCAGCTTAATTCGGAGTTTCGTGTCGGCCTATCGTTGGGCTATCTTTTTCAATGATGCCACTTTATGAGAGTTGGGTAAATGCCAGAAGGGAGGGCGATCCTATGTTTCATGAGATTTTTATTAAGCAATACGTCGGGTACGCCACCTATCATCAGGATCACCGCAACGAAATTACTCATTTCATTGGTGTGCCGCCGATCTTCATGTCAGTCATATTCTTGTTGAGTGGTTCGGTTTTTCGCTTTGGAGACTTACAGATTATGGGCATTCCGATCAGCATCGGTCTGATCGTTTTTTGTCTGTTGGCGGCCAGCTGGATCGCCCTGGACATTATTCTTGGCGGAATCGTTTTCCTGTTGATGCTACCGGTGTTGCTGTACTCGCCTTCTTGGGCAGATGCCGTTGAAGCAGGCAGCGTACTGGGGATTTGGGGCGTCGTGTTGGTGTTTGTCAGTGTGCAAATATTTGCCTGGTCTTTTCAGATTTTTGGGCATGTCTTTGAGGGGCGGCGTCCACGCATTTTGGAGAATTTTTTTCAGTCAACGTTGGCGATGATGTTTTTGGTGCAGATTGTTTTCAACGTTTTTGGCTGGCGTCCAAAGCTACAACAGCGCATCGACGTGGAAATTGAGCGTTGGAATGCTGAGCGGGGGTTGATAAAGGGCAAATTGCCCCACGAGGCTGACGGCTAACATGCGATTATTTGTTGGTTTAATTGGTACTTTTTTGGTGGTTTGTGCTCTGATTGGCACGGCATTTTTTTGGATAGGTCAGCGCGCGCCTGTGCAATTTCGTACCGAAGTAGCCACTGATATTGAAGCAACGCCGGACATCGTTTGGGCGGCGTTGACGAACATCGGCACGTTGACGGACCGGGACGATAAAATTACAGAGGTGGAGCTGTTGGTTGTCGATGATCATGGGCCACTACGCTGGAAAGTTCTGCGGGGTGATACATCTGTGATGATTTATAAACGCCTCGTCTCCGAGCCAAACCGCAGGTTCGAAATCGCCATTGATGGTGGCAACATGGCTATTGTCGGGGGGTACGAGTACCGGTTGACACCATTGTCTACCAGTCAAACTCGACTGATCGCTGTCGAAGAAACAGAAATTGAAGATATTTTGCTTCGTGCTGCGTTTGCGCTTGCAGGTGGCCGTGATCAGGTCTTGCGTGCCCAACTCGCTGAGATCAAACAAGTCTCAGAAGACTATGCCGCAGAAACAGGCACACTTTAGTCGGATCGTTTGTCCTGTTGTGGTTTGCCCTGACGTCGGCATCGCTCACTGCAATAAATTACGTGTTCCCATTCGCGCGCCCACTTTTTTCGCCAGGTGAAAGGGCGCAGGCAGACCGGACAGCGTTTGGTCGCTAAGTCGGCCTTTTTTTGCATCTTGGCCATGGTGTGCCTACAAGAGTTTTGGTTGTTGTTGGTTGCGTTCAGCTTGTTTTGCTAATCGCCTTTTTGTGCCGATGCGCTGGTCGCGAGAGCCCGCACGGCTGCCGAGTTTTTCGTTCACAGCTTCCGCCTCTTTTCGGTGACCATCGCTCCGACGAACCGTCCAGATCAGATCACGCGCTCTTGCTGTAGATGTTTTCAGATCAACGACCGGGTCAGGATAATCCTGCCACAGCCGCTTGGCTGCCTTCCAGGGTTCGTGGATGCTTTTGGCGTCCAATTTGCTTAATTCCGGCACCCAAGTACGGATAAATTCACCAGTGGGGTCGTGGTCCTGACTTTGCTTCACGGGGTTATAGATACGGATGCTATTGATGCCAGTCGTGCCACTTTGCATCTGCATTTGCGACCAGTGGATACCTGGGTCATAGTCTGTGAATAGCTGCGCCAGATGCGTCCCAGTTTCACGCCAATCCAGCCATAGTTGGTAGCTGGCAAAACTGACCAGCATCGCCCGAGCCCGAAAATTCAGGTAACCACTGGCATGTAGCGAGCGCATGCAAGCATCGATGAACGGATAACCAGTACGACCTTCAAGCCAGGCGCTTAGATGGGCGCTGTTGCCAGGGGATGCCCGTAGCCCATCATAGGCACTGTGCATGTTGCGCCATTCGATGTTGGGACGATCTTCTAACTTTTGCATAAAATGACAGTGCCAGTGCAGGCGGCCTCGAAAGCTGCTGTAGCCTTTCAACCAGGCACCGACGTCCTTGCCGTCGTCGGCTTCTTGTTTCCGGTTTTGGGTCGCGGCCAAGCTGGCCTGGAAGACTTCGGCCATACTCAGCGCGCCGTAACTCAAATATGGTGACAGACGAGAGCATGCACGATAGCCTTCCATTGGTTTTGACATCGCCCAGCGATAATTTTGCCCACGCAATGCGAAAAAGCTCTTCATCAGTGACAATCCTTGCTGACGACCGCCAATTTGTCGCTCCGGGCAGGGGTCTGTTGGAAGTCCAAGCTCTTGAGCCAACGGAATTTTCCCTTCAAGCCCAACTGTTTCTTGCAACCGCGTTGTTAGTTTTTGCTGCACGACGGTTGGCGGAGGCTGGATCCGCGGCAGTGATTGCTTCATTTGCTGGTCCCAAGCGTCGGACCATCCCTCCCGACGCGCGAGCCGACGAATGACACCAAACTGGCGTTGCGCTTTGAGTGTGACACCCTGATCGTGCGCCCAGGCGGCGACGCGCTTATCCCGTTCAAATGTCCATGCATTGCCGGTCTCTTCGTGGCAGTGGATCTGTGCGATTCTCAGGTTTTCATGTAGCTGAGCAATAACTGATTGTGCATCGCCTGTCCGGACTAACAGGGGGATGTCGTTGTCCTCAAGCTCGCGGCGAAGCTCTGCCAAGCATTCGGCTTGGAACGCCCACTGCCGCCCACTGGTATCGGGCAGGGCCCAATAACTGGGCTCTGCGACAAATAAACCCAAAACTGGATTTCCGTTGTTTTGTGCGCAGGCCGTCGCCAGCGCCGCATTTGCGTCGTATCGCAAATCGCGCTTAAACCAAACCAATTCAACGGCTATAGAAAGTGACATGGCCATGACCTATTCACAAAAAGCTTGAGGACAAGATGACAATACGCGTGGGAATTCTGGGTGCTGGTGGCCGCATGGGCCGAATGTTAACGCAAGTCGTTGGCACGAAACCTGACGACTTGCGTTTGGTCGGATTGGTCGAACACCCTGCGTCGCCGCTTCTGGGTGAGAACCATGACTTCACCGATAATCTGGATGCTGTGTGTGCGGAGGCTGATGTCGTGATCGATTTTACCTTGCCAACAGCGACCGATACAAACCTGGCTGCCGCTTTGTCTGGCAACTGTGCCTTTGTGCTCGGCACCACGGGCCTAAGCCAAGCACAAGAAGCGCTGTTAGCAAAATCGGCGCAAACCATCCCCATTCTTTATGCCGCCAATTATTCGTTAGGAATGAACTTATTATTGGAACTGACACGCCAGGCCGCCAAAGGACTGCCAGATTTTGATATTGAAGTGCTCGAAATGCACCATGGCAAGAAAGTGGACGCCCCAAGTGGTACCGCACTTGCGTTGGGCAAAGCTGCAGCCCAAGGCCGTGATTGGGATTTTGAGTCCGTTGCCAATTTGAGTCGCCAGGGTCATACGGGCGAGCGCCAGCGCCACGAAATTGGCTTTGCGACACTTCGCGGCGGCGATGTTGCTGGCGATCACAGCGTTATTTTTGCTGGACAGCGAGAAACGATCACCCTGCAACACCATGCTGCTGATCGGCTGATTTTTGCGCAAGGGGCGGTCAGTGGCGCGCAATGGCTGGCAACAAAGGCTCCAGGGCTTTACAGCATGCGCCATGTGTTAGGCTTTGCCTAACTGGCGTTAAGTTGTGTCCTGATTTTGTCGGCAACGGCTGCGCGAGCGTCGGGTGTCAAGGCGCTACCAAGCCGAACTGAGACCGCCGGGCGGTTAAAACCTGGTGCCTGCCGCAGGATTAGACTGCTTTTCCATTTGACGGGACGGGTGAGGGAAACCCGGCAATCACCGGGATCAAGTTTGATTTGGCGTTCTCTGCCCTGATGATCGATCTTTGTCACGATTAATTGGTTATTCGTTAATTCTAGGATTTCGACGTGGCGTTGTTGATTGACAAACGTGCGAAAAGCCAACCACAAAACAAGAAGCTCCAGGCCCATGAAGCCAACAACGGGCCATGCACCGCTCAGGTAAAACGCCAGCCCAATGACCAGGCTTACCCCACCTAAACACCCGAAAAGCACCCGCAGACCTAGCGCTCCGAGCGGGTCATGGGGTTCAATTACCAGTCGCCAATCCACTATATCTTGCATATCCGCCAACAGCCTCAAGTTTGCCAGACCAATACTGCTGGCCTTGCAGAAAATTTGTTCTATCATTACTGCCATTGTCACAATCACGACAAAATGCGACAGCAGGTGGGTTGTCGCGCTCCTAAGGACAAAGGACGTTTCGTCTTGGATCACGCAGCCTCGCAGGGCGACACAGTGGCAGCGGCTACTGATGCAATTAAAACGCTGTCCAAGCTGGTCAAGAGCGATATGGACGCCGTGAATGCATGCCTTTTAGAGCGCATGCAAAGTGATGTGCCATTAATCCCAGAGTTGGCGGGCTATTTGATCGCTGCTGGTGGCAAACGTATTCGTCCTTTATTGACCTTGGCCAGTGCTCGGTTGTGCGGATATGAAGGCGCCAATCATGTGCAATTTGCGGCCAGTGTTGAATTTATTCATACCGCAACCCTCTTGCATGACGATGTGGTTGATGAGAGTGAACTGCGCCGTGGTCGCCAAACCGCTAATCGGGTATGGAATAACCAGGCTAGCGTGTTGGTTGGCGATTTCTTGTACAGCCGCAGCTTTCAATTGATGGTTGAACAGGGCAATATGGAGTGCCTGCGCATTTTGGCGGATGCGTCGGCCATTATTGCGGGTGGTGAGGTGCTACAGTTGAGCATTCAAAACGATCTCAGCACCAGCGAAGATGCCTATATGGACGTAATTCGTGCCAAGACGGCTGCGCTGTTCGCGGCGGCTTGTGAGGTGGGAGGTGCCGTCGGCGCCATAGACCAAAGGAGTCAGGCGGCTTTGCGATCCTACGGTGAAAATCTGGGGATTGCTTTTCAGCTTGTCGATGACGCATTGGATTATAAAGCTGACGAAACTGCCTTGGGCAAAACGATAGGCGATGATTTCGCCGAAGGCAAAATTACTTTGCCGGTTCTGTTGGCTTACGTTGCAGGTGACGCAGCTGAGTGCGCTTTCTGGAAGCGAACCATCGAGGACAAAGAACACAGCGGTGCCGATCTCCAAAAAGCGCAGAGACTGATTGAGCGTCACAAAGCCATCGAGCAGACAGTTCTCAGAGCGCAGCATTTTGGCAAAAGGGCAAAAGGGGCGTTGGCAGGCTTTCCAGAGTCAACCCTGCGTCAAGCCATGCTTGACGTGGTCGATTTCACGATTGCACGCGGGCACTGAGGGCGATGCCGAAAGAGCCGGTTGTTGTCGAGGTGGTGCGCGGCCAAATGGTCGAGACCAGCCACCGCGTTCATGTTTGCGTCAGCAACTTAGATGGAAATTTAATTTTGCGGTATGGCGATGAAACGCTTCCCGTGTTTCCCCGCAGTGCGATCAAACCAATTCAAGCGCTACCCTTGGTGGAGAGCGGTGCCGCCGATGCCTTTGGACTAACGCCATTCCAGCTGTCGCTCGCGTGCGCCAGTCATAATGGCGAAGCTTTGCACACAAATGCGGTTGTTGCCTGGCTTGAGCAACTTGGTCTCTCAGAAAACAGCATGGTCTGCGCAGGCCACTGGTCGTCGCGACAACACGTATTGATTGAGCAAGTTCAAAACGATGAACAAGTGAGGCAGCGGCACAACAATTGCTCGGGCAAGCATTGCGGACTGCTGACGCTGGCTAAGCACATCGGCGCACCCTTGAACGGATATGAAAGACCGGATCACCCGGTGCAGCAACGTTTGTTGGGCACGCTAGAAGCAATGACAGCGACGCGGCTTGATATGGCTAAAGCGGCTGTTGATGGTTGTGGGATTCCGACCATTCCAGTTCCCCTCGGTCATTTGGCGTTGGGTTTTGCGAATTGGGCGGATCCGAGCGAGCAGCCTTTAGCTCGCAGGCACGCCATCAAACAGATCTCCAACGCAATTTGGGATCATCCGCTGGCAATGGCGGGGACCGGTCGGCTATGTAGCCGACTGAACGCGCTGCATCGATCTGATGCTGTTGACTTAATCGTTAAAGTTGGCGCCGAAGGTGTTTACTGTGCGGCGATGCCAGGCCTGGGCTATGGGCTTGCTCTCAAAGTCGAAGACGGGGCAACCCATGCCAGCGAAGCCACCTTGGTGGCGGTGCTGGATCGCCTCGGTGTTTTTGATACGGTCTCGGCAGAAACCCGTGATCAGATCAACGTGCTCCGCCATCCAGGCATCAAGACCTGGGCAGGTGATAAGGTCGGCAAGGTCAACGTGCGATTTTAAGTCCCGCGGACATCTTCCATGGACTGTACGCGCAGAATCTCGCCGTTTTCAAAAACTGTTTCGAGCAAGTCGCCTTCAACGCCTGCGTCGTCGACATTTTCATGGGTGATATAGCCGGCGGTTTTATCCCAGGTGAGAGCTAGACGGCCACGTTTGCTGGTTTTGGCGCCATTGGCGGTTGTTGGGTTTTTATAGACATCGACCCATTTGCCATTGATTTTGGCAGCACAGGTTTTCATCGCGTATGAGAAGGTGTCGCGGTCAAGTTTTTGCAGCAAGCCCGCGCCCATCCCAAAGATGACATTACCAGCGGCAAGCTTTTTGGCGTCCATGGCATCAAAAATCTTTTTGAGGCTTTCGCGAGTGATGCCATCGCCCTGGATAACGCGAATTTTATCGTTCAAAATCCGGTATCCGGTCGGCGTGAGGTGGTTGTCAAACTTCGCCATAAGGGCCTCAATCACATCGGGGACAATGACGGCCGGATCGCCGCTGTCGGGTCGGATGACAACCACGCCGTCGCGGGCCAAGATTTGGTCATTAAGGCTTTCGCCCCAATATGTGTTTATGGCGCGCATCAGGTCATAGCTGTCGCTGACCACGGCGATAATTCCATTCGGAAACTCGTGGAGCATATTCTCCATGGCTTTAAGTTCGCCAGCTTCGCCACCCCAGGTCGTCATTGTGCTGTGCTCAGTTGCCGGTATGGAAAAGCCAGCCATATCAGCGCCATAGTAAT
>CAXBRM010000041.1:0-11853 GCA_963978305.1 uncultured Rhodospirillales bacterium
ACGCCGCCACAAAGATACTTAGAGAGCATATTGAAAAAGGATTAGAGCATACCTTAGCCGCATTTTAAATAAATGGCAGGTAAAGGGTTATCTTTAAGAACTTACCAAAGCCTTAAAAAAAGGGCTAGATGGCGGCTCTAATCGTGGAAGTTTGTAGAAGATTTGGTCTCATGCCTCTTAATTTAGATAATGTGACTCGATACCTTTCACCAAGGCATAAAAGCTCCTTAATGTAGGAACATTAAGACCAGCAGCATCTGCTTGTCGCAACGCCGTGCCATATATGAATTCAACTTCACTTTGGCGACGCGCTAGAATGTCAAGACAAAGAGAAGGTTTATTGTCCCCACTACCACCAGAGGCTGTCATAATTTCAAGCCCCTTTAATACAGCTTCACGGTTCAATTTTATGTTTTGAGAGTAAGCAATGGATAGTGCCTCATCGAGTGCGGTGAAACACAGATCACGCAGCGAATCCTGTCTCATTATTTCGGCACTAGTTAAATTAGTGACACCAGCAACTGCACTCATGGCCATATTACCTACCAATTTTTTCCAAATATCGGCTCTTATGTCTTTGCTTTCATGTGTTTCAAGGCCAGCACTCGTAAAAGCATTTGCAATTGCTTTGGCGCGCTGGGACGGACCACCATTCCACTGCTCACTAAAACAAGGCGCTCTACCAAAATCCTGATACTGCCCAGGACCGATGCAGGCGCCCGCCATCGACGTCAATCCTCCGAAGACATTTTGTGAACCAAGTATATCAGCAAGAATATCCTCGTTACCAAGACCATTCTGGAAACTGATGAACACAGAGCCGTTTTCAGCCAGATGTTTCATGGCGAGTGCCGCATCACGCGTGGACGTTCCCTTACACTGCACCAATACAACATCAGCCTGCTGAACCTGCGCGACATCGTGTTTTATTGGTAGCCTCAGTTGCCTTTCGCCCCCAAAACCAGAGATACGAAGGCCGTTTTGACTTATGGCTTCAATCTGCTTTCGATTGGTATCAATTAGAGTTACATCAAGACCACCACTCGAGAGGATTGAGCCAAATAGCCCACCCATTCCACCAGCACCTACAATAGCCACTCTATGAATTTCTTTATCCATCCCAGCTACCTTTTACCCATCAATTTAATACTCAAAAAACTTTTTGGGAAGAAGCTGTGAAAGCCGAAATACAAGTGCAAGTAGATAAGATTAAGCAGTCACTCGAACTGCTGAGGAGGCATCTTTGACTGGGACAATGCGCTGCGCCGTCTTGATGAGTTGAATGCTTTATCCGAAGATCCCACCCTTTGGAATGATCCGAGCAAAGCGCGTGAGATCATGCAGGAGCGTCAGCGGCTAGACGACGCAATTGGGGCTTATCAAGCACTCCGCCAGGATCTTGACGATACGCTCGAACTCATTGAAATGGGTCAGGAAGAGGGTGATCAAGCGACGGTTGATGAGGCTGAGCAAGCTCTGATGGATCTTAGAGCCATCGCGGCGAAAAAACAGCTTGAAAGCCTGTTGTCTGGCGAAGCTGATGCGAACGACTGCTATCTTGAAATCAACTCTGGTGCCGGCGGTACCGAGGCTTGTGACTGGGCGAACATTATGCTCAGGCTCTATTCGCGATGGTGCCATGAAAAGGGCTACAAAGTAGAAACCCTCGAAGAAAGTCTAGGTGAAGAGGCTGGCATCAAGTCAACGACCCTTCAGATTAAAGGCCACAACGCCTATGGTTGGCTGAAAACCGAGAATGGCGTTCATCGTTTGGTGCGGATCTCACCCTTCGATAGTTCAGCGAGACGCCATACCAGTTTCGCCAGTATTTACGTATCGCCGGTGATTGATGATAGCATCCAAGTCGATATCGAAGATAAAGACCTGCGGATTGACACCTACCGCGCTAGCGGTGCTGGCGGACAGCATGTCAACAAAACTGACTCAGCCATCCGCATCACTCATCTGCCGACGGGTATCGTCGTGCAGTGTCAGAACGATCGTAGCCAGCACAAAAACCGAGCCATGGCCTTCGATATGCTTCGCGGTAAACTTTACGAACACGAAATGCAGAAACGGGCTGCTGCTGCGCAAGCCCTTGCTGACTCTAAAACAGACATTGGCTGGGGGCACCAGATTCGCAGCTACGTGCTGCAGCCCTATCAGATGGTCAAGGATTTACGCACTGGGGTAGAAACATCGAACACATCGGCGGTTTTAGACGGTGAAATAGACCTGTTTCTGGAAGCCGCTTTGGCGGCAAGTTTGGGAGATGCGGGCGAAGAATGACGCCTGTTGAACCTGCTCACAATTTGCAAATAGTTTTTGGTGGCCTACAGCGCGGCAATCTTGGTTTTGGCTGCTTCATACTCCGCAGCCATGCTTGCCACGACGTCTGCGGTGCTCGTAATGTTTTTTATGGCGCCCAAGCCCTGGCCAGCACCCCAAATGTCTTTCCATGCTTTGGCGTTGCTACCACCACTGAAATTCATTGCACTTGGATCCGCGCCTGGAAGATCGTCTGGATTCATGCCGGCGTTGATGATTGAGTTCTTTAAGTAGTTACCAAAAATACCGGTGAACTGCGTACTGCCCACAATGTCGGCGGCCGCATCATCAACGAGCATCTGTTTGTAGCCATCAACAGCCCGCGCTTCATGGGTCGCGATAAAGCGGGTGCCAACATAAGCCAAATCGGCGCCCACCACTTGAGCGGCCAAAACCGCCCGACCAGTGGCAATAGAACCTGACAACAAAATTGGCCCCTCGAACCATTCACGGGTTTCTTGCACAATCGCAAATGGCGATTGTTTGCCTGCGTGCCCACCAGCGCCTGCGGCGACGACAATCAGCCCGTCAGCACCCTTGTCGATCGCTTTGCGGCAAAATGTTTGATGGATCACGTCGTGCAAAGTGATCCCACCATAGCTGTGGACTGCGTCATTGACTTCAGGACGGGCACCCAGCGACGTAATTACGATCGGCACTTTGTGCTTGATCACCAGTTCTAGGTCTTTTTCGAGGCGCATGTTGCTCCGGTGCACGATGAGATTAACGGCAAAGGGCGCTGCGGGCTGATCTGGATTATCTGCATTGTGCTGATCCAGTGCTTCCCGTATTTCACTCAGCCATTCGTCCAGCTGTTCTATCGGTCGCGCATTCAACGACGGAAAGCTGCCGATGATCCCCGCTTTACACTGAGCGATGACGAGTGCCGGGTGCGAGATGATGAACAATGGAGCACCAACCACGGGCAAGCGAAGGTTTTTTGTTAGAATTTCAGGCAACGCCATGCTTTGTATCCTTTGTTCTCGATTAATGCACAAATAGGATGTTGTGGAGATCAAGGGAAGAGGGCAGGTGAAATCGTTGTTTTCCCATTTCGCGGCTTGGGTCAAATACACCAGAGTGCTTAGGTGTCAGGCTGGTGCTCTGCGTAGCCTTTCGGCTTGTTTGGCCAGCTCACTGACCGCCTTTGAGGTCACAATAGCGCCCGTATTGGCGTAGTTCTCATGGTTTTCTTCAACTTTTGTCAGGTCATATTTGTAATTGACCATTAGACCATAGGCGTCGTCTAAGCCGCGGGCGCTCAAGTCGCCGGCGATGTTAATGCGTTCCAAGATTGCGCCGTTGCCCAAGTGAAAACGCGCGACAGGGTCATGGGGCACGTTTTGTTTTCTTTTCGCATGCATAAAGTATTCAGCCGCCAATGTTTTCATCGTTTGCCCCAGTTTTTCGATTAACCCCGAGTCTTCGAGCCAGCGCCGATCTTGAAGCTGTGGGACAAGTTGACGGGCGAGAGTGTCGTCATCCTGATTTTTGTCCAGCCAACCGCGGAAGCCGGGTGCTGGCGAAAGTGTGACGAAAGATTTTAGTTGAGGCAATTCATCGCGCAGGTCGTTGGCGACTTGCTTGATGAGAAAATTCCCAAAACTGATCCCTCTTAATCCGAGTTGGCAATTTGAAATCGAATAGAAAACGGCGGTGTTTGCTTTACTGGGTTCGATTTGCTGTCGATCAGTGGCAAGAAGTTCGCCAATCTTTGCAGGCATCTCTTGCGTGAGCGCCACTTGAACAAAAATCAGGGGCTCATCGGGCATTCGTGGATGAAAGAACGCGTAGCAGCGACGGTCAGGTGGTTCAACGCGTTGACGCAGTTCTTCCCAACTGTTGATTTCATGAACAGCTTCGTAGTGACTGATTTTTTCGAGTAAATTTGCTGGTGTGTTCCAATCAATTGGTACCATGTCCAAAAACCCGCGATTGAACCAGGCCTTCAAAAGCAGCTCTAGGTCCAAATCAATTCGGGCAAAAGTTTGGTGGTCTTTGCTAAGCGACAATAAGTCAGCGCGTATGCGCACTAAGCTGGCAGTGCCGTCAGGTGCCTGGTTCAGGCGCCTAAAAAGTTCTCGCCGACCAGGCTCGGAGGCCTCTAATAAGCGTCGAAAGTCGGTTGTCGAATGACTTTTGGCATATGCTTCTGCTGTTTTGCGAATCAGATCGGGATCGGGATCAAATCGCTCTGCTAAGTCTGTAAAAAACGCGATCTTTTCACCAGTATCAAGTAACTCATATGTGTCCAGAATATCGCGAGCTAAAGCGGTTCCGCTTGCCTCTCCGCGTGTTGATACCAACAATTTGCATCGTTCAATTAACGGCTCATGTGGCGCCTGCGCTTTGATAAAGCGCCGACCTTGGTCAACGACGGAGGTCAACATGGCTGCAAACCGATTGTTTCCTTTTTTGATGTTGCTGGCCATTGCTCAACCTCTGATTAGACGTCGCGGTTCAAAAGTGCACGCCAGCCTTCTTGTGCCATCCCAGTTGCATTTGGTCCACGGCAATGGACTTGCTTTGTTGTGCCTTAGCTGGGATTGCCCTGCTTTTCATCAGGCACGATGTTAAAATTTACAAAGATTACGCACATAAACGCCTAACATCTGTGATTGACGACCTGTGTTGGCTCTAACAGGATCTAAACATTAAAAATTTTAATTTTTACTGATCACTGCTAAAAGAATAAAACAACATCTTTTTTATCGTTAAATTAAATTAAAATAAATAATTCAGCGTGTTACTTTGGCAATACTCAGGTAAATGCGTTCTAAAAATCTGTGGACAAAAATAGAAAAGATTGTTAATTCCTAAAAAAAACTTATGCTGTGTCATCTTAATTCTTTTTTTCAGTGATGACTTGAAATGCTTAATCGTCGAGATTTTTTGATTGCCACAACGGCGACGGCCGGTTTGGTCGGCTGTTCCAGTATTGAGATGGTACCTGAAGCGGCTGGCCGTGGTTCTTATATCGATGGCGTGGTGTTGCCGGAGAATCAAAATGTGGTTGTGCTATGGACCGATCGCATGTTGCAGGCCGTTGCTGATAAAAATTTCAATCCGCCAGCGGCGACAAGGGGCTTATCAATTTGTCATGTCGCTGGGTTTGAGGCTGCTAATGCCATTGAGCAGAAGTATCAAAGCTTGTTAACGCTGCCACCAGCACCGCCTAACATTGATCCTAAGCTTGCTTATGAAGCTGCGGTTTTAACCTGTATCAACACAGCTTTTCAAACCGCTTACCGAGTGGCTGATTTTCAAACACATCAATCAGCATCGGGGGATAAAACAGAGTCGCTAAGATGGGGCAGCCGTGTTGCCAATCTCGTGCTGAATATGCGTAGCACCGATGGTGCCAGGGAGGCATCTAATCAAATCTATGCTCAGCACGGGCGACGGCGTGATAATTTAGGCTGGGAGCCTACAGGCCCATACTTTGGGGCGCCGGCAGGCGTGCACATTCCGCTGAGTAGGGCACCCGGTTTGTTGCCGGGTTGGGGCTATCAAAGCCCTTGGGTCATTCGGACAGCATCACAGTTCCGTGCGGGTCCATTCCCTGAAGAGGGTAGCCCCGAATTTCTGCGTCAAGCCCGGAAAGTAAAAGAACTCGGTGGCATGGATAGCGCAGTTCGGACCGCAGATAATGCTGAAGTGGCCTTTTTCTGGGAAGATGGCCCAAAGGGCATTACGCCGCCAGGGCACTGGCAGCTATTGGCTCTTGATATTTATCAGAACCGAGACATGAGTTTCATCGACCAAGCAAGGGCAGCTGCACTTCTGAGTGTTGCCCAAGCTGACGGTGCGATCTGTACTTGGGATACCAAATATTATCATGATATCGTCCGACCGGAGACTGTGATTCGCAGTCGAGCGCCGAGCTTGGCAACCGCTGAGCTGCAGGCTTTGCATGATCCGACATGGAAAACCTTGAGCCCAACACCACCTTTCCCGGCTTATACGAGCGGGCACAGTTGCTTTAGCGCCGCTTCAGCACGAATGATTGCCAATATTATTGGTACTGACCGCGTGTCTTTCAGTGGCACGGCCCCTGATTTGATCAATTGGCCAACACAGTTGCGCGGTGTTCGGCGAAGCTGGACGAGTTTGTCACAAGCGGCTGAAGAAGGTGGTATGAGCCGAGAATATGGCGGTATCCATTGGGAAAGCGATAACACTGAAGGCTTAATTGCCGGACGCGCGTTGTCTGATCACGTGTTTGCGAGCGCATTCCAACACGTCTAGCGTTTGAGTGTTAGCAGACAGCCGAGCGATTCACATGTTTTGTGTCAGCTTCTGCGCGGTGGTTGTGCGCGTGTTTAAAGCCGATTGGATTTTCCACCATTGTTGGAACGGTTGCGTTTTAGCCATCCGCACTCAGAGCAATTTTGCGAGGACAGCCAAAAGTCTGTTCTAAACAAGTCATGGCGCTGTTATCTTTATGTCAGCCGGTTCAAAGTGGTGCTGGAGAAAAAAGCTGGGGTCTAAATGCGTCAACAAAAAATAGGCATTCTAGAGTGTGGGCTGCCACCGCTCCCGGTTGTTGAGGCGCGGGGTAGTTATGGTGATCAATTTCGATCGCTATTGGGCGATGGTTTTGACTATGCCGGATGGCCAGTGCATCAGGACAAATTCCCTGCAGATGTCCATGAATGCGATGGCTGGTTAATCTCTGGTAGTAAGCACGGCGTCTACGAGGATCATTCTTGGATAACCCGTTTGGAAGATTTTATTCGAGAGGCTTACAAACAAAGTATCCCGATCTACGGCGTATGTTTTGGCCACCAAATTATGGCACAGGCGCTTGGGGGCAAAGTTCAGAAATTCAGTGGTGGATGGGCATTTGGATGTCGTGAGTACCATACAGGTGACGGCGAGATGTACCGTCTAAATGCCGTGCATCAAGATCAGGTTATCGAGTTGCCACCAGCAGCTCAGGCGACCATCAGCAACGAGTTTTGTCGCTTCGCCGGCTTAGCCTACGACGGAAAAGCTGAGAGCATTCAAGCACACCCAGAGTTTGATTTCGACTTTGTGGCGGCGCTGGCTCGTGCAAAACCTTGGGCCTATCCCCCCGATCAGGTTGAAATTGTCCTTCATGATGCGCACCGCTCTGATGCAGAGCTCGACCGGCACCTGATTGCCGAAAAAATTCGTCATTTTTTTCGAGCCTGACGGCCAAGCCCTTGGAAGTGTCAAAAATTAGTCATAGTCCGAGCAACATGCTACCAAAAATGGCTGTTGGTCTACCGTCTGTTTGAAAAAGCAAACAGAGTAGAAGGAATCGGCAGAGAGCGTCGCGTTGGAGCGCGCCTATCTTTATCATGTCCGAGGGGTGCGTGCGCTCGACCCTCCCCGACGACCAGGCGCTTGTCGGTTCCTTTTTTCTCTAATTGTCTTTTCTCGATTGTCGAGCTGGTAACGACAGGATATGTGCCTAAGACAGGTTCTATTTTGAGGGCATCATGACAAGTCAGTCGACCACGCCATCGGGCTTTGAAGAGCTCACCGACCAAGCGTTCCGCAAGCAATCCAAGAAGGGTACGATGTATGAGGCTACCTACGCTGGTGCCCTTAGCTTTTGTCGGCGTCGCTACAGTCGTGATTTGGATAATGTTGATATTGCAGTCACGGGCATTCCTTGGGATAGCGCCGTTACCAACCGACCGGGCTGCCGTTTTGGTCCTCGCGCAATTCGTGAAGCCAGTACTCAGCTTGCTGAGCTAAAAAGTCATGCTTTCGGTTTCGATCCATTCGAAACCCTGGCGGTGGTCGACTATGGTGACGCAACGCTAAACCCTCATGATCCCATGAGCATTCCCGCCGATATTGAAGCCCACTGCCAGAAGATCCTCGACGCCGGTGCCAGGAGCCTGTGCTTTGGTGGTGATCACTTCGTTGCCTATCCATTGCTGAAAGCCCATGCAGCAAAGCATGGGCCGATTGCTTTGGTCCAATTTGATGCCCATTGCGACACCTGGCCCTCAAATGGTCCGTTGGATCACGGTACAATGTTTTTGCGGGCGGTGGAGGAAGGCATCGTCGATGTGGATCATAGCATCCAAATTGGGCTTCGGACTCACAATGACTTGGATGTTGGCATTAAGGGTCTTTCGGCCAGCTGGGTTCATAGCCACGGCATTCAAGCAACGCTGGCGGCGATCGAACAAACAGCAGGGCAGGCGCCAGTCTACTTAAGCTTTGATATTGACGTCCTGGATCCAGCATTTGCGCCTGGTACAGGCACGCCGGTTTCAGGAGGGCTAGCCAGTTGGCAAGCACTTGAGCTTATTCGCGGACTTGAGCGTGTTAACATGATTGCCATGGACCTGGTTGAGGTCAGTCCGCCCTATGATCATGCCCAAATTACTGCTCTGACGGCTGCAAGTGTTGCCTATGATTGGCTGGGCGTCATGGCAAAACGGCGCCAATTGGGGCAGTGGTGATCCGATGGCTGCTCGTTTAAGTGTTGCCCAAGCCATTGTTGGCTTTCTTGAGGCTCAAAAAATCGCGCATGTCTTTGGCGTACCAGGCGAGAGTTATTTAGGTGTGCTGGATGCGCTGCATGACAGTGACATCCGTTTTGTGAATGCTCGTCAAGAGGGTGGGGCTGCCATGATGGCAGAAGCGACTGGCAAGCTGACTGGCAAACCGGGCATTTGCATGGTGACTCGCGGTCCCGGCGCGACCAACGCCAGTGCTGGTGTTCATGTTGCACAGCAAGACAGTACACCGATGATACTTTTTGTTGGGCAAATTGCCCGACAATTTGAGGGTCGCGACGCCTTTCAAGAAGTTAACTATCAAAATTTTTTTGGTGGCATGGTCAAGGGCGTGCTGGAGTTGAACCATGCTGAGCGTGTTTACGAACAGCTCTTTCGCGCCTGGTCATTGGCGATAGAGGGGCGGCCAGGTCCGGTTGTAGTTGTTTTGCCAGAAGATGTCTTGGATGAGCAGGTGAATTGCGAAGTTCTGTTACCCTATCGACCGCTAGCCACGCCGCGTTTGCCGGATGGTGCGGTTGCCGATATTTTGGTGCTGCTGGAACAAGCAAAACAGCCAGTGGCCATCATTGGTGATCTAACCTTTGATCGCGAGGTTGATAAGACAACACTCGTCGAGAAACTGGGCATGCCGTTGATTGCCAGTTTCCGTCGTCAGGGTAGTGCCGGTCCTTGGCTGCCCGGTTATGCTGGTGACTTAGGATTTGGAGCAAACCCAGCTCTCGTTCGGCGTGTTCGCCAGGCTGATTTATTGCTCCTTTTAAATGAGCCTTTCTCAGAAATTCCAAGTCAAGGCTATGGGCTTGTCCCGGGCGCCAACGGCCAAAAAGTGATACAGGTCTTGCCGTCGGGTGCGGAGCTGAGCCGTTGGTTCCAGCCAGATTTTGGATTGGTTGGTAAGCCATCCAGTTTACTCAACGCCTTGGTTGATGCTGATTTCGTCCCCAAGGCTCAATGGCGGCTCCAAGCCAAACAAGCGGAAGCCGAATTTTCAGATTGGCAAACATCAATCGGACAACACCCTGGAGCCGTGCAAATGCCGGAGGTTGTGGCCGAACTGAAACGTCAGGTATCCGACGCTGTTATGTGTAATGGTGCAGGCAATTACGCGACCTGGCTGCATCGCTTTTGGCGCTACAAACCAAATGGTCAGGTTGCCCCTTTATCTGGCTCAATGGGCTATGGTTTGCCAGCCGCGATCGCCGCACAGCTGGTGTGTCCGGACAAGCGAGTTATTTGCTGGGCAGGCGACGGCTGTCTGCAGATGACTATCCAGGAAATGGCAACAGCGGTTGAGCAGCGCCAGACATTAATTGTTCTGCTGATCGATAATGGCATGTACGGCACCATACGCATGCATCAGGAACGCCACTTCCCAAGCCGCATCAGTGGAACCATCATTGAAAACCCTGATTTCTGTGCCATTGCCCAAGGATATGGTTGGCAGGCGCATCGAGTTGACGAAACAAAAACTTTTCGCGCTGCTCTACAACAGAGTCTTGATCATCATGGTCCAAGCCTGATTCGCGTCATGCTTGACCCCGAGGCGATAACGCCTTCAAAGACACTGACAGAAGTCAGAGAAGGTTTTTGAGTTTTTCGATCGCGCGTCTGTCTGGGGCGCCATAGCTGATTGTACCGCGGAACTGGCCTTTGGCATCCATTAAAAAGATGCTGGCCGTATGATTGACATCATAACCATCATTCGGATCGTCGGTGAAATAGCGTTTTTCGTGTGCAACGGCCCATGCATCGGCCAACGCCCAGACATCTTCAGGGGGGCCTGTGATGCCGGTAATACGATCCGAGAAATATGTCACATAGCTGTTTAGATTTTCGGGTTTGTCGCGTTCGGGATCGACGGTGACAAAAAAGGCCTCTAAGCGCTGGCCCCCTGGGTCGGCACCCGTCATCCATCGATCGAGATCAAACAGGGTCGTCGGACACACTTCAGGGCAGCTCGTGAAACCAAAAACGACAGCGATGGGTTTACCTGCCAGAGCTTGCTCAGTAATCGGCTCGTTTAAGTGATTGGTCAAAGTAAATGGCGCGCCCAGGGTGATGGGTTGACTGTTCGTTTCGGCCTGGTCTGCAAGCGGCAGAGATAAAACACCGGTGCTCCGCGCCCACAAGATGACTGTGACGCTTGCTGCCAGTAGCAGCATCAAAACAATCATGAACAGTCTGATGGTTCGCAACATAGTTCGCTAATTCATTACCCGGTGTCAGACAAATAGGTATTGCTTCTTAACAGCGCCAATGCGAATCCGCGGGATCCAGACATACGCAGGGCGTGCCACCCGGTGAGCAGCACGCCCTTCACTCCAAGATTTTTCAGCACTGCGCGCCGGGCGTCGGTTAAGAGGCGCAAACGCGTGATCAGTGCACTTAGTTATCGACGCTTAATTCGAACACTTCGACGCGTCGGTTTCTGCTCTGGCCTTCTTCAGTGTTGTTGTCCCCGATTGGGCGGGATTCGCCTAAGCCCAAAATTGACAATACGTCACGGCTTACCCCACGGGTCACGAGATAATCTGCAACAGCTTTGGCGCGACGTTCCGACAGTTGTTGATTATAGCTTTCCGAGCCTGTTGAGTCCGTGTGCCCGATAATTGAGAACCTCGAACTGGTGCGGGCCAGCATTTGCTCAGCCAGTAAGTCCAGGTTCGCGGCGAAGTCTGCTTTGATGTTTGCACTATTTACGTCGAATGCGACATCACCACTGATTGTCGCAAGCGCGACCGTTGTGGTTGACTCAGCAACTTCCTTTGTTTTTTCGCAATAGCCATCGCCTGATCTCAAGGGATTACCATGGAAAGATTTGACGACTGCCGTGCGGCTGTCGACAATTAAACTACATTCAGAGTCATTGAACCTCATTGATCGGGCGCTGGCACCAGGGTCCATAGATCCGACTGTATCGGCGTCCAGCGCTGAGCAGGCAACCAAGGTCAGGCCAGCAAATGTTGACATAATTAAACGAAACATGTCGTTCTCCACTCGTGTTTTGGAGCAGATC
>CAXBRM010000042.1:0-11591 GCA_963978305.1 uncultured Rhodospirillales bacterium
ATTGGGCGTGCGTCTCGGGCGGCAGGGCGGCACCCTCGGTGTAGGGGATGTCAAGGCCGCGATCAAAGCTCTTGTCATTGGCGGCCATGAACGCGCGCAACTCAGCACAGAACTGCCGCATGGTGACGTGGTCGGTGGCTGAGCGCACGCGGACGACCGCGTCGCCATACAGCGCCTCGAGGCGTTCAAGTGTCCAGGGCTGCTCGAAAATCTCCTGCCCCAGGCCCTGGATGATCGCCGGTCGGCCGGCGTCAATATAATCCAGCACCGTCGCCTGGCTTGGGCGGTAAAGCGTGTCAATGCTGCTAAGTTCGCGATAGCCTTGATCGCGGTGCAGTTCTTCGGCGTCGGCGAACCGGTCCAAGGTCCAATCGGTCGGGCGCTCGGCGCTGCGGGCCAGGCGCTCAACCAGTGCCATATCGCCGGCCATCTCAACCGTGCCGATGATCTCGGGATCACGCCAGTCGACGGTGGCAAAATCTCGGAAAATCCGGTCGACCGTCGCCAGTGGCATGGTTAAGCGGGCGTCGGCCTGGTTGAGATCGACCGCGGCCCGGTCCTTTACCTGCATGTCGAGCGTATCGGTGATTGTGGCTTCGAGCACGATGTCATCGAGTTCCGGCATGATGCAAATAACTGTGCCGTGGTGCTGGTGGGGGTTTTCAAATTCCTCCGATAGCAGGTCTATGAACCCCTGCAACAACGCCTGGGGCGTATCAAATGCCTGAGCGGGATAAGCGGTGTTGACCATTTAGGCGACCTTCCTTGTTGTGGGGTTAACGAATTGCACGCGCGCGTTGCGCCAAATTGAGATGCGCTTGACCTGGCCGTCGGGTCCGCGCCGAATCGCTGAGGCGCGCTTGACGTCTTTAAAGACGCCCTTCAATTCGTTTTTGATGAGTTTGAGCGGATTGCTGAACGGACAAATGAAGTCGTTGAAA
This sequence comes from uncultured Rhodospirillales bacterium, assembly GCA_963978305.1. GTDB lineage: Bacteria > Pseudomonadota > Alphaproteobacteria > UBA7985 > UBA7985 > CAXBRM01. Next base: position 942 of record CAXBRM010000042.1, read on the forward strand.
AACAGACGCTCGCCGCTTTGCCATTCGTCAAAGAACAGTGCCCGACCGGTTTGGTGGATGTCCTGCTCAATCGGTTTTGTGATCCAGGCCCAGGTCAGCAGCGCTACCGTCGCGCCCTCTGCGCTGAAAAACAGGCGATATTGACCGCCGTGCACCGCCGGCAAGATTTCGTCCTTGATGTAGGGGCCTACCGCGTGTCGGCGATGGTAAGGACTTTGCTGCAGCAAATGCAAAATGCCACCAATGGTTGCGTAGTAATCAGGCTGTGGCTGTTGAATCTTCACCATGGCGATTGCTCCGGTTCGGCGGTTCCGGGGTGAAGGGATGTCACCGAAGCGTTTTTCAGTTGCTGACGCAGCCCTTCCAGAAAACGGCGCTGGTCCGCGAACGGGGCGCACTGGCGGGTCAGGTGGACGTGTCTGGCGGTGCCACGACGCCAGGTCGCGTATCCGATCGGTCGTGCGTAGGCATCCAGCTGGAGATAGGCATCACCGCGCTTCAGCGGCGCCAGCAAACCCTCCCAATAGTCGGCGATCGAGCGCTCACACTCACCGATGTCATAACCCGAATCGAGCAGCACCATCGCCCCAAGCTGTTGGTAAATCCGCAAATTGGCCGACAGGTCGGACCGGGTACCGCTTGCTATGGCCGTATATTTTGGCAACCAGTTGGCGTCGTTGGCATTCTCACACTTCAGCTCAAAGGGCAGTAAACCCAGCGCCCGATGACCGCTTTTCAGCAGAGCCGCTAAATCAAAATTGGGCTGGCGATCCCGTATCCATCGCGCCATCGACCGTGCGAGCGGGTAATTCCATCGATAATCATAATCGGCATCAGGATTGCGTAACGCCAGGTAAAGGGATTCGACATCTGTGCCCAAGTACGCAGCGTTATCGTCTGTGATTGCCATCTCAAGTTCAGCGTGAAGATCAGGGCCTTGCTCGTGCAGGTATTGCGCCACGATAAACTCACCCAGAAACGCGCATGTTTCCCGGGCGAGGGCGGGCATATGCGTGTCTGAGGCCAGGGACTGCAAGCCATGGGTATACTCATGTGCCAGCAAGATAACATCCGACAGCGTACCCCGAAAAGGCACGTAGCAAAGCGGGCCTGACCCCTGTTCCTGGCGACTCTTTGTAAAGGCCTGATCACCAAGAGCGCAATCGACATCAACAATTAACTCGATTTGGCGGTCATAGCTGTTCACCAAGCGATCCAATCGACGCGAAGCCTTGCGCAACGCTGTTTTTACCCATTGAGTTGCCTGATCAGGATCAATTGCTGCCACCGATTGTTCGGGTTGATCGGGTTGTTCGGGAACGGTTTCACAGACGGGTTCCGGCTGTCGGGGAGACGTGTTCGCTACAACCCTGAGTTCGCGAAGCCATTTTCTCAAGCTCCTGGCGGTCGTTTGATGCGCCGACAGCCAGTCAGCCATCGTGTCAATTCGCATCACACTTGTTATCTGATCTTTGCCGCCAAACATGCAATCCCTCAAAGTATTCTCGTCAACACGAACCAGCCCGGACAAAAACCAGCACAGTCAGTGGCTTCCATTACCGATCCTGTATCGCTTGTCTTCATAATTGAATGAAATTCGTAATAATTTCAATAAGTTTTTTCAAGTTTTTGAATTGGGCAGGGGAGTATTTCTTGATCTGCCTTCCGGTCAATCTGGGCAGCGCTCCCACCAACTTGCCGATCGTCGCCAGCACTTTGTGGGCGTTTGAAAACAGACAATCGTGTGCAAAACAGTCGCTAATCAGCATTTATGCCTAATTTATGTAAAATTTATCCACAAAAAATCATTTGGGATCGAACGCTTGGCGGCCGCTTGCTTATATCCCTTTGCGGGAAAAACCGACGCGGGCAAATGATGAGGCAGCCATGGCAGAGCATTTCAATAAACATAAAACCAGGCACATTGTGACCCTGTTTGGGGCTGTTTTGGGTGGCGTTACGATCGCGAAAGCTGAACTGATACAGGTCAATTATCTGAGCTACGGGCTGTTGGCTGACGGGGCAATGCGCGTGGTTCTGGCAAATGGCAAAATAACGTTGTTGCCAAGCGAGACCTATACGGTTCTTGATGGTCAACTGTATGTCGAAAGTATTGAACTTGAGAAACTCAGGGCCGGAGAGCTTCCTGGTACGACCACCAGTGACGCCTATGGTTTTGGTTCGGATGAAATCCTGACGGGCAAAGCGTCGGCATCACAGCTTGGATGGTGGGAAAAGGCAGCGGATTTCGTGATTTCACCGCCGATCCTGGTCAGCGGCGGCGCCGTCATGGTTGGGGTAGGGGCCGTAGCCTTGACCGACCTTTTTGCTTTCGCTGACGATGACGAAACGCCGGTTGTTGATCAGGGGATCCGTTCTCAAACAACAGCAGAGGGCGAGCAGTTTACCTTTACTATCCCGAGCAATGCTTTCAAGGACGACAAGACGACCCTGACCTATGCCGCCAGCAACCTCCCACAGGGGCTGTCGTTTGACAGCGCAACGCGGACATTTAGCGGCACACCGTCAAAAGGCGGGACAAAGGTTGTCGCCGTCACGGCAACCGACACTGTTGGCCAATCGGTGACCACCACCTTTCAAATTGCGGTGACAAACGAAAACGATGCACCGAAACTGGCGAACGGTGCCACGGACCCATACACTCTGGCATCGCAAAATGGTTCCCTCATAAGCGATGGAGAGTCATTTGAGTTTGATCTGAAAACGATTGTTGAAGACGAAGAGAGCGACGACCTGATCTTCACAACCACCACCGCGTTGCCAACCGAATATACCCTCGGTCCGTCAGGTATCTTTTCTGGCACAGCATCATTTGATTCCGCAGACATCATAATTGATGTTGCAGTTACTGATAGTAACGGCGGATTGTTAAATTTCGATCTCATTCTGAACATCGTTGATCCTCTCGGTGGGTAGAACCTTCGCCAGCTTTTTGACGCTCGGCTGGACGTGGCTGTGTTTATCGGGTGGTCAGCCATTGATGGCTCAGAGCTTGTCTGAACTCTATGAGCGCGCTCTGGCACGCAGTGAAAGCTATCTGTCCGCGCAGGTAGAGGTCCGGCAGGCGAGGGCCAATCTCAGAATCCGGGCTGGCCAAGCATGGCCAACCGTGTCTGCGACGATTGGGGCGAATTTTACCGCTCAGCCTCGGATTGATGGTCTTCTCGACCGTTCGCCAGACCAATCGCCATCATTGTCCCTCGACAGAAGCTTGGGATTAAGCGTGCATCAACCTCTGTTTCAGTTTGGGCGTCACGATGCGGAACTCAAACGTGATGAATTGCTGGTTCAAGTGGCTTGGCTCCGACTGGCAAAAACACAAGGCATTGTTCAGCGCGAGTTGGCGCTTGCCTATCTGAGTGCCAACGCCGGTGCTGCGCTCATGGAGGCACAGGACGCCCAAGCCGAGAGCCTGCTGGCACTGCTTCGCCAGACCCGAGAGCGCTTCGATGCCGGATACAGTCCCATGAATGCTGTCCTTGCTGCCGAAGTCGATTATAGGCAATCTTTGATCAACATGACCAAAGCCAGACAGCGGGCAAGCCAAGCGCAGCGGCGTTTAAACCGTTTGACCTACTTACCTGATACTCAGGTTTTAGAGGGGGAAATTGCCCACATCGACGCCCATTTCCCCCGCGATCGGGATGAAGCCATCCTGTTTGCGCTGGAAAATAACATTGACGTGCTGATCGCGCGAACGCGAGTCCGTGCTGCCAGGGCTGGGCTTTGGGCCACAGCCCGCTCTAATTTGCCCAGCCTATCCTGGTCCGCGTCGCACAGTCGAAGCATCGGCAACACACAAATGTTTGATCGCCCGCATCTTAACGATAATGGAATCAGCGACATTCGCCGGCAAAACAGTGGCTTTGGTGTTCAGGTGAGCATACCAATTTTTCAAGGCGGCATTCAACGAGAACAGCGCGCCAACGCGCAGGACCAGGTGAGTATGGCGCTACGCGACCTCAATTTAACTCGGGAGAATCTGCAAGCCGACCTTTTCGAACAATGGGCAACGATTGAACAGGAGCAGGAAATTCTGGTTCAATGGCGTCAGTTGATCGCTTTGGAAGAACAAAAGCTATCCAACGCCGAAACCCTCTTGGATCAAGGGTATCTTACTCTGGACGAGATCCAATCAGCCTATCTTCGGCTGCATCAACTTCAAAACGAGGTTCTCACCACACAGCATGCCATTCATATCGCTCAATTTGAAATTCTTGCCGCGATGGGGGTGCTGTAAAGGCCTGTGCCGCCCCCTTCGGTCGCACGCGGCTTTGCGCACCAGGCGCTCGCCATTCTGTGCATCGAAAATTGCCAATATAAGTTTGTATGTGTCGCCGAAATAAATTAGGCATGTGGCAAGTTTCGGCAGTTCCTTATTCTTAGAAAAGGCGGATATATCATGCCTAAGGAATTTTGTATTGTTACTCAACAGAGGTCCGGTTCACGCTTTTTATCGACCATGATGGCGTCGGATCCCAGTGTCATGCAACTCGGCGAGTGTTTTCAAAATACAACCAAGAACGCTGAAAGTTTTTTGAATTATCTTGTCCAAAACGCCACGGCGCAAAACGCAATGACATGGGGTAGTTTTTATAAAAATGCATGGCAATCCTATATTGCCGAGCAGAAGCAAACTCGATCGGGTCGCCAATCAGCGCTCTGTTTTATTCTGATGTACAATCAGTTGGATTTGCTGCCAAAAATTTTTTTAGATTTTGTTTTTGAAAAGTATCACGTGGTTCATTTAGTAAGAGAAAATCTTCTTCGGCGCCATGTCTCGAATTTTGTGAACAGTCAACGCTTAGGACCTGCACATCGAAAAGTTGAAGCTGAGTTGACCACCTGCACCCTTCCAGTGAATGGTCTCGTCAAAGATCTCGATGCATCTGCTTCAGCGATTGCAGGCGTCAGACAGACTTTAGCCGATAGACGGGTAATGGAGGTCAGATATGAAGATCTGGCTTCCAAAGACGGCTCGCGTCACGCTCGGTTAGTGGCAGACTTTGTTGGTATTGGACTGTATCCCCTGACCACAGATTTAAAGCAGACCAATCCTTTTCCCCTGCGATCAATGCTGAAAAACTTTGATGAAGTGTCTGATGTTTTGCGAGGTACTGCGCACGAGTCATTGCTCTTAGATTGATTGTCGACATGCTTTGTGAGTATGGCTGTCGCAGATTCAGCAAATGCTGGCTGGTACAACCTGGCGATTTTCAAAAAAGACATCATTGCTGATGAAGCAATCTTTCTATGTTATTCTTTGTCGGTGTGCTAGGGATACGCTTGGCCCGCTGCATCAAGCGCGCGGTCCCTCGTCACTTAGCTGGCTGTTGCCATAAATTGTAAAAGCTGGTCCGATATTGCTTCCGGCGAACTTAGTTCCTTTAAATATCTCATGATATCCATAGCATGTTTGCGTCGGGAGTCGTCTTGATACAGAAAGTCAGTGACAGCCTCTGGGCTGCTCAAGTCCGTATTTTTTTCGATGTAAAAAGGATAATCAGGGCCGAGAAGAAGCGCTTCCTCTGAATTTTTTTTGGGTCGGTGTAATACAACAATGCTGTTACTAGCTGCTGCATTGAACCCTTTGGTAAATGGTTTGTAGCCGTCTATTGGCCTTGAATTACGTGACGTGTAGTGGAAATCATACTTGACTGCTTCGCTTCTCCAGTCCGAATTTTTTCGTTGATCTGTCGTATCAATATGATGAATGTCGATCATATTTGACAAGTGACGACTCTTGGGTGTCAACATGTTGATAGTCTCACCAAAGTAACCGATCGTTTTAGTCTTTTCAAAATTTTGCGGTTTTAAAAATAAATCGTAGTGATGAAGAATCGGATGGATTCTTGGAAAGTAATTTGACAAGTAAAAATACTGTGTCAATGAATAAGCTAAAATACAATCGAAATATAAAAGGGTATTTTTTTATAATAAATTATCTAAAGGGTCGTAGCATAACATATTTCTATTACGAATTCTCTTTATCATATCTTGATTCTCCGACGCCCATTTGCCACAATTTTTTGAAAATAAAAGAATAGCTTCGGAAATGCCGTTAAAATCGATTTCATTGGATACTATTTTGCTGATAATTCTGGCAGATTTTGCAATTTGGCTCAGCTGGAATATGCGCATCGCTGTTGAGCCAGAGTTTTTTGAACCGGCATCGTACACAAAGATCAGAGGTTTCATCGTTTATGACCCGATTTAACCGCAAATCGGTTAATCCTCGAGTTTCCATTTTGGGTATCTCTTGTTGTAAACCCCAGACCACTCATTGTGATGGATTGGAACAGCAAAAATTGATCGCGATAAGGGTATTTTTGGTACAGCTGCCACCACAATGAACCTTGCCTCTGGGCAGCAGTAGAATTCCGCCTCAAAATTATGTTGGCTTCAAACAGGGGATGCGAAGCCACATCATTCGCGTTGATGAAATTCTTCAAGCTGTAAAATTCAAGAAAAGAAATTCGACGACAGTACAAGCAATAAAGAATTTCACTTAAGACATCGCCTCGATCTGGGTGTGCAAAGAAAATAGCCGATGCATCCTCGGGGATGTCATGAAAAAAAGCCGACGGTGGGCTATGCAGCCACACGTTGGCATCAATATATAAGCTGAATTTATGAGGGCCTAAAAAAACATGAGGGTTCATTTTAATGCAGCGATTTGCATGTTTTCCGTTGATGTTATTTATATCCAGTTTGACGATCTGTAGTTTGTCATCACTGTGAAATTTTAAATCCTGATCGGTAAAAATAATAAAACGTTTGATGTTTTTGAGTGAGTTCTTCGATGGAGGAACAAAATTATCGTAATCACCGAAAAGCGCTGTGTAGATAATGGTGTCACTCCAATCGATTTCCTAACCCTTTACCTGATTTGGAGTTTTGTGGGCTTTTGATGGGCGATTTTTGAATTTGGGTACAAATTTTACTAATAAAATTACGGATAAGAAAAATTTCACAACCGCTGATAGGGATAATTTTCGCTTTTCAGAAATATCAGAAACCATTTCAGACAATTGAGTTTCGATCGGTATCATTTCTTTTATCCCAGTCATGGGTCGTTTCTCAATCGTGGATAAAAATACACAGAAATTCCAGCGGTTTTAGCGAACTTTGCTCTGTTTTGCAGATATTAAGGACTTACTGAAGTATCGTCTCGTTTACTGTGTCTGTGAAACCATACCCTCGGTAAATTAAGACGTATCTGGGCTGGGTATCTAAGGTCAATACCCGTATTCTTGTGATCCGATTGAAACGCCAGAAATAAAACCCAGAGTAGAGTGCCTCCAGTATATGATCGCACATCGATCTTATTTTGGTTTCTTTAGCAAATTCTCGCTATTGATTGTCACAAACGGCTGATGTCAAAAAACTGGCTGCCGTATATTTAATTTGATTATTTTGTGAGCTGTGTTGGCCAGTTCAAACGCCAACAGAGATCGATTTATTTTAAAGCATTCACCAAGAGGATTTCCATATATAAGGGAGAATATTCACATTGATCAGCTGGTCCCGATTGTCAGATCATGGCCATGCAAAGGGCTTTGCTGAAGGCATTGTGGAAATCCTATGGAAAGGCGACCTAATTATGCGTTCCCAGAATCAGTTGCTTGACGATCTCATTAAGTATCAGTTGGAAATTTGTCGCAAAGCTGCGCCGATTTATCAGGAAATTATGGACCTGTATGAGGATAGAAAACGTGCTGGCGATCAATCTCATTTAGATTTTGGACTTGGGGCCGCCAACGGCCGCGGTGAGCTGGGTGAAGATGGGTTGCCGCATCCGAGTGCACCATCGAAATACGTTCGCTGGCCCAAAAAACACGTATCAAAAAATGTCAAATATGTGCTTGAAATGCAGATCCTGGCAGGGGCGAAGGTTTACGAACTTGGTGTCGGACCCGGATATCTGTTTACTTTGCTTGAAAAAGCGCTCGGGTGTCAAATGTATGGGTGCGACATTGATCTGGAGGTTATGGAAGTATATCGAAGAACCCGCAAAGTTCTAAACATTACTTCACGGGTGGCAGAGCATCGAGTAACCAGCGGGAAAGATTTGGGGATTTCACCAGGAACTGAGGCTGTTATTGCCTTTTGGACAGTATTTAACAAAAATTGGTCGGTTGACGACCACAAGTGGTTCATTGAAGAGTGCGGCCGACACCTTGTTGGGCAGCGGCTTGTATTTCTGCGTTTTAACAATGAGGGATTTACCGATAATGCTGACGTGATGGATTTTTATGACCAATGTTCCTCGCAGCCGCTACCAGAAGATGTCAATTTCCGTCGCATATGTCTTTAGAGCTTTGATTGGTTGAAAGAAAGTGGAACAAATTTCTCCCATCGTGAAGTGTATTGTTTGCGGCTTGAAACAGGGTGGCACAAGTTTCCTATCGTCCATAGTGTCTGCCCATAGCAGCCTCGCAACTCGGTTTGAGTGTGGTGTTTTGCAAGCGAAAGAGCCGAGCGACATTTTATCGATAAGGTCCAAAGTTCAAGACAGCATGATCAGAAGCTGGGAAGTGCCCCATGAAACTCTGGTCAGAATGGCAGACCAAGCCAGTTTTTTGGACGCTTATCGGGTGTTGCGCGCCGAGGCTCCGGGTGTCAGCGAAACGGCATTGCTAATAGACAAATTCCCAGACTACAGCCTGATAATGGACCAGCTTTTGGCGCGCTATGATGTACCGATCCTTTTCATTTCTCGTGACCCGCGGGCCATAATTTGGTCGAGGCATCAACGCTATTTTTGGCAGGCTGGCCTGAGAGATCAAGTTTCACCCTGTAATTCGCTATCGGATGTCAAAATAAACATGGATGGGGTTTTAACTGAGATTACACGTTGCCTTCGAAAGGCTCTTCAGGCACATGCGAGATATCCAGGTCGTGTTCTAATTCTGACCCTGGAGGAGCTCATCACCGACACGCAAACGCAAAGACGGCAGATTTTTGATTTCCTCGGTTTAGAGGTTCCATCTGAGCTCATGGGCGACACGAGGATACAGCCAGATAAAGTTCGAAGGGAAGTGGATCGGTCCGCTCTATATCAGTATGCAAAGCATATGAGTGATGAAGTGCAAATGTACATACTGGAGAGATTCAGTCAGAAGCTTAGAACAATCGACTAATCACAAGCCCTAATAAGGTCGATCGAACCGAACCGCCCCCTTGCATTGGGACGGAGGCAGCGAAAGTTCGTCAAAAAAACAAAAGCGCAGAGCCGGCACAACTGCGTCTGTGATGTGCGGCTCGTCAATGGCAGCAGTTGTCCTTGAAAAGCCTGAGTGAAACGCCAGGGAACAGGGGTCAATTACATTTTTAGATATAAAGCCGGAAACGTACGCTCCAATGAACGAAAAGTGATTTCGGAGCAGTAGCAGTAACTTGTCATTTAGTTCCTGGACCGTATTGCAAAAGTCGCCAATAGAGCCGAAAGGCCAACGATAACTGCGACAATCACAAAAGAAGCCAAAGAGAGTTCGCTTGCGGGACCGTTCTCATGATGAGCGAGAGCCACGCCGCCAAACAATGGCGATAAAAAGAGTGCATACAAAGTTTGTTTCATGTTGATTTTACCTTTCAATCTTTATCAACAGGTTCGAGGGATCTGGCTTGGTTAAAGTCCAGGCTGACTACGCTTTCGCCATCAAAATAAACGAATTCCGAAGTTTTTCTTTTCTTTACAAGCCGAGCTGGCAGGGGATCAACGCTGTAACTCTGACCACCCAAATGCGGTGTGATGGTTGAGATGTCAGTTTTTTCAGCTTGCTCAACCCTCAACAGCTTTAACAGCTTGCCATCCCTGACACCTTCAACGGCAATGCCACTAAGACGAAGAAAACTAACCGGATCCTCGGCAAGGGCATAACCCTGGAAAAAGGCAGCCTCAACCAGGTCCAAGTCCTTGGCTTCATCAGAGATGGCTTGGTCTACTTCATAGCTCAAATGAGGCGTTTGCCACTGTGCTACGCCTTTGGCATTTCCACCCAGGGTGTGATGATCTGGGCGATGGTGATGATGTCCGTCATGCATGATGTAACTTTCTTGTTTCACATGAGCCTCGGGTGGCTCTCGCTCGGTTAGACCGTGAAGTCGACAGGTTTGTCTATGATCGCCTTGTGCTTGCCCATGGTACCATGGGCGACCATGCTGCCAAGAGCCTCGACAATCACACGTGTCCCAAATAGCGCAGTAATATCGCTGGTGTCATAAGGCGGGCTAACCTCAACCACCTCAAGACCGCAAATCCCTTCAGCCGCAACTAGACCCAGCAGCTTTAACGCCTCACGAGGCAAGAACCCGCCCGGCTCTGGCCACCCGGTTCCAGGCACAAATCCGCAGTCTACGCTATCCACATCAAAGCTCACATATACGGCATCACAACCCTTCCACGCCATTTCAAGCGCGACCTCAGCGGTTTTCTCCAGCCCCATTTCTTCAATGTCATCCATAGTCAGGATGTTTGAGTTCTTCTTGCGGCCCGCCTGGACGCCTGCCCGCGGAACCTGCCAGCCACCGATGCCGACCTGGACCAAGTTGACCGCGTTGACGTTGGGCAACTCGGTCGCCCACCACCATGGTGTGGCGTGCATGCGTTCGGCCAGGTCGTACTCC
>CAXBRM010000043.1:0-11530 GCA_963978305.1 uncultured Rhodospirillales bacterium
GCCGCCAGCCGCCCCATAAACGACGTCCGAACCGTCAGCGAGCTGGCCACGGGCAAGCTCTGCGCCTCGGGTCGGATTGTTCCACGCTGCACCCGTTGTGCCGGTCATGTTAACGATCACGCCAGCGTCAGCATTGACAGACTTGACACCCAACTCGTAGCCACAAGCAAACTTCCGGATCAATGGTATGTCCATGCCGCCGACGAACGAAACGGTGCCGGTTTCGGAGGCGAGGGCTGCGGCTACGCCAACCAGGTAAGAACCTTTATGCTCTTCATAAATGTACTGCCGGAGGTTATCGCCACCTAGCCAGCCCACGTCGATGATAGAAAAGTTAGTGTCTGGGAACTCGGGTGCAACAGCGGCCATCGCATCAGCTTGTGCGAAGCCCATGACGACGATCGGGTTCGCGCCGAGTTCAGCGAATTCGCGCAGTACCGATTCCCGTTGTGATGGATCGGTGATTTCGAATTCAAGGTATTCAACGCCGGTTTCGGCTTTGAACGCTTCTGCGCCATTGTAGGCGGCTTCGTTAAAGGATTTGTCAACCTTACCGCCAAGGTCAAAAATGACGGCAGGCTGGAAGTGACCGTCAGCGAAAGCTGCAGAGGCGGCAACAACCGAAGCGGTCGTAGTCAGTAATGTTCGGATCATAGTGATGAGTTCCCGTAAATGATAATAGATCAAAGATCTGGAAATCAGTGCTCAAAGCCGAATTGACGATTTGAAGTCCTGCTCAAAACCCGACCGCTGGTTTCCTTGGCGGTAGCGTTTTTCTAACTATATAACCAAACCGGAACCCGACTCTGTAGGATGGGCGTATCACAGATGACACAGTTGTAACATATCACTGCCCAAAGAGCCTGGGGAAAAACGGAAGCTTTATACCGAAATGACCAAGACGATTGCACAAATTCAGCAAGAATTGATCGACGATTTTTCTTTGTTCGATGATTGGATGGATCGCTACCGCCAGTTGATCGATCTGGGCGGCAAGTTGCCGGCTTTGTCGGAAGAGGAAATGCGTGATGAGTTTCTGCTCCGGGGCTGTCAAAGCCAAGTTTGGTTCATTCCCAGCTGGCAGGATGGGCGATTGATGCTAAAGGCGAACAGCGATTCAACCATTGTTGCCGGGCTGATTGCTGTGATGCGCGCGTTGTATCACAGCCGGACGGCACAAGAAATTCTCGATAATCCACCCGACGTGATTCACCAAATTGGATTGAGCGAGCATCTCAGCCCAACACGCCAGAATGGGTTGGCGTCCCTTGTCGCGGCAATCCGGTCAAGCGCTGAGCGAAACTTAGCCTGACATCTGCTATGCTTCCGGATGGTTTGCGAAGCAAAAGTAGCGGAATATAAAGCTGCATAGATTCTGTCTTATGTCAGCAGTGGAAACTCACCATGTCCGACCCTGAAACGATCAGTCAGATCGCCCGACAAAACATGGTTTCGAGCCAAATCCGGACCAACAAAGTGTGGGATATGGCCATTGTCAACGCCATGGAGTCATTGCCGCGCGAAGCGTTTGTGCCAGAAAGCCATAGCGCCCTGGCTTATGTTGATGAGGATATTTCGCTCGCGGGTGGACGCATTGTCATGGAGCCGATGATTATGGCTCGGATGATCCAGGCCTTGGCATTGGATCTCAATGATGTCGTTCTTGAAGTTGCGTGTGGAACAGGTTTCGGCTCGGCGATTATGTCCAAGCTGGCGAAAACCGTTATTGCAATCGATAGCGATCCCGAGTTGGTCGAAGCCACTCAAAAACGACTGATCGAGAACGCTTGTGAAAATGTCGCCGTAATTCAAGCCGATGTGACACAGGGCGTCGGAGATCCCGGCAGCGTAGATGCGATCTTGATCAACGGCTGCATTCAGAAAGAGCCGTCGGCATTGTTGGATTTATTGGCAGAGGGCGGGCGATTGGTCTGTCCCATGCTCGATACCAGGGGCCGCAGTCAAGTTCGCCTATATACCAAATTTGGCGACTCGGCGTCATTTCGACCATTATTTGACGCCAATATCCCGGTTTTGCCTGAGTTTAGCGTCCCAAAAGGGTTTCAATTTTAGCTGTCTTGTCCAACCAGCTGTCTGTCGATGCATCGTCTTTCAATTAGCTGAAAGGGTGCAAAGGCTTAAGTCAAATTTTTTGAATAACTGTTGTTGATATTATGCGTCTTGTGTGTAGGATAGGCGCATAATATTAAAACGTGCGGACAATCTATATGGCTCAGGACCGAGCAAGCGCGGGTGGCTTTGCGTATCCACTAGTGCGCACATTGAGGCGTTACCGCGACGGGCAGTTATTGCCCCTATTGTTGGGTATTGCTGTCCTTTATTCCCAAGTCCCGGCAAGCGCGCAGTCTATTAATGATGCCTTGGCGCATTTCTACACCAACAGTCCGACTCTGAAAGCTACGCAGCTCGGCATCAGCTCGCAGAACGAGGGTGTGAATCAGGCCAGCGGTGCGGCAATGCCACAGGTTAACCTGGGCGTTTCGCCGTCGGTCAGCCGCACCTATGGCTATCCCTGCGCCAGCAGTTCTGGTGCCTGCCCGGCATTTGTTAATGATGGTGCCGTGGGCGTGAGCCTCAGCGTCACACAGCAGGTTGATTTGTCCGGCACGATCGACGCCCAAATTGACTCGGCTTATTTGGGGCTGAAAAGTGGTTGGACAGCATATCGGGCCCAAGAGCAGGCTTTGTTGTTGGAAGCAATTAACGCTTATGTTGGAGTCATCACATCTCAAGCCGTGGAAAGTCTGAACCGGGCATCGGTGAGCGTGTTTTTGCGCCGTCGTGATGAGGCACAGCGACGTTTTGATGCTGGGCTCGGTACTGGTACAGAGGTTGCAAATTTCGAAGCGGCATTCCAGGGCGAGCAAGCGAGGCTGCGTTTGGCGGTCGGTAATAGCGAAGTCGCTGAAGCAGAATTTCGGCGGATCTTCGGTCGTGATCCGTCGGGTTTGGCATTTCCAGCCACGATTGCCAACATGCCTCGAACACTGGATCATGCGATTGACCGTGCGATGCGAGGTGATCCAGCGCTCAGCCAGGCCGAGCAAGCGCTGAGCGCAGCTGAGTTAAACATTGTTGATGCTAAAGCGTCAAACGGGCCAAGCATGGCATTGTCAGCGCGGGCAGACCATAGTCAGGACCTTCTTCGTAATAGCGGTGATTACAATACCAGTTTTTCAATTGGCGGTCAGATTAGTGTGCCGCTTTATCAAGGTGGTGCTGGCGTCAGCCGGGTTCGGCAAGCTGAAATTGACCGCGACACTGCGCAAGCGCAGCTGATAGCGCAGCGTGAAAGCACCCGGGCCAACGTGATCAGCGCCTGGAATAATTTGCAAGCCCAGGAAGCGTCGCTTGGCAGCTTTGTCAGTCAGATAACGGCAGCAGAATTAGCCGTCCGGTCAGCCGCAGCCGAACTGGAAGCAGGTGTCGGCACAGCTCTGGCCGTGTTGACGGCAGAGAAAGATCTGACCAGTGCGCAAGTGAATTTGTCGTCAACACGTTCTGCTCAGGTGGTGGCGAGTTATGTTTTGTTGCAGGCTATGGGTGACTTAACGGCTGAAAAAATGCAACTGCCGGTTGATGGCCCATATTTCCGTCCAGATGATGATTTCGAAACCCGCAAAGTTGATAACTTTGCTTCGGATCTGTTTTTGGATCATGAGAGGGCGACAGCCACGCCGAGTTTTCTACGCTGGCTGTACAATGACCAATAAATAGTAAAGACAAAAGCGTCGTAACTGCCGACAACCAGGCTTTCCAACCACGTTTCTAAGCCAAACGCATAGCCCGATCGCGTAGCTTGCAATTGCCTGCGCTTCAGGTCGGTAGTTTATTCTGCGCTCGACGTTGTTGAGTTGACGATGCGGACAAGGAATGCACGCCATGGCGATGGAAAAAGCCTTTGATAGCCAGACTGCCGAAGCACGGTGGCGCGAGATTTGGGAAGCCAGCGGACATTTCCAGAGCAACCCTGACAGTAGTGCGCCTTCTTATACCATCATGATGCCACCGCCAAACGTGACTGGCACACTGCACATGGGTCATGGCTTAACGTTTACCTTGCAGGATGTTTTGATCCGATACAATCGGATGCGCGGTCGCGATACGCTATGGCAGCCAGGCACCGACCATGCAGGCATCGCGGTTCAGGCGATCATTGACCGTAAGTTGGATGAGCAGGGTCTGACCAAGCACGACATCAGTCGGGACGAATTTCTTGAACGGGCTTGGGCCTGGAAGGAAGAAAGCGGCAGCACAATCACCCGTCAGCTGCGTTATCTTGGCACGACTCCTGACTGGCAACGCGAACGCTTTACCATGGATGCGGGGCTTAGCCGCGCCGTCAAAGAAGTTTTCATCCGTTTGTATCGTGACGGTATTATTTACAAAGATACACGCCTGGTCAATTGGGATCCCAAATTGCAGTCGGCGATTTCTGACCTTGAGGTCGAAAACAAAGACATCAATGGCCATCTCTGGCATTTTCGCTATCCGCTGGCGGACGACCCAAACCAGCACATTGTGGTCGCGACCACGCGTCCCGAAACCATGCTGGGCGATACGGGTGTCGCAGTGCATCCTGAAGATGAGCGCTATCAGCATTTGGTGGGTAAGATGGTCAAGCTGCCCTTGGTTGGTCGTGAGATTCCAATTGTCGCTGATGAGTATGCCGATCCTGAACAAGGCAGTGGCGCGGTCAAGATCACGCCTGCCCACGATTTCAACGACTATGAAGTTGGGCGTCGCGCCGGGCTAGACATGATCAACATCATGACTAAGGATGCGACCCTGAATGACAATGTGCCAGATGCCTATCAAGGTTTAGATCGTTTCGAGGCGCGCAAAAAAGTTGTCGCCGATCTTGACGCTTTGGGTCTATTGGAAAAAATCGACGATCATTCCCATACGGTTCCCCATGGTGACCGCAGTGGCGTTATCATTGAACCCTACTTAACTGAGCAGTGGTACGCGAACGCAGAGCTTTTGGCGAAGCCATGCATCGAGGCAGTTGAAACAGGTAAGACGACGATCTTTCCAAAAAACTACGAGAAAATTTACTTTCAATGGATGCGCAACATTGAGCCGTGGTGCATCAGTCGTCAGCTAATTTGGGGCCATCAGATTCCTGCCTGGTATGGCCCCGATGGTCAGGTGTTCGTGGCGCACGATGCAGCGGCGGCCCAGGTTGAGGCGGACGCGCACTATGATAGGGTTGTCGAATTAACCCGTGACCCGGACGTTTTGGACACCTGGTTTAGTTCGGCGCTTTGGCCGTTCAGCACGCTGGGCTGGCCGGATGAGACCGCGCATTTAACGAAGTATTATCCGACAGATGTCTTGGCGACGGGTTGGGACATTTTGTTTTTCTGGGTAGCCCGCATGATGATGATGGGCATGCATTTTATGGGCGATGTACCGTTTAAGACGGTGTACATTCATACCTTGGTCCGTGATGAGCACGGCCAAAAAATGAGTAAGTCAAAAGGCAACGTCATTGACCCGCTGGATGTGATCGAGCAGTACGGCACTGACGCGCTGCGTTTTACGCTGACGAGTTTAGCAGCGCCTGGCCGTGACATTCGTTTGAGCACTCAGCGGGTCGAGGGGAATCGAAATTTCGCCACCAAGCTTTGGAACGCGTGCAAATTTGCCGAGATGAATGGGGCAGCGATTGCACCGAATTTCGATCCCTCGTTGGTACAATTGCCTCTGAACCAGTGGCTGGTTAGCCGACTGAATGATACACTCGACGCCGTTGAATCGGCCGTCGACGGTTATCGCTTTCACGATATGGCCGGTGGTTTGTATCACTTCATTTGGGATGAATTTTGCAGCTGGTATCTCGAGTTGTCGAAACCGGTTTTCTGGGGTGATGATGAGGCACAAAAGTCGGAGACACGCTCGACGATGGCATGGGCCTTGTCGCGGCTACTGCACATGCTGCACCCAATTATGCCATTCGTGACCGAGGAAATCTGGCATCAGTTTGCGGCCAAAGCCGCCCAGCAGCCTGACACGCTCGTGCTCGGCAATCCATGGCCAAAGCGCGTTGCCATCGAAACTTCTGTAGCGGCCAGCGAAATCGATTGGCTGATCCGAGTGGTGGTGGCAATACGCTCGGCACGAAGCGACTTGAATGTACCAGCAGGTGGTAAATTTCAGGTTAAGGTGCAGGATGCCGATCCGCAGACGCTCGATAAGATCATGCGCCACAATAATCAGCTGGTCCGTCAAGCAAACCTGGAAAGCATCGCGCCGCTCAGCGGGACGTTACCGAAAGGCTCAGCACAGATTGTCGTTGATGAAGTCACCTACGTCTTGCCGTTAGAGGGCCTGATTGATATTGCGGCTGAAAAAGCTCGCTTACAAAAAGCGATAGAAAAAGCCGAGGCGGCAATTGCGAAAGTTGATAAACAGCTATCCAACGCAAATTTCGTCAGCAAAGCGCCTGCCGAGGCGATTGAGAAGGCCAAGTCAGGGCGCGAAGAAGCTCAATCGAACCGAAATGGGTTGATGACGGCCTTGGCGCGGCTTGAAGCTCTGTAAGAACTCTGTGCAGCCCACGAACAATTATATCTTCGGGTTGCACCGCACAAATGTGTGCCGGTGGCCCGCGACACTCTTCTCAAGCGAGATCGTGTCGGGCAGGGCCGACGAAAGTTAGGTCAATGGCCGTTCGAGTTCAAATAGACTGTCAATCACCGTGTAGTCACGGTAGCCGCAGCGCGCCACGGTCTGGAGTTGGACCTGATCGACTTTTCCGTCTCGCAAAGCGTCCTCCACAATGTGAACCTGGACAATCGTCGCAATGACCATTGCATGCCTCTTTTGGGGTGGCGATCTGAGTTCGATGATTTGATCAAGCCGACACTCCAAATGCCAGGGCGCGTTTGCGACGCGCGGTGGCTTCACTTGAACGGCGGGGAGTGTTGACAGCTTTGCCAACTCGAATTCGTTTTCGGTCGTCAAACTTGACGTCGTATTCATCGCTGCAAGCTGTGCCAAGCTGACCCCGTTGAAGACCATTTCGCCAGTGTCCTCGATATTTTTCAGGCTGTCTTTTTCGCCAGCACTCGCCATCATGACTTGATAAGGGCTTGTATTGACGAGGTTGAAAAAACTATAAGGGGCTAGGTTGAGCTTTCCTGTCGAACACATCGTGCTGACCCATCCAATAGGTCTTGGCATGACAAGGGCCTTGATTGGGTCATAGCGGAGGCCGTGGTTTTCGTCTAAAGGGTCATAAGAATACATGACAAGTCACCTTATTTGAGAGCCGACATTGATGACCAAAGCAAGCCAAGCCAAGAACATTTTGTTCATAATGTATGACCAACTACGCTGGGATTATTTAAGCTGCGCGGGGCACCCCTATTTACATACGCCCAATTTTGACTGGGTTGCAAGCCAGGGTGTTCGATTTGACCGATGCTATGTTCAATCACCACAGTGTGGCTCTAGCCGGATGAGCACTTATACGGGGCGCTATGTTGCGAGCCATGGTGCGACCTGGAATGGGGTGCCGCTACGGGTTGGCGAGCCGACCATGGGGGATCATCTGCGGGATGTCGGGATGGAGTGTGTGCTGATTGGCAAAACCCATATGAAAGCCGATTGGGACGGGATTGAGCGTCTTGGCATCGCCCCAGATGGAATTATTGGCGTTCGTGTTCGCGAATGTGGCTTTGATCCCCATGTTCGTGACGATGGTATGGTGCCGACGGGACCTAATGGGCCCTATAATCCTGAAATCGGTCTCGACTCTGCTTATAATAAATATATGTGGGCAAAGGGTTACGAGAGTCCAAATCCCTGGCATGATTTCGCGAATAGTGCTGTGGACGACGAGGGCAATGTGTTGTCTGGCTTTGAATTAATGCACGCTAAGTTGCCGGCGAACGTGCGTGAGGAAGACAGCGAAACGCCGTGGTTGACGGGTGAGATGATCAACTGGCTTGAGGCCAGAGGGGAGCAGCCAGACGCGGATCCCTGGTGTGTTCACCTCAGTTATATCAAGCCCCACTGGCCCTACATTGTGCCAGCACCCTACCACGATATGTATGGCCCCGAACATTTTTCGCCAACAGTACAAGGCAGTGCCGGGCGCGAAGACCCCCATCCACTCCTGGCGCGTTTTCAAAATGCTCCGATGGCAAAAACCCATTCAAGCGATCTGGGACGTGAGGCCACTTTGGGGGCTTACATGGGGTTGATCAAGCAATGTGATGATCAACTGGGTCGCCTGCTCAATTATTTACAGCAAAGTGGGCAAATCGAGACAACCATGATCGTCTTGACCAGTGATCATGGTGACTATCTCGGTGACCATTATTTGGCTGAGAAAGGCCTTTTTCACGATTGTTCTCTCCGGGTGCCATTGATCGTTTGCGATCCTAGCCCAGAGTGCGATGGAACCAGAGGAACCGTCAGCCAAGCTTTGGTCGAAGCGATTGATCTGGCCCCGACTTTTGTCGAATTTCGCGCTGGCGCCGAAACAGCCGCCGATAAAGCCCATATCCTTGAGGGTCGGAGCCTGATGCCACTCTTGCGCGGCGAGTTGACCGATCACCGAGAGTTTCGGGATTACGCCATCAGTGAATATGACTTTGCGTTTACACCTGTGCGAGAACGCCTGGAGCTGAGCGTGGAAGAGTCTCGTTGGTTTGCGGTTGTCTCTGAGCGGTGGAAATATGTCCAATTTCGTGCTGAAGACAAGCTGCCGCCGATGCTGTTTGATCTACAAGACGACCCTGACGAGCTCAACAATTTGGGCGCTAGTGAGGATCTCTTGCATTTGGCGGCGATGGCCGATGGTCGTCAAAAACTCGAACACTGGGCGTTACGTATCAGCCAGCGGATCACCAAAAGTGATCACGACATAAAAACCGCGACCGGCAGCTCGCAAGCCCGCGGCGTTACGTTGGGGTTTTGGCAAACCGATGAAACGACCGAGCATTTGTTTGTTAAATACCGTGGAAAAGTATCGCAGCGCTTTACACCTGAGGATAAATGACAAATGTTTTCTCTGCTCCCTTATCAGCCTGAACAGGCAACGACGCTTCGCCCGATCATCGCGCGGCATGAACGCGTTGGGTTTAGCGGAGCAAGCAGTCTTGCTGCGAAGTGGTATGGCGGTTTCGCACCAGATATCGTGCATTTTTTGCAATCACCTTCTGGTGATATCGTCGCCAGTGTGGGTTTGTTGCAAGATGAGCTTGGCGGCGGCCTTTGGTGTGGCGGTAAGGCACTCAGCGGTCTGAGCTTCACCAGTCTGGTTGTCGAGCCAGCTGTCAGAGGACGCGGGGTGGCGAGCGCTTTGAATGCTGCTGTTGTTCGCGAGGCAGCGAAGCGTAAATTAGCTGTTGCGAGCCTTTTCCCTGCCAATTTAGAGCTATACCGGAAGGCGGGTTTTGAGCTTGTTGCAGATTACAGCATGTTTTCAATTAACCCTGCGGCGATTCGACCGGGGGGTGATAGTGCCTCAATCCAAGCGCGACCTGGCCGTGTCGCCGACCGTGATGCACTCGTGCGTTTGCGTGATCAACTGCTCGCAAAACGCCACGCGACGGGTACGTACCAACGTGATGCTTTAAGCTGGCAGATGTTGTTTCAAACCACCAATGAAGATCCTGCTGAAGTGCTCTTGTTTTATCGCGGCGAAGAACTTGTTGGCTATCTGATACTGGACATGCTGGCCGGTGGGCCGATGCCAACTGATCGAGCCATCTGGGTGCAGGATTGGATGGCTGCCGACGTCGAAACCAGCCGAGCGCTGGTCAAGGCGATTGCTAGCTTTGGGACTGTTCATCAAAAGGTGACCTGGCAGCCGCAAGCCAGCGAGGATTTGGCCGAAGCGATGGTGCCACAGCCAACTTATATAAAGCCAGTTTTGTGTGAGCCTTTGGCAGCAAGGATCATCGATCCATACCAAGCGCTGGCGGGCAGGGGCTATAGAGCTGCAGCCAATGGTGCCGTTCGCTTGGCCATTGATGATCCCTTACTCGACCGAAAGTATGATTTGGTCTTGAAAGTGGAGGGGGGTGTTGCCACTGTCGGTCCCGTTAAACAGCCGGGCATTCCGCGTCTTTCGATGTCCATCAACGCATTGGCGCCGATGCTGTTTGGCTATCGCGCGGCCTCGACGCTGATGCGGATGGGTTGGGTTTCTGGTGCCGGGCAAGCGGCTTCAACTGCCGACGTACTTTTTGCTACCGAACGCTCCATTACCGGGGATTTTTACTAGGGAAATTCAGCTAAACCTGTTTTGGCCAATTCGGTTCATTGAATTCATGAGCAACGTCGTGCCCTGTGGCTGTTGAGGTTTGCGATTAAGCAGGCGGCTTTGCGGCTTCCGCATACAATAAAGTCACTTTAAGCTTTCCATTGTCATCATAAGTCTGGCAAGAATGGGTGCAAATTTCATTTTCATTTTCACGAGTAACGGAACACACTTATGTCTCTGGAAAACATGAAATCGACCCAACGTGACCGCATGATGCACGGCCGCGGGTTTATTGCCGCCTTGGATCAAAGTGGTGGTTCAACCCCGAAGGCCTTAACCGCCTATGGCTACCAAGCCAACGATTGGCGCGATGAGGATGAAATGTTCGCGCTGGTGCATGAAATGCGTTGTCGTTTTATGCAAGCGCCGAGTTTTAAGAGTGGCAGCATTTTGGGAGCAATCTTATTTGAAAAGACGCTTTTGGGTCAGGTTGACGGCTTGCCGACGGCACAATATTTGTGGGAACAAGCTAAAGTCATTCCGTTTTTGAAGGTTGATGCAGGATTGGCTGAGCTTGAAAGTGGTGTTCAGCAAATGAAGCCTATGCCTCGGTTGTCGGAGCTTTTGGCATTGGCCAATCGCCATGATGTCTACGGCACCAAGATGCGCTCGGTGATACATGAATTGAATCCGGCTGGCATCGAAGCCGTTGTGGCACAACAGTTCGATGTGGCGCAGCG
Source organism: uncultured Rhodospirillales bacterium (assembly GCA_963978305.1). Lineage (GTDB taxonomy): Bacteria > Pseudomonadota > Alphaproteobacteria > UBA7985 > UBA7985 > CAXBRM01. Next base: position 10,984 of record CAXBRM010000043.1, read on the forward strand.
AGTGCTTGACGCCGGGCTGGTGCCAATCATTGAGCCTGAGGTGAACATCAAGGCCGAAGATCGGGCAGCGATTGAAGATTTGCTGGCCGCGCAATTGATGGATCACTTAAATCAGTTAAGTGATCAGCAAGAAGTGATCTTGAAGCTCAGCCTTCCGAAGCTGCCCAACAGTTACGCCGCTTTGCGTGACCATGCTGCTGTGCAACGCCTGGTCGCTCTATCGGGTGGTTTCGCGCGCCGGGAAGCTTGTCAGCATCTTGCCAAGAACGATGGGATGATTGCGAGCTTTAGCCGGGCTTTGTTAGAAGGACTGTCTGCGAACCAAAGTGACGAAGATTTTAACCAAGGCTTGCATGAGATCATTGAACAAGTGGTGGCAGCCAGCCGTTAAAGCGATTCATCAGGACGAAATGAAACAGTGGGCAACCCGTTGGCCAGCCAGCCTGCGCCGTGCTGATTGCCCAACATGCCCTCGCGAACATCATAGACATTCGAGAAGCCTAGCTTTGCCAATTGCCCAGAGATGACGGCACTGCGGCCGCCCCTG
>CAXBRM010000044.1:0-11519 GCA_963978305.1 uncultured Rhodospirillales bacterium
TCATGTTTATCATGCTCATCATGCTCGTCATGTTTATCATGCTCGTCATGTTCGTCATGCTCGTCATGTTCATCATGCTCGTCATGTTCATCATGCTCGTCATGTTTATCATGCTCATCATGCTCATCATGCTCGTCATGTTCATCATGCTCGTCATGTTCATCATGCTCGTCCTCATAGGCGATCAGGGTCATCCCTTCGGTGGTCACCACCAGCTCGCCATCAAAACCGGCCGCTTCGACCAATCGTGGCAGCCAGCCTTCAAATTCTACTCCGTTGACAAATAGAATTTCGGCGTTGCTGACGGCACGCGCGTCTTGTGGCGTTGGCATGAAGACATGGGTGTCTTCATTCGGGCCAACAATCACCGTTAGGTCAATGTGCTCGCCCCCAACTTCTCTGACCATATCGCCAAGGATCGAGAAGCTTGCCACGACGGGTAGGGGCCGGCTCGATTGGGCAAAGACTGGCACACTGACCAGCGATAGCCCGACGCCAACCACGGTTGGCAGCCAATTGTTCATGTATTTCATGAATTCGTCTCTCTTTCGTTCGTTAGTGGAGAAGGTAACAGGTTGAGAACGCCATCGACGGGACCGAAAACCACCGAAAAAACGTAAGCAACGCCTGAAATCAATATGATGGTCGGGCCGGAGGCAAAGCTGAAATGGTACGACAGCAACAGGCCAACATATCCTGAGGTGACCGCGATCCCGACGGCTAAGGCAATCATCCAACCGATTTCGCGCACCCAAAATCGCGCGGCGGCACTTGGCAATATCATGATGCCGACCGCCATCAGCGTGCCAAGCGCTTGAAAGCCGCCCACCAGGTTTAAAACAACCATCATCAAGAAAACGAAATGGGTTATGGCGCTGATGCCGCTGACGGTCCGCAAGAATTGTGGGTCGACGCACTCCATTACCAGGGGCCGGTAAAACAAGGTTAACACTAGAGTTGAAAAGCTCGTGATCGAGCACAGCAAGATGAGTGCCGCGTTATCAAGCGCCAGGACGGTGCCAAACAAAACGTTCATCAAATCGACGTTGCTGCCTTTGGCCGAGATAATCAGCACGCCCAGGGCCAACGAGATCAAATAGAACGCTGCAAGACTGGTATCTTCCCGCAGGCTGGTGATCCGTGAAATCAACCCTGACATCGACGCAACTGCCACACCTGCCACTAGCCCGCCGATGGTCATGGCGCTCACCGATAATCCCGATATCAGGTAGCCGATGGCGGCGCCTGGCAAGATGCCATGTGCCATTGCGTCGCCAGCGAGGCTCATGCGGCGCAGCATTAAAAATACCCCAACCGGCGCTGTGCCGAGTGCAATTGCCGCGCTACCCAGCAACGCACGGCGCATAAAACTAAACTCCAAAAAGGGTGAAATCAGCAAGTCGTACATAAGGATCACGCCCGGCCACAGGTGTGTGGTGGCCCAACACAGGCCTCACACATTTGCAGCGCTTTAAACTGGTTTTCTGCCGTTAAAACTTCGGCCGTTGGGCCATGGGCAACCAATTCACGCGCCAGCATCAGTACGTTTGGGAAATGAGCGCGAACAGTTTCATGGTCGTGCATAACGACCAAGACAGTTCGCCCAGTTTGGTGCCACCGCAAAACGAGGCTGATCAAATCAACAATTGTTTTCTCATCAACCGAATTGAAGGGTTCATCCAAAAGCATCAATGGTGCGTCTTGCAATAAGAGCCGGGCAAACAGCGCTCGTTGCATTTGTCCGCCGGACAACGATCCGATCAACCGCGATTCAAGTCCGGTGAGGCCAACACTAGCAATCGCGCGGGCGACACTTTGCTGATGTTTTTGGCCAATACCACCGAACGGACCAATATCATGCCACAGACCCATGGCGACCAGATCACGCACCGTGATTGGAAATGAGCGATCAATATCTGACTGTTGGGGCAGATAAGCAATTTCGTGGGTCCGGTTAAAAGAAACGCGCATCTGCCCTTCCAACGGCGTCAACAGTCCTGCAATTCCTTTGAGAAGGGTTGATTTACCGGCGCCATTGGGTCCGACGATTGCGGTCAAACTGCCGACGGCGACTTCGGCAGCCAAGTCAACGATCGCGGATTGTTGGTTGTAGCCCAAGGCGAGGTTATCAAAGGAAATGGCCGCTTGCGATGTCATAGCGCCCAACCGAAGCCGAGCCACAAAAGACCAAGAACCACCAGCGCGCTGATCAGTCTGAGCCACGCGCCTTGAAGGATAAGGCTCGCTATTTTGCCCTGTTTTGGCGTCATGGTGCTGCCTTCTGAGGTTCACAACTTGAGCAAACCCCTTGCATTTCAAGGACATGCTTGGAGGGCGCAAAGCCAATCTCACTGGCAGCGTTCGCGATTTCGTCGATCAATCCAGGGGCATTACTTTCCTCGACTTCACCACAAGAATGACAAATCGATAAAATGGCTGCATCGTGCCGCCCCTCATGTTTGCAGGCCATATAGGAATTCGTCGATTCTAAGCGGTGCACAAGGCCTTTATCTACCAGAACAGCTAACCCACGGTATATCGTCGTTGGCGCAATTTTCGGATTACTAGCACTCATTGCCGCCGTGATGTCATACGCCGACAAATGCTTACCGGCATCGCGAAGTATTTTTATAATCTGTCTTTGAGTTTCCTCTGAGCGTGTGTACATCTACCAAACCTTTTTTGTAACATTATAACATAACATTATAAAAAAATGAGTACAAGCGCCCGTGCGCAGTTGTTTGAACATGACAGAACTGAATTGCGTTACGAGTACGGGTACCAGCTGGCTTTCAGTAAGTCGACAGCGAGGGTATGCATGCTGCTTACGGAACCGAGCATAATCTCGGTGCGATCAAACAGCGCTCGGTCATCTGCCAATATGGCTCGGAGGCCCCTCCCGAACTGTTTGCGTAATTCCGTACCCAAATTGATTTTCCGAACCCGGTGATCGCGGGCGAGACGCAGTCGGTCTTCTGGGTGAATACCGGAACCGCCATGCAATACTAAAGGCATGGTTGTGACGGCCTCAATCGCTGCTAGTCGATGCCAATCGATCGTTGCATGGCCTTTCGTTTGTAAGTGCAGGTTGCCGACAGAAATCGCTAAGGCATCAACAGAACATGCGTTTGCAAAAATTTCGGCGTCAGAGATTGTGGTCCCCTCGCTGGGTTCACCATCTTGGTATCCGACCAGCCCTACCTCCGCTTCAATACTGGCGCCATAAGGTCGAGCTGCTTCCATGGCCTTCAGTGTCGTCGCGATATTGTCTTTTAAAGGCAGGTTGCTTCCATCAAACATCACGGAGGAAAAGCCCGCATCGAGGGCCTGCTGGATTTCGGTAAGGGTTTTGCCGTGGTCAAGATGTGCAACAACGGGACAATTTGCCTGCTCAGCGAGCTGGCTGAACATTTGGCCCCAAAGTTGGACCGGCATGTTACGCCGAGCACTGGGCCCCGCGGACAGAATGACCGGTGCGTTTGCAGCTTCGCCAGCTTCGACATAGGCACGACTATCTTCCCATCCCTGGCACACCAACCCGATCGCATGGCAATTGCGGCTTTCGGCATCGCTCAAAACATCTGTCAGCTTAACCAGTGGCATTATTTGAACTTTGCAACCATATCCTTAATGCCAGGAATGGTCTCCACTTGATAAGCGTGGGTCGGCTGGAAAAATTGGACCAGAGATCTTTGGCTTTTTCCTGCTAGGATGGTGAAATAGTACATCTCATAGCCAGGGGCAGCGACGCACGGGTGATAACCGTTATTGATCTGTAGTGTGCTGCCGTCGACGATGTGATAGGCCTCGCCAATCTGCCCTTCTTTGCTCTGTAAAAGCTGCATGCCAAAACCGTGATCTGGTCGAAAGCGGAAGTTGTAGACCTCGTCATGGTGGCTTTCCATCGGCAGCCGATCTGTATCATGCTTGTGTGGCGGAAAGCCTGACCATCCACCTTGGCCAACGGTGTAAAGCTCAGACACAAGCAGCCGTCCAACGCGGCCTGGTGGCTGCTGGCCCAGCAAATGCTTAATTTTACGATGGGTTTTGGTGTCATCGCTGCCATACTGTACTGGGTCGATGTCTTGCTCTCGCACCACAAAGGGCTCAAAGACTTCGTCAAACTTTGCACCACAAATGAAAACCTCGCAGTCAGTACCCGCGGTTATCTCGGCAGCCATCCCGACTGGCACGTAAACCGCGTTTGGTTCACCGTCCCAAACATCCGCACCGCGGCCACCGACATTGCTGGCTTGCCATTGTCCAATGCTGACATCCAAGCTGCCGGTTGCGGGGACAAGACAAGACTCATAATTGTTAAGTTGATGTTGGTAGTGCTCGCCAGCTTTTAATTTGATGATATTAAAAAAAATCAGCGGCGTAATTGGATCGTTAATGTCAACAATCGGTGTGTTTTTGTTGTCGTAAGGAGCAATATGCATGGATCATCTTTCCTGTCGAGATGTGGCAGACGCGACAAAAGAATTGACTTGATCAGCTGTTGGCATGGCACGTGCGCAGCCCAATCGGCTGACCACCATTGCGGCGCTGGCTGAGCCAAACCTGACGGCCTGTTCGAGGGTTTTGCCCTTGAGCAAGGTTGCAACCAGACCACCCATGAAGGCATCGCCCGCGCCAAACGGTTTTAGTGCCTTAACTGGAAAAATTCCCTGCCTGAATTTTTGATCTTTATACATGGTGATACTGCCGCGTTCGCCCGATTTAACAATCACACACTTCCCGCTTTTTGCAGCAGCTTCCGCCCATTCTAGAGCCTGACCGGGTGCAATGACATCAAATTCTTCATCATTGCCGACAATCATGTCGGCAGCGTCACAGGCTTGGCGATAGGTTTCTTTGGTATCGGCGTTATCGCGCCAACTGTAGGCTCGGTAATCGAGATCTATGATCGAATACTCAGCACGTGCCATGGCCTGTAAACAAGCCTCCCGGCTCGGTGAATGCGCCAGTGCTGTGCCCGTTACGATGAGCAGGGGCCCCCGATCGACATCGAGCAAATTAAAATTATCAGGGGTGATGTGGAAATCAGCGGCGTTGTTGCGGTAAATAACCACCTCGCAGTCAGTGGCTCGACTTTCGGCGATGGCCAAAGAGGTTCGCGACGCCAACGCCACTGGCTGTGGCGTTAAATGCCGGATGCCATAAGCCTCTAATTGATGAGAAACAAAGCGGCCGATTGGATCATCACTCACCGGCGCGATCAGGCCTACTTTTTTGCCATGCCGAGACAGTGCCGCAGCAATATTGCCGGCAGAGCCACCAAGATCGCTGCGAAATGTTTTTGCCTGTTCGGTCTTCGTGCCGGGGGGGTGAGGATACAGGTCCATGCCAGCGCGACCAAAAACGATTACGTCCAGATCTTGGTTCGCAGATTTGACCGGAATCATGGTGTCCATGCGGCAATCAACTCATCGTAGGCGCTAGCCATCAAAGATTTTGCTTCTGCGGCGCCAATATGTCCAGCAAACCATTTTTCGGCTGCCTCACCAAAGATTGAACGGCCAACTGCAAATCCTTTACACCACTTTTGCGACGCACTTTTTGAAATGGCAGCCTGGATGTCTGGCATTGGTGCAGCCAGACCCAGCAAAACAACACCGCGACAGTGGGGGTCGGCGCCCTCAATACATGCCGAAACTGCGCTCCATGTTTCATCCCAGTCATTTACAGCAGGGGCGGGCAGCTTCCACCAGTCAGGGAAAATGCCGTCGTCATAAATTCGCTGCATGCAATCTGCCACGGTTGTGGTGGTGATGCGTGAGCCACGGGGAGGGATCACTTCCAACAAGAATTCAAGGCGCCACCCGCGGCATGCAGCCGATAACTCGGCGATTTGAGCAAGTTGCTCAGCCCATAACGTCTCACCATCGTTTGGATGTGCAAACAAAAGACATTTGACAACAACCTCGCGTGGCCACTCTTTCAAATAAGACGCGAGACTGGAACCGCCTTCAAACCGGATCGGACGCGAGCCGGGCCATTCAACAGGCGACGCTAACCATAATCCTGTTCCCGTCATCGTAGAAAGCGCGTCCAGGCCATAGCGACGATCGCATAGGGTGCCTAGGTGACGCTGTGGGTGCCTTGCCTGTGCTTCAAGTGCTACTTCGGCACAGATTTGCTTGAATTTGGCGATCTGCACCGCATCAGCGCTTAGTTCTTCCAATTGACTGCGATGGTCAAACGCAAAGGCAAGGACCTCAGGCCAGTTGGTTTGACGCGTTGTGGACCAGTGGATTTGTGCCAACATCCTGTCATCGCGAAGCCGAAAATGCGGCGAGCCAGACGCCAAAAAAAGGTCTAATTCAACTTTACTGGGATAAGATGGCGCGCACGCGTGACGACTAACCGCAAAAGCACCGCAAGCATTGGCAATGCGACAAGCCTCGCGCCAGCTTTTGCCTTTTATCCGTCCTGTTAAAAGTCCGCCCATGAAAGCGTCGCCAGCACCAAGAACATTGAAGACTTCTACTGGAAAACCCTCAACGACTTCCCCTTGTTCGATTGTCTCCGGGATTGCGGCGTCAAAGACGGCACACCCCATCGCCCCCAACTTGACAACAAATGTTGCATCCGAGTAGGCGCGTAATCGTTTCAAGCAGCCAATGGTATCGGTTGATCCGCCAGCAATGTGAAATTCTTCCTCAGTTCCCACGACGACGTCTAGATAGGGCATAATTTCCTGTAGATGCGCTGTGACGTCTTGATTGGCGACGAAGCGGGTTTCGCCATCACCCTTGCTGGCGAGTCCCCACAGAACGGGCCGATAATCAAGGTCAATCCACCGTTGCGCCCCATATTGCTTTGCCAGGCGCAGCGCTTTCAAGGAGGCCGCTTTGGTGCCTGGCGTAGAAAAATGTGTACCACTCGTAACAATGGCTTTCGCATTGCCAATCAAGTTCTCGTCGACATCATCTTCGCAAATCGCCATGTCGGCACAGTTTTCGCGGAAGAAAATCAAAGGAAATTGTTCTTGGTCTTTGATGCCCAGCATGACCAGGGCCGTCATCCGCGACGTGTCGGTCAGCAAAGCTTCGGTTGACACTCCCTCGCGCTTTAGTTCTTCGCGGATAAACTGGCCCATAGCATCGTTACCGACCCGGGAAATAAGTGCAGTCTTAAGACCCAGCCGAGCGGCACCGATTGCTGTGTTGGTGGGACTGCCGCCAATGTACTTTGAAAAGCTGCTCATATCTTGAAGTTCGCCACCGATCTGATCTCCGTAAAGGTCAATACCGGCGCGCCCAATCATGACGGCGTCTATGGATTTTTCGTGCATTTTAAAATTTCAGAATTTTCTTTCGCAAATTGTCGCAAGACAGAATATATTTTCTGAATGCCAAATCAATCAAAAATTCGGGAGAATTGCTATGCTGCGTGTCGCCCAATTCGGTCGTGGAAGTATTGGCCAAATACATGCTCGCAATATCGTAGGCCATGCGCGCAGCACGCTCATTGCAATTGCCGATCCTGATGCATCCGCCGCCGAGGCACTTGCTGCTGACCATGCAGCGGTGGTCATGGATGAAGTTGATATTTACGCCGAACCAACCATTGATGCCATAGTGGTGGCAAGCAGCACAAACGTGCACGCTGATCAAATTGAAAAAGCGGCCAGCGCTGGTAAGGCAATATTCTGTGAAAAACCCATCGATTTAAACATCGACCGCGTTCGCGGCGTGTTGAACCACTTGGACGTACATCCAGTGCCGATGATGCTCGCCTTTAATCGGCGCTTCGATCCAAATTTTTCACGATTGAAGAAACAGATTGACGCGGGCGCCATTGGCCAAGTGGAGATGGTGACGATTTTGAGCCGTGACCCTGGATTGCCACCACTGGATTATATCAAAGTCTCAGGTGGCTTATACCGTGATATGATGATCCATGATTTTGATATGGCCCGTTTTCTGGTCGGTGAGGAGTTCACACATGTTCAAGCGCTTGGTTCGGTGCTTGTTGACCCAGCTGTTGGTGAGGCGGGCGATGTTGACACTGCGCTCGTGACGATGAAAACCGCGAGTGGCAAGTTGGTCAATATCAGCAATTCGCGGCGAGCGCCTTACGGCTACGATCAACGAATTGAGGTTCATGGCAGTGAGGGAATGCTCCAGGCCCAGAATATGCTGGAAAGCACGGTGGTTTTATCAACGAGTGCAGGAGTTCGGGTTGAAAAACCAATGTTTTTCTTCCTCGAACGCTATGCGGCCGCTTACCAAAATGAATGGGACGCTTTTGTGCGTCTGGCACTCGATGGTGATTGTGAGGGAATACCGACTGCACAAGATGGGCTGGCATCTTTAACTTTGGCTGAGCGGGCGCTGGCTTCGGTGGTTTAGTTTTGCCGCGTTAATTCGCCAAATTTGACGGCGAGCGCTTGCGCCGTGACCGTTGCGCCCACAGCGCTGCGAAAGTCCGAAGCCGTCCCTGGATCAGTTAATAAAATTTTATCGGCGTATTGCGCTATGGGGCTGACCAGACTGTCAGTGATTGCAACAATCCGGGCGCCTTTAGCCCGTGCTTGCGCGGCTGTCTCTAGGGCTGTTGCCGTGTAGGTTGGAAAGGTGATTGCGACCAGGCAATCGCCCTTTGCAATCAAACTACTACGGGCTTCGATCATGCCGCCAATAAAGGCTAGCAGATTCACACGAGCGCCAAATTGGCCCAGCATATAGTTGAGGTAACTTGCTATGCCAAAGGCACGGCGATGGCCAATGATGTGAATTGCACCTGCGCTGGCCATAATGCTGGCAGCCGCGTCAATATCGTCCTGGCTTGGCAAATTCTGCAAACTATTTTCGCCAAGTCGGGCAAAAAGAGCAATCGTATCCGAGGTGTTGCTCGCCCGAGGCTGTAAGCGGTCGAAGTAATTCGTTGGCGCTTCGGATTGCAATTCAGCCTTAACGATGCGTTGGATGGTACTGAAGCCTTTAAATCCAATTGCTTTCGAAAACCGGATGAAGCTACTTGGCTGGACGCCAAGTCGGTTGCTGAGATCTGCGATGGTCGACACGGCAACTTGCCCAGGATGGTCAAGAACGAATTGAGCAATTTTTTGCAGTTGAGGGGACAGGCCGGGATGCGCTTCTACCAGCAACGCTTTAAGTTGCTGGCCCGTCATAATTCTATTATCTGTCGCCTGATCGAGCATGCTACAATTCAACCCAACTCTTTGATTCACTAGCATTTTGGATCGCTTGCAAGGCAGTCTCAAACACAATACCATCATCAAAATTTGGAAACGCTTCGCTGTCTTCAAGGATTGCTTTGACGAAGTGGCCGGCTTCAACAATTTTCATCTCGTTGAACCCGACATGATGGCCCGGTGCCGGGCAAAAGTTACCAAATGGCTCATGCCAAGGGCCAACAAGAATGGTCTTGTAGCCATTGGTTCGCATCTCCTGATTGCCGTCCATTTCGAATAGATGGAACTCGCCCATTCGCTCTTGGTCAAATCGGATAGCACCCTTTGTTCCCGTCAACTCGAAGCCTAAGTTCATTTTGTGGCCCTGGCCAAGCCAACTTGTATGCATTGTGAACAGGCCACCGTTTTCGAAGGTGCCAATTGCGCTGTATTGATCGTCGGTTTCGACGTCGAGCATGTCGCCCGTTTCGGGGTCAGGACGTTGTTTGTGGACGGTTTGCAGGCGGGCACTGACCTCTTTAAAGTTACCACACAGCCAAATTGCCATACTAACCTGGTGGCTGCCCATATCACCCAGCGCGCCTTTGCCCCCGCCTTTTTTTGTCAAACGCCAGCTATGGGGTGCATTGGGATCGCACATAAAGTCTTCTTGATAGACCCCATTGAAGTGCACAATCTCGCCAATCCTGCCTTCATCAACCAGCTTTTTGATGGCTAAAATGGCAGGTGATTTCAGATAATTATATCCGAGGATGGTTTTTACCCCGTATTTTTTGGTGATTTCTGTCATGAAGTGAGCGTCTTCGAGGCTGGTTGCCATGGGTTTTTCACACCAAATGTGTTTACCATGAGCTGCAGCAGCTTCAACCATGTCTTTGTGCGCGAAGTTTGGTGTGCAAATGCTAACGACATCAATGTCGTCAGCTTCGCACACGTCTCGCCAGTTCTGGGTTACGCGTGCGAACTCAAATCGATTGCCGTTGAGCACCACATTGTCTTCGTTCATGTCAAACAGCGCTTTGAGTTCAATATCAATGGGCCAATTGAACACGGCCTTACCACGCTGCCAGGCTTGTGTGTGGGTGCCGCCCATGAAACCCATGCCCAACACACCGACGCGCAATTTTTTAATACCGACCTTGTTCTCGGGTTGGCCGTCTATTCTTAAATCACGCTTCATTGCTAATCTCCAATCCTGCATTGGCGCATACATCCAAAATATGTCGGTAGCCGATTTCTGAGTACTCATACGGCGGTGCTTTTGCAGGGTCTTGCTCGGCCTCGACAACGATCCAGCCGTCGTAATCCATTGCTTTGAGTTTGTTGGCAATAGCCTGAAAGTCGATGCAGCCATCGCTTGGCACGGTAAAGGCGCCGGCAATCACGGCATCGAGAAAGCTGCGGTTATGATCTTTAACGTCTGTGACAATGTCGGGCCGAATGTCTTTGAAGTGGATATGGTTTATCCGATGGGCCCAGCGATCCATTGTCGCGATCAGATCGCCGCCGCCAAACAACAAATGGCCTGTGTCAAAACACAGGCCTACCGCGTCGGCACTATATTCCATTAGCCAATTTAGGTCGTCTTCAGATTCGATGATTGACCCCATGTGATGGTGATAAGACATGGGCATGCCTTGATCTGCCATCCACTTTGCGACTTCAGAGATCCGGCGTGCATAGGCGCGAAGTTGATCACGATCCAGACGGGGGCGGGCAGAAACCGGCGTATTAATGTGTCCTTGAACCGTATTGGAGCATTCCGCATAAACAATGCACGGCGCCGCCAAGGCGACGAATTGGTTGACTTGTCCGCCAACAGCCTGGACCTCTGTGGGATAGTCATTCACCAAACTTGCACCGCTGCACCAGCCGCCGCAAAGCGCCAATTCGTGTTTGTCGAGGTAGGTTTGCAAGCCCTCGGTGTCCTCAGGCATTCTTTGTCCACGCTCAACGCCGATATATCCGATCGCTCGCGCTTCTTCGAGGGCCTGCTCCATGGTAAAATCAGCCGTGAGGTCCGGCAAATCGTCGTTTTGCCAACAAATTGGCGATATTCCGATTTTGATGCTCATCGACCTAAGATCCTATGTAATTCTGCCGTGCAAGGCTTTAAAAATATTCAGTATCGAGGCAAGCCACTACCATCAGCATCCCCATTTACAGCCAGGTCGACGCTAAACACCAATTCGCTGTTTGGCACGATTGACTTCGTGTTCGGCTTTTGCGTCCATCACTTGTTGACGCGGGCTGACCTCGGGGACGCCGACGTCCCACCAACTGTCACCACCGGTCCAGTCGTGACTTTGCACCCGGGTTGAAATCACGACGGTCTTTGTCTCTGCGCGCGCTT
>CAXBRM010000045.1:0-11455 GCA_963978305.1 uncultured Rhodospirillales bacterium
TTGTTCGGTGATTGCTGTCCCACCGGTTTCCGGGATGTGGTGGTGAACCAAACGGGAACGATGATAGACGGGCAAGTAACACCAATTAATTTCAGATCAGAAAAGTCATATTTTGAATTCATGGATTGTAGAAATCACACCCACCTTTCCTAGAGATTGGACGATAGCAGATTGTTTGTCTATATGATTCAACACTACACACGCGCTCTAACCATCGAAGTTAATCATTCAAACGAAAAGCGCAAAAAATTTATCCGTGAACACCCTGGCGGTGCAAAAGCAATGCTGAGACATGTCCTCAATGAGCGGTAAACCCGTATTCATCCATATTAGCAAAAATGCCGGAACGAGTATCATCGCCTCTGCTGGCAATCATATTGTTTCTGCTGGTCATCAAACAGCGGCTCAGTGGGTCGACAAGAATGGGTCGACCGCACCAATTTTTTGCGTAATTCGCAATCCTTATGGTCGTGTTTATTCGGAGTACAGATATCGGCGGAAGCGGTATCTGAGCGGTGAGACCAACCCACATCTTGCAAATTTGAACAGGTCGTTTGACGATTGGGTAGCAGCAACATATCGTGATGGGGAATATTGTACGGAAACATTTTTTCATAAAACTGGTGTAGCATTTAACAAGGCTAATATGATTGGTGGGAGGCTGATTTGGTTTATTCCGCAAACCAGATGGCTTCAGGATGAAAACCGCAAACTCTTAGCAACCGACACACTTCGTTATGAAACCCTTTCGACTGACTGGGACATGTTTAGTCGCAAATTTGGCTTCACAGTCGAGCTAAAGCGGCTCAACACATCAACGATTGGTGTCGAAGCAGCAAGCTCTCGGATGAAGCCGGAGACGCGAGATCACATATACAAATATTTTCGCGAAGATTTTGAGGTTTTTGGCTATGACCAGTAGACGGACAGTTTCTTTAAACCAATGATCCGATTTATTGGTTTATTTTCGTCTTAATTTAGTCGTAGGTAAAGTGCAGAGAATGCACACGAGGTCATCGAGATGTCTCGCAAATGGGCTACCCGGATCATTGATAAGGGCTCATAGATGAGCACGCCAAAACCATGACAAACGTCAACCGAGCTTGTCGAGCAAGATACCTGGAGGAGTGGTTAGAATTCGCAGAGCGCACTGCCAGAATTACCTTTAAATCTCGAGAAAAACTGAGTGCATTCACGCCTCAGCCGAGGGATATTTTCATCTCACCCTTCGCGAAATGTGGCACAACCTGGTTAACTCAAAAACACAATCCAAATGTTTTGCTGCTCACTTACGAGAGCATGATCGCCAATTTTGATCGCTCTCTGGCGAATATTGCACGGTTCATGGACATAGAATTGGATGATGAGCTTATTGGCATTGTCAAGAAGCAATCGAGCCGTGAGTTCATGTTACAACATAAGAGCAAGTTCGATGAACACCTGAATGCCAAGAAATTTGAGGCGTTGGGATTGGCCCCAATGAATCCGGCAACGTCAAAAATAACAAGCGGTACGCCCAAATCTGAGCGTTACAGCATTTCAGATGAACTCAAAGAATATTTTCAATCCACTTGGAAAGCAACAATCACCGAACAGCATCAAATTGAAAATTACGAACAGCTTGTCAAAACTATAAAAACATTGTCTTAGACCAAGCCCTGTGCCAGAGTCTTCTCGCGATTTTAAATATAGCGGAAATCAGGATTTCCGGTTTGAGCCTCATCAAGCTCGATGTGGTCGATCTGCACACCGCAAATATTTTACGAACGTGTTTTTCACCCAAAAATGCTCAACCCATGCCGCCATATTGATCCATAAGATTGGCAATCATGCTTTTACTCTGGTCGCTTAGGCTGGTTTACACTTTTCAAAATTCATTATTTTATCATAAGATTTTAAGGCGATACTAAAGCAATCGCGATTGCACCATCAATGATTGAGTAGCTTTTGATATGTCGGATTTAGATATTGATTTGAGTTGGCATCGCACCGAGCCAGAATTGACCGTAGGTGGCTATTCGACCGCACACCAGATCCGATACCATGAGCGCGTTGAACTGGTCGCAGATGCCGCGCCCGATTATGGTGGCAGTGCTGGCAATGTTAATCCTGAGCAAGCGCTCGCCGCGGCAATATCGAGTTGTCATATGCTGACATTTTTGGCTTTGGCTGCCAAAACCAGATGGCCCGTGGTAAGCTATCGCGATCACGCCGTCGCGCATTTGGGCCGAAACCCAAAGGGCAAAATGTCTGTCACCCAAATCGATCTCAACCCGACTGTCGGTTTTGATCCGGGATTTGAGGTTGACGCTGCAGAACTTGCCCTGATGCATGACCGCGCGCATCGCTACTGCTTCATTGCCAACAGCCTAGCGGATAGTATCAAAGTCAATGTTCTGTGAACGATAAAGACGCTGACTGCTAAACCAAAAACGTCTCGTCGGGCGCCTGGTTCTTAGCGCAAACTTCGGGCGTATCCATGGAGGCATCCAACGCGTCAAAAATGCTCATGTGCCCAAACCACACGAACCCGTTTCCACCTGCGCTCAGCAGTGACCAATTCGACCCAAATGACCTGCCCGACCTGAGATATATTCATCAGCTGGGATATATCGATCTTTGCCAGCTGGTTGCGGGGCTACCCCTCTTAAAGCACCCACATCACTGCGATGTTGGCGAGCGCCGTCAGACCAAATCCCAACGCAATCAGGACTTTAAAGCCCATCCATTGCGTATCGACAAACCGCTTGTGCGCGACCGTCTGACGCTCTTCTTCATCGGCGTCTTCAGCGACAGCGGCGATGTCATCCATAGCGTCGAGACAACCCATCACCCCCAGAAGCGTCATCAACACGATGAATACGGTGACGGGCAGAAAAACAGATTCGTATCCAGCCCCAATTACCGCAAATATAACCAAATTGGTCACAACGAGCATGGTCATAATCCAAAGCAAATCACGCCCTCGGGTTCCCCAAGCAGCAATCCGGTTCGCTCGATCCTGTGGTGTATTCATGCCAATCCCCTCGCACTCTTGCCGTTTGTTATCGATAAAATATTCGGTCCTCTCAGGACTTTAACTCACCAGCTTAATCATTTTTTGAGTCTCACCGATCGCGCCTGCTTCTTCGCGCAACTTGACCATTTCTGGCGCGTTCATCAAACCCATCATATGTTCAAGCGATGGCGTTTCAATCACAGCCCAGACCTTTGCCGGATTGTCCTCTTCGTGTCCATAGGCCAAAAGCTTGATGTTATTGGCCTGACGAAACGGTTCATTGGCCAGCATTTTTTCTTTCCAATGCTCGTAACCGAGCGATAATTCGACGTTTGTCAGAATCAGCATGTTCTTGCTCCATTAAAAGAAAATCTACTGCTCATGTACGCAACTTATCGACGATTGTACACCGCGCAGTGCTGAGTTTCTGGCTCCAAAATGGAGCAAATTGGTATCACCAATCTTTCTAATTGTGCATTTTTGACGACTTCGCACCATAATCGTCCACAGTTCGCATAATTTTTTGTACCAATTAGAATTGTTTTACGCCAAATGTTTCCAGCCTCCATCGCTGTGCAGCAATCGTATTAGCTCATGGAGGACTATCTGAAAGCTATCTTAATAACGGGGGAAACCGCAATGGAAGAGCTTCAAATTTGGGATCTAAATGCTCAACTCTACATCAACAATGGTCTGTATCAAGTCGCCGTCATCATCGGCTTTTTTATTGCGTTTCGTGTTGCACGTTTCTCGCAAGGAGCGCCGATTTTTGGCAAAGTAATGGGAACTCTGTTTGGTTTGATGATTACGTTCTTTTCGCTCCAAATTGGTGCGTTCCGCACGCTGATCGACCAAAGCACCGCAATTCTTTTGGCCGAAGCCGAAGCAGCAGGCGCCAGCCTGACCGCGCAAGCCAAATCTGCCATCGCGTTACAATCGGCTGAACCTGGCATGGTCGCAACACTGAATTTATTCAGCGACATTCCAACAATCGCCATCAGCGCTATTGTACTGATAATGGTGCTTGGCACCATCTGGGGACCAAAAATCAATTTCAGCGAAAGCTAACGGATACCCAACCCTAGATTCCCGATCACCAAGTGTGATCGGGAATTTTACAGCCTTCACAGCCAGCCAGTCACGATGGACGGAGCACCTTCTGAAACTTTAAGGATCAGGCTGCTCTAAGGCACTCACATCATTCTCGAAACTGGTTTCAAGTTGCTTCGACGTCTTGGCCCCGAGCGATTTCAGCGTTTCCACCTGGGACAGCACATTACCACGGCCACGCGACAGTTGACCAAAGGCATTGTCGTAAGCATCTTGTGCCTGTCCCAAACTGCGACCGACTTTTTCCAAATTATCAACAAAGCCAACCACTTTATCGTAGAGGCGGCCAGCACGCTGGGCAATTTCTTCAGCATTTTGATTGCGCCGCTCGACAGCCCAAACGTTAGAGACAGTTCGCAAGGCCATCATCAAGGTGGTCGGTGTCGCGATGGTTATATTGCGCTCCAGGGCGTATTCTGTCAGGCCACCATCAGCCCGCAATGCTTCAGCCAGAGCACCTTCGATCGGCACAAACAGGATCACGTAATCAACCATCGAGCCATCGACATTCTGATAACCTTTACTGGCCAAACCGTTGATATGGCCGCGCAATGAGGCGAGATGGCGCTTCTGAGCACTTTCATAGTCTTCAGGAGTTTCAGCATTAACCGCATCGGTATAGGCAACCAACGACACTTTGCTGTCGATCACCAGCGACTGATCACCAGGCATTCGCACAATGACGTCAGGGCGTAAGCGCTCACCCTGTGCACCAACTTGGTGGGCTTGCGTCTGATATTCCTGTCCTTCACGCAAGCCAGAGCGCTCTAATATTGAAGCGAGGATCATCTCGCCCCACGCGCCCTGACGCTGTTGATCCGACTTCAATGCCCGCGTCAGCGCGTTCGCTTCACTAGCGATTTCATCAGAGCGTTTGGTCAGCGATTCAATCTGCTCACGCAAGGCGGCACGCTCTTCAATTGTCGACTTGTGAACCTGTTTGAGTTCCTTTTCGAATAATCCCACGTGCTCTTTCAGTGGCGCAAGTGTGGCGGTCAGCCTTTCGACATTCGACTTAGAGAAAGCCTCGCCCTGCACTTTCAGCGCTTCTTGAGCCAACTGGCGAAACTTGCTTTCCATGCTCTCGCGGACTTTGGTCAGCATGTCGATTTTCTCTGCCGTCGCCGTGCGCTCGTTTTTGAGTTGCGTTTCCAAGCGCGAAATTTCGTTGCTTAACTCCTGCTGGTGTTTGAGGTCCATTTCCATTTTTTGGCGTGTCTCAGCTTGCAGGCGCAACATACGGTCGATTTCTGACTTACGTTCAACTGCCAGAGCCTCAAATTTGTCGCCAGTTTTCCACGCTTCCCGAAGTGCCTGGTCCTTTGATTGAACCTCACGCTTGAGCCCGTCAAGATCAGAGGCGCCAGCTGTGCTGCTGGTTCTCGGACGAAAGACAAGAAGTAGAACCAGGACAACATTGACTGCTGCCAGGCAAAGCGCGATCAAACTCGCAAGTGTTAGGCCATCAAACACAAATATCTCCAAAGATTTCAGTGCTGTCCGTTCCATTTTAGAGCGCGGGAGCGGATCAACAGCAAATATTATACGCCACGGAGTGACTGCTTGTCACTGGAAAGCAGAAAGAAATCAGCCAGTCTTCCAGATCGCGCGGTGCAGCGGTGGCAACCAGACCTGAGATCAATAACCCAAAAACCCCAACCTAGCGCCTGGGAAAAATTTGTTGCTTGGATAGGCATGTGTGCAAAGACTTTAATGATGTTGACTCAACGGCCTCGGACTTGCATAGCCCAACGCGGAACCGCCACGCCCCTGCGACAATTAAGAGCCCCCATGTCGACACAGACTGCATTAGACTGGCTAAAAATTGGCTTGCTATCCTTTGGTGGTCCAGCCGCCCAAATTGCGATGATGAATCGGCTCGTCGTTGAGCAACGCCAGTGGTTGACTGAGAAGCAGTTTTTAAGCGCGCTCAGCTTTTGCATGTTGCTGCCAGGCCCTGAAGCGATGCAATTGGCGACCTATTGTGGTTGGCGTCGTCATGGACTAGCAGGCGGATTGGTGTCGGGAGGTCTGTTTGTGATACCTGGCGCCATCGTCATCCTTGCGCTGGCAGCCATCTATGTCAGCTACGGTGACATGCCCATTATTGACGCGTTGTTTTACGGCCTTAAGACCGCCGTTCTGGTTGTCGTGATACAAGCCCTTGTGAACGTCAGTAAAAGAGCTTTGAAATCACAGACAGCTTGGCTGATCGCCATAGCAAGTTTTGTTGCGATCTTCTTTTTCAACGTCCCGTTCCCGGTTATCGTGACTACCGCCCTGCTGCTTGGGTTTTTCTTTATTCGAACGGATCGCTCCGAGGTCAAAACTACAGCCGATGTCTCGGTGCAAACAACGCTTTTGACAACACTGCTTTGGCTGTTCATCTGGTTAGCACCACTGGCTTTGGTTGCCTTTACAGCCCCAAGCATTTTTGGCCAAATCGGGCAGTTTTTCTCCACCCTGGCCGTGGTCAGCTTCGGGGGCGCCTATGCCGTACTCGATTATATCCGTCAGGACGTCGTGATCCATCTGGGTTGGATCAGTGACGACCAACTCATCATCGCTTTGGGACTGGCCGAAACAACACCCGGCCCTCTGATTCTCGTTACGGAATTTGTGGCGTTCTTGGCGGCGTTCAATGAGGGCGGACAATCACTGCTTTATGGAATTGCTGGCGCGCTCGTTGCGCTTTGGGTCACCTTCGCACCATGCTTTCTGTGGATTTTTGTCGGGGCACCCTATGTCGAATGGATTGGTGCTCAGGCCCGGCTCAGCGGCGCGCTGACGGCCGTGGCTGCTGCGGTCGTCGGCGTCATTTTGAATTTGAGCTTGTGGTTTGGCCTACGGGTTCTTTTTGCCGACGTTGTTAGCGTACAGCAGGCCTGGGTAACGCTTGATTTGCCGCTGTTCTCAAGTTTAGACGGACTGGCGTTAGCAGTATTCCTAGGATCGTGCTTCTTGGCGTTTCGGTTTAAAGCGAGCGTCTTTGTATTGCTCAGTGTGGCGGCTGTGGTGGGTGGCACAGCACGCTACCTGACGGCCATCCTCACAGCCTGAAATTGGCATTCAACGCGACCGAAGTCGCCAAAGTCCGCCTCAATTTTGGCGCCATCCGGGGCTTGAAGAATGCGGCCTCATGATCCACTCAAGACCACATCACCAGCACGAATTTTTTGGCCATAGCGCCCCAAACGGCGTTCGGGTTAACCAATCCCCTCGCAGTGCTTGTCAATCGTCTGAGGTAACATCAACACCATAAACGGCGTCGAAGCGAGACAAAATGATATTTGGTTGTAGCGAAGCGGCGATCCGCGCCGATGCCAAAGCAAGCCGACGACTGAGCCAACCTTTGCGGTGAAACAACTTTAAGTTTCGCTTTGCTTGATGATAGATCATGACAACACGCGGCAATCGAAAGGCGGTGTAACGACCTAGAGCTTTATTGAGAGGATGCAGCCCAGACACCTCTCGAGCAAGAACCCAGGCGTCTTCAATTGACATCGCCGCCCCTTGCGCAAAAGTAGGCAGCATCGGATGAGCAGCATCGCCCACTAAGACAGCATTTCTTGTGTGCCAGGCGCGTAAAGGAGCACGATGATAGAGAGCCCAAGGACGGACAATTTCGGCACTGTCTAACAGGCTGCCGATGGGCGAAGCAAAGCCTTGAAACGCCGCGAGAGCCGCTTGTCTGGCATCATCAGTTTGCCACCCTGTACCGACAGTCGCGGCGGCGGTGCGAGACGCCTCAATAATAGCGACAATATTGCTGGCTGGACCACCGCTGGTCATCACAGGATAGGTAACAGCGTGACGATCAACCCCTAAGTAAACGCAGGAGGTGCGAGGCACGCAGTTACCCCCCTGAACGACAGCTCGGTAAGCAATATGACCACTAAGCGCTGGTGGTTGAGCGCGAAACCGCTGCTGGACAATTTGCGAATGTAAACCATTCGCCACAACCACCAAATCGTAGGTCCGAGTCAGCGTGTCAAACTGATCGAGATTGACCTCAGCTGCCAGTTTCAAGCTAACGGCCCGGTTGGCTGCAAGTTCGTCTGCCAAAATCTCGACTAAGCGAGGGCGAAAAATGTTAACATATGGCTGCCCCCAGCGTTCAACAGCATAGGATCGCTTGCCGTCTGGTGCCTGCAAATCGACCTTAAAAATTCCTCGCCCAGTTAGTCCGTCGCGCATCTCGAGGCCTGCAGGGGCAATTGCCGCTGCTTGAATCCGCAACGCGAGTTGAGGATCAAGCGCCGCATAAATCGCCATTGCATTCGGGGACAACTGGATTCCCGCACCAACATCACTAAAGGCTTCAGCTTGCTCGAAGACATCAATCATCCAGCCCCGTTCATCAAGGCATAAAGCCGCCGTTAAGCCTCCGATGCCACCACCGATGATCGCACATCTTTTTGTCATTCAAGTCCTCAGGCGGTCCAACTCACATCTCGTTGCATCAACGTACACACGAGCCCGAGAAAGATCGATAGGTGAGAAATAAACTAAACGAGCGTCTTGATCCTGAAATTCAGCCGAAAAGTTACAAAACCTAGCGCCGGCCTACCTTCACGCTTCAATTCAGCATTATTGGCATAGGATTAGACACAATGGGTTCCTAGGCGACGACCCCACCTCATAAAAAAGCCTGCCGCATACGCGGCAGGCTCCAAATCGCGCAGTTTACGCGAACCAATGGTCACGCTTAGTAACCTGCAAACTCAAGATCAGGGAACCACTCAGCCAGTAGAGCGTTCAAGCTACCGTCAGCCTTCATGCTCGCAATAGCCTCGTTAAAGGTCGCCTTAAGCTCGGCGTCAGTTTCCCGCACACCCATGCCAACACCACCGCCAATGATCACTGAACCGGCGACTTCCATCGCGGCACCGCCAGCGATCATTTCGTTGATGTATGAACCATCAGCCAAAACAGAGTCTGCTTCGCCGTTGGTTACCGCAGCAATGGTTTCATCAGCCGTCGCAAATTCAAGGAGGGTCAAACCATCGGTGGCGGCAATATAGCCCGCCTGAATCGTGTTCGCCTGAGCCGCAACAACACTGCCGATCTCGCCATTTGAAGACGCGAATAGACTTGCATCGTTTGGATAGTACTCAGACGTGAAGTCGATCACCTCATCGCGCTCGGCGGTGATACTCATGCCAGCGATAATGGTATCGTAGTTGCCAGCCACCAAGTTTGGAATAATGCTATCCCATTCGTTTGTGACCCAAACACACTCAAGTCCAGCCCGCGCGCAAAGCTCATCGCCCAACACACGCTCAAAGCCCGCAACTTCACCGTTTTCATCCAAATAGTTCCAAGGCTCGTACGCGCCTTCAGTACCCATACGAACGATATGGCCATCAGCAAAAGCGACACCAGCGAAGGCAGCAACAGCTGCTGTTGCAATGAAGAATTTTTTCATGTCGTTTGTCTCCCTAGACAGTTATGCGCGGGACATAGATACCGCGCAGCTCACCTGACATAGCGCGGAAGCGGTGTTTCGCCTACCCTCATAAACAAAGAAAACCGATTGTTACGCTGTCAGTGACGTTTTTTAGTGCACGAAAAATTATCTCGTTTATGGCTCTACGCCAGCAAACACACTGACTTTATTGGTCTGGAGCCGACATGGACAACGTTGATGCCCTTCGGGATTTAATTAGAGAAATCCCTGACTTTCCAAAGCCGGGAATAATTTTTCGTGACATTGTGCCCTTGCTCGGCGATGGCGAAGCACTCCATCAAACGGCAACGCGGATTGCTGATCTTGCTCTCACCCACAAGGCTGAGGCGATTGTTGGCATTGAAGCCCGGGGATTTTTGTTTGGTTGTGCTGCGGCAGCGGTCGCAAAACTACCATTTGTTCCACTTCGCAAACCGGGCAAACTGCCGGGCGAAACAATTTCAGCCGAGTACGCACTTGAATACGGAGCCGATCGCTTAGAAGCCCCAAAGGACAGCATTCAGCCGCTGGCAAAGGTCGCTCTGGTTGATGATCTGATCGCAACTGGCGGCACGGCAGCGGCTGGCGCGAAGCTCATTCGCGATCTTGGCGGTGTGCCTGAAGTCGGGATTTTTGTCATTGAGCTCCTTGGCCTTGGGGGACGCGAAGCGCTTGAGGCGACAGGGGTGAAAGTCGACGCGCTCTTAACCTATGACGAATGAGCGCAAGAAACATCAAGTGCTCGGTTCAACCTGTCCAGCGGATTATTCTGCTGTCCACCCCCCATCAATTAACATACTGGTTCCAGTCACCAAGGCACTCGCATCGCTGGCGAGATCTTGAACCGCACCCATGATATCACTGACCTCGCCAATCCGGCCGAGGTGAATTTTGCTTTTGATCCAAGCCACTCTTTCAGGTTGGGCAAAAGTGACTTCGGTCAACGGTGTCCGAACAAATGTTGGGCAAATACTATTGATTCGGATCTGATGCTTGCCCCACTCAATCGCCATCGCTTTGATAAAGCCCTCCGTAGCATGCTTCGTTGCACAATAGACCGCACGATCAACCCCGCCAACGCTGCCCATCTGGCTGCCAATGTTGATCAGTGACCCTGATAAGCCTGCGTTAATCAGTTCTTTGGCAACAGCCTGCATCAGAAAATAGGCCGCCCGGACATTCAGCGACATCACGGTATCAAAGTCGGCCGGTTGAGTCTCAAGCGAAGGTGTGTGACGGGCAATACCAGCGCTGTTGACCACCGCGCGGAACGGACCTTCGGCACTTTTTGCCTGTTCGCCACACAACGACCGAACCGCGTTGATATCGTTAATGTCAATCGCAGCTGCCCGAACATTGTAGCCCGCCTCCTGCATAGATGCCGCCAGCGCGTCAAGCTTGTCCTGACCTCGAGCCACCAGTGTTACCGAGGCTCCCATAGCAGCGAGCGCCACAGCGCAACCCTCGCCAATGCCAGAACTCGCGCCAGTGACGAGCGCTGGCTGCATATCCAGGCGAAACGATGGGACTTGAGGCAATGACATCGTGTTCCCTTCCTTATTTGCGTGTCATTTGTGCGTCGGCGCGTTGCCGTGAAGCCAACATTCACCATGTGCGTAGGCTATCGTCCAGCGTTAGTCGGTCAACCGACGAGCACAGAGATACAAAAAAGCCCAGCGCGAAGCACGTACAATTTACCCAGCAGCCCTTGAGTGAGGAACAAGTTTGTACTGCTGTGCAGATCAAGACCAAGCGCTTTGAGTTTGGTTGTTGATGCCGTTCGCCTTGATGGCCTTATGACTAATCCTGGTGCACCATCGTGTTCGCCGCCCTTTGACGTTGACGACGCGCAAGCTGGCTTTCCAACATCGGATAGACAAGCATCAAAGCTGATACCA
>CAXBRM010000046.1:0-11356 GCA_963978305.1 uncultured Rhodospirillales bacterium
TTATCATCACTATCTAAATAATATTCAACAACTACTTTTTTTTCTTCATTTTTATTTCTTAATTTTTTAAGACAACAATATGAATATATTTTATTTATAATAATAATAGAACAAGCACATAGAATACAAAATAAAAATATTGATAAAAGTTTCTTTAATTCACTTCATCAAAATATAGATAAACTATTAAAAATATAAGGTAGTATAATTTTTTAGGGCGTACAGGATTCGAACCTGTGGCCTTCCGATTAGGAATCGGACGCTCTATCCTGCTGAGCTAACGGTCCCACTGCTAATTCCGCCTATCATAGAGGCAAATTTCGATCCGTCTATTACGGAGTTAGAAATTTTACTAATTATTTACTTGTGCAAAACGGCTCTAAAACAGCATTAAAATCAATGGCTTGTGGCGGGGCAAAATAATAGGAATCCTGTGCTCTATCCGACTGAGCTATGGGCGCAACCAGCACTCAGTTTAGCAGGCAGTTGGACCCAGGCCAACGCTCAACGCTCCTTTTTTGTGACCCATTTCTTGCTATGGCATTGATGCCAAACCTGAAGATTTGATCTCGCTTATCAGAGGCGTCAGACTAATCAAGCATCCTGTGTTTGTTGCTAGCGCTCGTGCGATTCATATAGTAAAATTAATACCAGTTTCGTGGTAGTACGGTCATTCTGTTAAAAGGACAAATCGATGCAAACGCTCAGCCGACTGTTAAACACAAGATTTTGGCTTATGGCCTTGGGGACACTTCTTACGCTTTTCGGAGCACTGGGGATTTTTTCCGGGCAAGCTGCAGCTTCAGCGCCGAACTACTGGATTGAACCGCTAACAGAGCGCGAATTGGATATCGCCAGCGTGGTTGAGCTGGTTTGGGTAGCGCATATGTTGGCTATTGGCCTGATGCTATTTGCCATCGGCTTGTTGGCGCCTGACCCAATCCGTGCCCGGATCGGGGCCATTGCTGTTGTTGCCGCCATCGGCAGCCAGTTCCTGGCGGCTGGAACGGCGAGCAGCTACGGCTACAATGGCTTTAGTGGTTTTGATGTGTTTGCGGCCCTGATCATGGCCTTGCCCATCATCACGTTGATTGCCTGTGTGTGGAAATGGAACGCTAGGTAGCACTCCCGGGCTTACAGCGAGCGCGACAAATGCGCGGCGCGGTTTTTGGCAAAGAACGCTTGTTTGAAGCGTATTTGCGCTTGAGCGATTGCCGAATCCGCTTATCCTAAAGTCTCTTTCTAAAGTCTCCGCTACAGGTGCGGCGCCAGAAAGAATGGTCGTCGCTGATGGAAAGGTTCTCGCTATGGCTCGTCAAACGCCGCTGTTCGCTGTTTTGGCTACCTTCTTGGTGCTCGGGATTGCGACAATGTTTTGGTCGGCGCCAAGGATTCAAGCCAATGTTAACCAGGAACTGACTGATCGCCTCGTCAGCGCCGGTATTACGGACGCGCAAGTGATCACTCGAGGTCGGATGAGCACGGTTTATGGCACAGCGCCGGACCCTGCGACACTGGAACAGGCGCTGCGATCAGCATCTGCTTTTTGGGGTAATGGTGCACCGCTAGACAGTGAAATGGTTGTGGCTGGCGCCCAAAAGGCGACGCTATCCGGTTCAGAGATGGCACCTGCTACGACGTCACCTCAAACTGTGAGCACGCTGGGTGACGCCGATCAACCTGATCAGTTGGCCGTGGCCCGTGCCACGCTCGCCGAAGCGGCAACTACCCGTTTGGAATTGTCAGTGGCCCATCAGCGCGCCTTAGCCGTTGAGCAAGATGCTCAGTCAGCGTATCACGCGGCGCGCGCCAGCACCTCTCGTGAAGCTGTGCGGCAATATTTTGCCAATGCTGCGACGGCGCGTCTCAAGCTTGAGGTTGCGCTCAATGCCGCGCTAACCCGTGAAAGCGAAGCCAAACGCGCTTTGGCGCAGCTGTCAGGCAGAGACACAGACGAACAACCGGGCACAGATGACGAGCCAACAGGGCAAGTGGCCCCCTGGCAACCCAGTGACGATTTTGTTGCAACTGCTCAAAGCTGCGCCAAAGCGGCTAAAGAGATTCAGTCTAGCAGTCCAGCGATTGCTTTTGATCCGCAAACAGCGGATCTGTTGCCACCAGCGTTGGGTACTATTGAGCAGCTTGCCGCAATGGTGGATCTTTGTTTCGCCCAAGGATCGCTGGTACTGACAATTGAGGCGCATACCGATATGGCCGAGACGGAAACTGGCAACCGGGCACTGAGTTTGGCACAAGCCGAGCGTGTCAGGATGGCGCTTGGCGAACGCGGTATCACCGCAGAACGCATTTTTGTGATCGGGTTTGGCGGTGCAGTTTTAGACGCCGGCCGCGACAGTCAGCCAGATAACAGTGGTGAAACAATTTTGACTTTCGCCTTCCGTTAGATCGGCGGGACTTTCGAACAGTTTGGGAACGAAGCTATGGTTTATTTATACTTGCAAATCTGGGTGTCATTGCTGCTCGCACTGGGCTTGGGCATTGGCATTGGTTATCTAATTTTTGGCCGTCGGCGGTCTGACTGATCGTCTTGTTTTGGTCGCTGCGCGCTGCGCGCGGCAGCAAAGAGATTGATAAGTCAGCGCGAACCAGGCTCGAGACTGTTGAATGCTCGCGAACCTTTGCCGGTGATCTGGTGCGTGAAATTCTTGATGCTTGCGCTGGCATCATCGCGCTCAAAAACGGCAGTAACCTGACGCGTTGAGCTTAAAACCTGACCCTGTTCATCGACAATTATTCCGCTATGGGCTCCATAACCGTTGGCGGCGTGCTCGAGCTGCACAATCACGTGCAGCCATGAACTGTCAGACAGCGTATTTGGCAGTGGTTGGGCGATGTCCAGCATCCAAGTCATTGTACTGCCCGGTGATAGTGCTGATAAAAGCTGCATCTGTGGTGGTGTGTTAATGTCGCTGACCAGCACCAGGAACTCGACAGGGTCATGGACGGACCAGCCGTTTTTCCTCGTAAATGCAAAGATATGACTGAGGCGATTGCTGTTTGCGAATGGCCTGTCACCCTTTGTGTACCGAAAGTGAAATCCATCCAGAAAACTTAGTGGGACATTTTTTTCGGTTTTAATGTCTGGCGTGTTCGCGCGCGCTTCAATCAGCGCATCCATAGTGTCGCTGTCGATTTTTGATCGCACGTGCAGGTTAGAGCCTCTAGGCTCACCATAAGTGAACAGGATTTTGGCCGCCAAAACATCAGGATCCTGGGGTGTTTTCTGATTTGGGCTCCAGCTGCAAACTTCAACAATGCTTGTCCCTTTACCAACTCGAAGGGGCTTAACAGTGAGGCGATAGCCGTTGACGGCACTCGGCGCCAAAAAATTGACTTGAGCACTCAGCAGAGGGCGCTCATGGCCAGCGAGCTTCGCCGCTTTATAACAGCTTGCAGCGACATAGCCGCCGTAGGTGGCATGGCCTTGCCCCCAAAGCTCACCCGGCACACAAAAGAACTCATTCGCGTGATTATCAATCTGTTCGAGCTGGATCAGTTCTGGCGCCATGATAGGCCAAATTAGTCTGAGTCGGTCGCCATTGACATGGTACTATGGCCCATATGTGCTTCGGCGCGTTCATCGGCTTTGGTTAACGGCTCAATCATGAAGGTGACATCGATACGACCGGCATGCTTGAAAACCAGGGTGCCTGACAGCGTGTCCCCGTCGATCAGTTGCTTTTGTAAACCCAAAAACATAAAGTGCAGACCCCCTGGTTGGAGGGTCACATAATCACCTGCCGGTACTGGCAGACCGTCCATCAGCCTCTCCATCATGACCATCTCACCATCTTTGAGCATGCGGTGAATTTGGATTTCATCAACGGCTTCAGCCGTTGCCCCAAGTAGAACATCGTCTTGTTGTCCGGTATTCTCAATTTCGATGTAGCCTGCAGACACTTGTGCGCCAGGAACACTTGGCCGTGCCCATGGGTGTTCAATGATCAAGCCGGTCTGTGTCTCCGTGTCGTGAGCAAAAGCGCCAACAGCAATGATTGTGCTGAACAAAACCGTTAAATACGCGCGCAAACTATTACCCCTCAAAAGCTGTAAGCCGTACGATCCATGCCTCTTCATCTAGAAGTTCCACACCGAGTTCAAGGGCTTTTTTTGCCTTTGAACCTGCCTCTGATCCGCAAACAACGATATCAGTGTTTTTACTGACTGATCCTGACACTTTTGCACCCAGCAATTCGGCTTTGGCTTTTGCTTCAGCGCGTGACATTTGGCTAAGCGTCCCGGTAAAAACCATGATTTTGCCAGCAAACGGTGATCCTGCGGCAATCTCTTTTGTTTCTACAGGCAAAACCGTTAACTCTGCGATCAAATCATCGACCACGGCCCGGTTTTGAGGTGCGGCAAAAAAAGCTGCCAGATCATCAACGATACTTTCGCCGACGCCGTCGATCTCCAGCAATTCATCACGCGCTGAAGACTGGATGATAAGATCGTCAGCGAGTAAGCGATCAACCAGCGACATCAAACCCTCAAGGCTTTCGACTCTGAGCGCAATCAGCTTGGAGTTTGCTGCGCCAAGCTGGCGAATGCCCAGGGCGTAAATCAATGTCGCCAAGCTAATCTCGCGCTTGGCCTCAATGCCGTCGATCATTTTGTCGTAGGCTTTCTCACCCCAACCATCCAAACTCAGGATGATGTCACGGTGCGTGTGCAACCGGAAGATATCCCCTGGCTTCCGGGCCAGGTTTTTGTCAAAAAACAACTCGATACTTTTGGTGCCCAATCCATCGATATCCAGCACACTGCGGCCAACAAAATGGATCAAATGCTCCAAGGCTTGGGCGTCGCACCCCAAAGCGTTGGTGCAGCGTCGCACAGCTTCCCCGGCAGGTCGAATGGCCTCGGCGCCACACACCGGACAGTTCTCTGGGAACTGGAACGGTAAACTGTCCTTCGGACGTGCGCCAAGATCGACCGCAACGATTTGTGGGATAACATCGCCAGCGCGCTGCAAGACAACCAAGTCACCTTCCCGGATATCTTTGCGCTCCAGTTCGTCTTGGTTATGCAGGGTCGCCCGTCCAACCAAAACGCCACCAACATTCACTGGCTCAAGCTTGGCAACAGGCGTTAAAGCGCCGGTGCGCCCAACTTGGATGGTAATCTCCTTAAGCCGTGTCTTGGCTTTTTCCGCTGGGAACTTGTGGGCAATCGCCCAGCGTGGGGCTCGGCCTGCAAAGCCCAGCCGTGTCTGCCAATCAAACCGGTCAATTTTATAAACAACGCCGTCAATGTCATACGGCAGATCGGGGCGCCGTTGATAAATGTTTTCATAAACGGCGAGCAGATCATCAAGGGTGTGGCACAGCTGGCTGATTGAATTTATGTGAAAGCCCAACGACCGCAAGCTCGAGAGCATTTCTTGTTGGCTCCGGGCAATTGGTCTGCTCAGATCGCCGAGCGCATAGGCAAAAAAGCGCAAGGGTCGCGCTGCGGTGATGCGGGTGTCAAGTTGTCTTAATGAGCCTGCTGCTGCATTTCTCGGGTTGGCAAATTGCTTTTTGTCCTCTGCCGCCAGCGCATCATTGAGCGCAAAAAAGCCGGGCCGATCCATGTAAACTTCGCCTCTGACCTCGAGGATATTCGGGACGTCGGTGCCTGACAGTATGTGTGGGATGTCATCAATGGTTCTCAAGTTGGCCGTGATGTCTTCCCCGATTTGACCGTCACCTCGTGTTGCCCCCTGGACGAAATGACCGTTCTCATAGCGCAACGTCGCACTCAAACCATCAATTTTTGGCTCGGCCATGACCGCCACCTGTTCATCGGACCCTAGGGACAGAAATCGACGCGCACGATCTAAAAAATCTTGCACATCATCCGCATGAAACGCATTGCCCAACGACAGCATGGGAACGTGGTGTTGGATTTTGGCAAACGGTGTTTGCTTGCCGGGCGCGATGCCCACGCCCAAAGCTGCGTCTGTCTCGGGCAAAATGCCGGGATATTTCATGACGATAGCGTCGAGCCGAGCTTGCAGGGCGTCGAACGTAGCATCGTCAACAACGGGTCGATTGTCGTCGTAATAGGCTTGCCGGTGCTTGATGATCTCAGATGCAAGAGCGCGTGCCAGCAGCTCTGCTTTTTCGCGGCTCAGGAAATCGATTTGATCAAGCGGTAGTGTGAGTTCAAGTGCCATTGATCGGCTTATCCCTGCATCAAATCGAGGGCAGCAGCCAAAGCCGCGTCACCAATGTCAGCCCCTGCCAACATGCGTGCAATTTCTGCTTGGCGTTCACTGGTGCTCATTGGTTTTACGGACGTTGTCGTGCGACCGTTGTGGACAAGTTTTGACACTTGAAAATGATGATTGCCTTTGGCGGCAACTTGCGGCGAGTGTGTGACACTTAGAACCTGGACACTTTTGGCAAGTTGCTGAAGCCGTTTGCCAACAGCCGATGCTGTGGCGCCCCCAACCCCCGCATCAACTTCATCAAAAATCAAGGTTGGCAAGGGATTGTCGCTCGCCAGTGCCACCTTCAGCGCCAATAAAAATCGCGACAGCTCCCCCCCTGAGGCGACTTTGTCGATTGGTCCGGGTGGCACATCGGGATTGGTTGAGGCTTCGAATGAAACAGCGATGCTGCCAAGCTCGCTCCACTGATCCTCGGATAGCGGTTTTAATCGGGTTACGAATTGAGCGGCCTCAAGACGAAGTTTTGGCAGTTCATCACCAACGAGTTGGTCCAGTCGTGCAGCACCTTTTGACAACTGTCCGTTGAACAATTGCGCACTTGTGTGCCACTCGGTTTCTCGTTGTGCCACATCTCTTTGCAGTTGTGCCAGATGGCCGCTTTGGTTGTCGATCCCTTCTAACGCACGCTGCTGCCGTGCCAGTACCGCGGGCAAATCATCGACCTTAACACCATGCTTTCGCGCGCAATCACGCAGCGCGAACAGGCGTTCGTCTACACTGCTTAATTCGTTGACGTCGCCATCAAAACTGAGTGCATTGAGCTCAGTAATTGCTACCGACAGCTCAGCGCTGGCGGAATTTAACGCCGTTAAGATCGGGTTTAAGCTATCGCCAATTTTGGGCGCCAACCGATCCAGCAAGCCCAAGGCCTTCAAGATATGGGTCTCTGCGCCACCATCTGCATCGGATAACAGTTCAAGGGACTCGCCCGCAGCCTCTCGAATGGTTTCAAGGTTCATGAGCATTTGGCGTCGGGTGCTCAATTCCAATTCTTCGCCAATACTGGGCGCCAACTGTTCCAATTCGCTGACACTGAAACGAAGAAAGTCTTCTTCTTGCTGCCCACGAGTGATATCGTCCTCAGCCTGAGACAGGGCTGTTTTCGCCTGTTGCCACGCCCGCCAGTCTGATTGCATCCGCCTGTTCTCGGCTTCGCAGCGACAGAAATTGATTAAAATTTGGCGATGCGTTGTCCGATCTAACAGGCCATGAACGTCAAATTGCCCTTGAATTTCGATGAGCGCTGGACCCAATCGTTTTAAAGCGGCCACGCCGGTTGGCACATCGTTAATGTAAACGCGGCTGCGTCCCCCTTCCTGAAATGTCCGCCGCAGTATGAGCTCGTCGTCCAATACCGGCAGATCCAATTCCCTTAATTCATGGTACACCGGGTGTCGATTAGGCAAACGAAACGCAATGCTGACACTGGCCTGGCGGGCGCCCTGGCGAACCATCCCCTGGCTGGCTCTTAGCCCTAATGCTAAGCCAATGGCATCCAGTAAAATGCTTTTACCAGCGCCTGTCTCACCCGTCAGGACTGTCAATCCTGCATCGAGTTCTAAAGTTAACTGATCAATCAGAACAAAGTCTTTAATGCTTAGGGTTGTGAGCATTGCAAGCGCCGCAGCCGATATTTCCAGCGTCGATAATGGCGCCAAACATAATCATTTACAATGAGCAAAATTTAAAGTCGTCGTGCTTTCTACTGGCGAAGCAGAGAGTCAAGCAATGATGGCTCTTCCACCACCGCCTGTTCTGTCACTAAGTTATAAGCTTGATAGTACCACTCACTGTTAGGATAATTGTTACCAAGCAACCGAGCGTAAAGTTCCGCCTCGCTTCGCACCCCGATTGACAAATAGGTTTCGACCAGACGGTAAAGTGCTTCTTCAACAAACGCTGTTGTTTCAAACTCGTCTACGACCCTCTTGTAGCGGGCGATGGCGCCTTCAAAGTTTTTTTGCCGTTGGAGCGACAGGCCAAGGCGTACTTCGGTTGCTGCCAACTGGGTCTCGGCCGCAGCGATCCGTCGCTCGGCTTCTTCACGGTAAGTGGTATCGGGGCGCTCTTCAAGGAGGCGGTTGAATCGCTCAATAGCTAGCCGTGTATCGCCCGGATCAAGCCCCTCATCACTGATTTGCACAAACGCGCACATAGCTGCCAGATAGTGGGCGTAATCCAGTTGAGGATGACCCGGGTGTTTTTCGATGAACTCGTTCAGTTCTTCAACGGCGCGCAGGTAGTCGCCTTCCTCGTAGTAAGCCTCCCCTTGGCGTAGCTGTCCGAGGGCAGCATAAGGACTGGCTGGGTAATATCGCTCGATCAGATCATAGACATAACCGGACAAGTCGTAACGATTGACCAAGCGCTCATCCTCAAAGCCTGTTCGTGTCGATGTGTTAACGGCGCCGGACCGTATTTGCTCGGCATAAGTATACATGAATTCAGGCGACTCTTCCCCATTTTCCACTCTGACGATCAACGGCTGAGCGGCGTCGCATCCAGCCAGGATGAATGGTGTTGATGCAATAATGGTTCTGAAGAGATGAAGACGAATGCTCACGAATAGCCCTGATGACGAACGGATGAGGCGCATGATGACCCTAAAGTACTTGAACGGAACGCTGAAGCGATCAGCCACACTCCTCTTAAGGCCAAAAAATTTGGTTTTTGCAAGGCCTAGATGACGTAACGTCCGGTTTCACCTTAGGTTGGGATCAGACCCGGGTCATCATCAATCGTTGGTGCGTTGCTTGCCTCAATATTTGGTTTTCTAATTACCCAAGACTTCTGGGATGCGTGGGTTGTGCTCTCAAGGGTTAGGGTATCTTCATTGGGGTAACCATCATCGAGGTCGGCTGAACCGGCCGTTACCCAACTGTAAGTGCTTGGCGAACTCATGACTTCTTGGAGTAGCCGTGCGTGCATTTTGTGGCCGCTTTTGTACCCTCGAAAGTGTCCTAGGATTGGTCCGCCAATTAAGTGTAGATCGCCGATCGCATCAAGAATTTTGTGGCGAACACATTCATCATCAAATCGCTTTCCTTCATGGGAAACTACGATGTCCTTATCAAAGATCAACGTGTTGCTTAAACTTGAACCCAAGGCCAAGCCTGCAGCGTGTAGTCCGGAAGCTTGTTCCAGCTCGCCAAATGTCCGAGCTGGGGCAATTTCTTTGACAAAACGCTCGTAGCTCAGGTCAAATGTCATAATCTGATTGCCAATCGCCGGGTTTTTGAAGTCAATTTCCATATCATAGCGGCAACTGCTGTGCGGCAAATATTCAACCCACTTGTCTTCAAACGTAATCCGAACAGGCTTTCGGATTTTCAGGAGTCGACGCGGCGCTCGTTGGACCTGAACCCCCGCCTGTCGGATTGCATGGATAAATGGCAAGGCAGAACCATCTAGAATCGGGATCTCATTGTCCGAACAGGAAATGGTAACGTTATCAAGATTGCACCCGCGGATCGCTGACAAAAGGTGTTCAACAGTTCTGACCTTTTGTCCCTTTGATCCGCGGAGCTCTGTACATAGAACGGTATTGCAGACGTTTTGCCATAACGCACTTACCGACTTCTCTTGTCCTGTCGGGCTTTGTATTTTGAAGGCCACACCACTGTTTTCGGGAGCCGGTCCGATGGTAATTTGGCACGGGCGTCCTGTGTGCAGGCCAACACCTTCAAGTGTCACTGTGCTCGCAAGGGTTTTCTGATTTAGCACAACTGACCTTTGTACTCATTTGAAAGAACGGTTTTAGGCATTGCCAGGCCTTTGTATAAGTACCATATCGCGGGATGAGAAGACACTCATGGGGAGCCCATCAAAATTTGAAGGCAAGTTGTGCTGTTAATGCCATGCCTATGACATTGTTATAATGATCAGCCCACATAGAAAGAAAGCACTTACTTTAAATTTAGAGTAAGTGCTTAAATTTCTGCCGTTGTCGGCGTACACAGCGTCTCAGATCAATTGTACTGCCGCCGCAAGAAGGCGGGGATGTCGACCAGTAAATCGTCTTGGGCATTGTCCGTTTCTAGCGGACTGGTGATGGCTCGAATGCGATTGCTTGTTGCTAAAGCTGATTGCTCGGCCAATCTCTGTGCCGGCTGATATAGCGGCTGGGGTAGTGTTGCGGCCGATGGTCTGTGGCCGTGAAAGGGAGAAGATCCGAATGTGGCTTCCGCAGCCTCAGCGTTCGCGCGGCTACCACCGCCTGGCCCATTTGGCCCAGATGGCGGATCCGTATCATCATCAGAATCGCTGAGAGTTCTGTAACTGGCATGATCAGCAAGTTGAGGCTCCATGCCATCGTGTGATCGGGTCGCCCGACTGACCATGTTTCTCATTTTATCAAAAATACCAACGCCGTCGGCACTACGGCCATTGTTGTCAAAGGCGGCCGTCGAGGGTTGATTGTATGGACTATCTGCAGACGCCAGGGTGCTGTCATTGATATGTGAGCGCGATGTGGATTGGGCTGCCGATTGATGAGGCATTTGAGCCGAGAATGCAGTCGGGCGACGCAAGTTGGTCTGTTCTTGGGCGTTGGCAATCGCGCGCTCGTAGGCAGTTGCTGTTGTTTCGTCTCCGTTGGTTGCTGAGGGTGACGAAACGGGTTGGCGGCTTGCCACCAGCTCGTCCAGGGCCTGTGTGTCACGATGCGTCGGCATGGGAGGAACAGGGGCAGGGCTGCCGGCGGGATAATCGTCAGTCGATGGTTCACGCCAGTGGTTTTGGCGGTTGTCGTTGTAAAGATTACGAGCACTCAAATTTGACAGAGTACTGTCGTTATCAAAGGCCTGTTGAGGCTGCGCCGCTTGTGGCGATGTCGTCGCCCTGTCTGGCGTCCATGCTCCACTGTGCTGCTGTTGATCAATAGGCTGCTCCTGCGGAGAGTCTGATGACATTGCCGTTGCTGTGGCTGTGCCATGTTGGTCTAATCCTGTTGCGACCACAGAAACTCTCAGTTTGCCGCTAAGCTCTGGGTTGGTGCACTGACCAACAACAATGCTGGCGTCCGCTGGAATTTCTGCTTTGATGCGGGAGGCAGCGGCTTCGACTTCGTAGAATGTTAAATCTTCGCCAGCAGAAATGGTGATTAGCATGCCTTTCGCCGTT
>CAXBRM010000047.1:0-11300 GCA_963978305.1 uncultured Rhodospirillales bacterium
TCACCGATTTACCTTGATTACAACGCAACGGCACCCCTTCGCCCTCAGGCCCATGCTGCAGTAATGGCGGCGATGGATCATGTTGGCAATGCCAGCAGTGTTCATGTTTTCGGGCGGAAGGCTCGAGCGAGCGTTGAAGCTGCGAGAGAGCATGTGGCATCTTTGGTGGGTGCTCGGGCACGCGATGTTATTTTTACTGGCTCAGGGACTGAGGCAAACAATCATGTCCTCAAAGCTTGGCCAGACCGGCATTTGTTCGTTTCAGCGATAGAACATGACAGCATTAGAGATGTTGAAACGCATCGCCAATCCTTGCTGCCAGTTGGCAAAGACGGTCGACTTGATGTTGAAGCCAGCGTGCAAATAATTCAGGCGTATTCGGGTCCCTGCGTCGTCGCTGTGATGATGGTCAATAATGAAACTGGCATTAAGCAACCCGTTGCAGAACTGGTCGCATCGTTGAGGGCGTTAAATCGTCGGGATATGCATGTGCATTGCGATGCAGTGCAAGCTGCCGGGAAAATGTGGATTGACTTATCAACCCTGGATCTTGATTCCCTAGCGCTAAGTGCGCACAAAATCGGTGGTTTGCCAGGGGTCGGTGCACTGGTTCATCGACCG
This sequence comes from uncultured Rhodospirillales bacterium, assembly GCA_963978305.1. Taxonomy (GTDB): domain Bacteria; phylum Pseudomonadota; class Alphaproteobacteria; order UBA7985; family UBA7985; genus CAXBRM01. The sequence goes on from CAXBRM010000047.1 coordinate 622, forward strand.
GGTTTGTCGCTGCCACGCCTGCTTGATGGTGGAGGACAAGAACGACGGCAGCGGGCCGGCACCGAAAATATCCCGGGCATTGCCGCATTTGGCGCAGCGGCTGATCAATGCTTGAGAGAGTTGGGCAGCATGGCACAACTCAAGACTCAGCGAAATAAATTGGTTGCTCATATCCGTGCGGCTAACCCAAGGGCGTTGTTTCTGTCTGAAAATAATCAATACCAATTAGGGACCACCATCAATGTCGCTTTGCCCGGCGTAAAAGCAGAAACACTTGTCATGCGCGCCGATCTAGCAGGCCTCGCCATCAGTGCGGGCGCCGCATGTTCGTCTGGAAAAGTAAATTTTAGCCCCGTCGCGCTGGCAATGGGCTACGATCAGTCGGTTGCGGAAGGGAGTGTCAGGTTGTCGATCGGCTGGGCGACCAATGAGGCTGAATTGGTCGAGGCATGTCACCGGCTTGATGGTATTTTCGCCAAATTTACCAATCTGTGATTGCCTGAACCCTTCAAATCCTGGTTCGGCAAAACCATCAGTGGAAAGCCGGACTGCTGGCTCCACGCTAGCATTGCTAATGGCACCAGCGAAGAGCCAACAGACCGAAAGGCTCTAAAATATAAGCTGAAATAATTAAATAAAATTGGTCAAATAATGCCCTAAAGACGCGTGATTCTTAGCATAAGGCGCATAATTTACAAGTCCGTTGGAGTCGTTTTTTAATGTGCAAGTACTATTTTTTATTTTTTGTGAGTTTTTTGCTCTATCCACCGGTGACAGGAGGAAAAATTGCAATCTCGTCACCCGGGTGAACCACGGCGTCTTTTTCGACAAGCTTATGATTGACCGCAAATCGTAACGCATCGGTGTTTTCTAAGCCAGCAGCGTGGGCTGAGCTGAAGGTCGACAAAGTCTTTAGGCAATCTGAAATCAGCGTCGGTTTCGCCATTGGCAGGTGGTCTGTGTCAGCACCAACGGTTTCTCGCACTTTCGCAAAGTATAGCACACGCACGGGTCGATCGGTCGTCATCATTAAACCTGCTTGTTGATACAAGGGCGAGCCAAGTGTAGGGTTTTTGTCGCGTTGCGGTAAACCGAAATTTTGACTTCTTCACATCTTTTGGGCCTTGTCTCGCTACATTTTCACCTCAATTTCATATCAATGACGCGATGCAGTTGGATTTAAGACCGCTGCTCAATTGTTCAAATACATAATATTGCGGTCAGGTTTTGAAGTCTCGTTGGTGCATTTTGCGAACAATTTCAATGGTACTGCGCGCTGCCTCGCTTGTGATCCTTGTCGGCGGTGGCCTTGCTTACGCGCAACGGTCGGCTGAGCTAAGCTCACCGGTTTCCACCCCCACCGACGACCGGATTTTAAGTTTGCTGGAAATAGGCACTGAGATGCAAGTTGAGAGTCGCTACGCTCAAGCTTACAGCCATTTCCAGACGTTCGCCCAACAGTTTCCCGGCAATGGACCATTGATGCAAGCCTGGGCGTTGGCTGCCCGATCAGCTGGGAAAACCGACGAGCTCAAGCGAGCTATTGAGACTTGGGATGGTAACGGGGGTCGGCCCTCACCAGAAATGGCCCAATTCATTTCCTCTTACCTGCAACTGTTTGATGTCGATATCAGCGCACCGCTTGAACAAGTAGAGCAGGCTTTAGTTTCTGTTGAACAGGAGATTTTAAACTCCGGCCTAAACATCGATCAAAGCAGTAATTTGCAGCTTATCCTCTCAATGATTGCCTTGCGCGACGTCAAGAATCCTTCAGGGAGCCTTACGCGTGCCGCGGCATGGATCGGGGGCGCTCGTGCTCTCGATCCGCGGGATCCAACCGTCGCGCAACTGGCGCTTGTGATCGATTACCTGCTTTCAGCTCAGTCGCTGGTTGAACGGCAGCGAGCGTTGAGCGTTGATGACGTCGCACAGGCTGGGCTAGAGATCGGTGCCATTCATTCCAGTCGGCTGCCAACAGCGATCCGTCAACGATCGGCCGATCTGATGCGCGCACTGGTGCTGCAACAGGATCGTGACGAAACAATGCCGCGTGAGTACCTGCGTGGCTTATCCAATGTCATTGCGATTGCCGATCTTGGGGTCGACGCCATTGATACGGCAGCAACCACGTGGTTTGCTGCAAGTGAGCTTGACGCCTTTAAGGCTCAAAACAGCTTTCAGCGCTATGGGAGTTTTTTAGGCCGGTTTTTATCCTGTTATGGTGATCAAACCACCGGACTTAATTTGTTGTCACGTCTTGAGACCATTCAATACGAGAAAAGTCAAAATTTTGCGATGGATTCAGATCGCGCCGCCGCACAGCAACGTTTGGAGACACTGGTTCTCATGTGGCGGTTTGCCTCTCGTATGCGACTAGGTGATGAGGCCAGGCAGTATCGTGATCAAGCTCGAGATTTGTCAGAACAGCTTGCCAACAGAACACGTCTGGATCTGGTCAAGGGTCCCTGGGTACCAATCATTGTCAGTGTGGCGGTTTTCTTTTCGTTTTTGGCGACGCTTATGCTGCTTTGGTACAGCCAAGCCGTTAAGCCTCGCCGCCAACTTGTAACAGTTCCCGACGGCTCGCGATCTGCCACTGCCGCAAAGCTCGAGCGTCTGATTCGACAGGTTTACGCACGCCTCGTCATGCGGCACAACTTTTGGCTGCTGGCCTGGGTAGGACTCGGAACGCTTGTTTTGCTGTTGTTGTCTCTCGGTGGCATGGCCCTGCTTGATCGGTTTAGGCCAGATTTGTACAGCTCGCTGTTTGTTTTTAGCGACACTTGGATGATCGCCAGCTGTGGCATTGGCTTCGCTCTTGTTATCGGCGGCACCTTGAGCGTTTTTGCTGTCGGCCGGTCAGCTGTTGCGCCGATCCAGGTTGCCACAGCAATTGACCGTCAATTGGGTCTGAAGGGCATTGCTGAGACCGTTTATGCATTGCCTTATTTGTCATCTGTGGCGAATCGTTCATTAGTTGACATGGCTGACAATTCGTATCTTTATGCCACGCTGCCAAATCGTGTTGAGCAAATCCGGCCGGATCAACTTGTGCGTTTTTTGCGACCTTTGGCCTTGTTGGTCGTTGCGCTGGCGTTAACCTTGGCAACCGCCATCTCGTACCAGTTTTTGCCTCTGCCCAAATTTGACCCAGTTGCATTGCCTGATCCTGAAATTTGCCCACCACCAAATAACAATCAGCCGGAGCCACCTCCTGCCGTTTCGCTGCAACCCGAGTCAGCTCCACAGGCTGGTGATGGTGAAACGGGCTTAGATGTTAACAGTTCCCCCGTTCCAGAAGCGTTGATACCCGCGCTTGATGGTGAACGAAACGTCGGCGGCGTTGATGATGTCGGCGAACCCTTTGATTATCACACCACGCTACCAAGTCGCGAGTTTGATGTTGAGCGACGAATGGATGCGGTACAGGGCATTGGACCCGCAGACGATGTGCCGGATGGATTTGCCGGCAGTGCCCGTCAAAACGTCCCTGATCGGTTTTTAGGACTTTAATAATGTTGAGATACCAACTCATTTACTAGTTGAAAGCAAAGCTCTGACGATGACTACAGAAACAACAACTTTCCCAAACCTGGAAAATGACCTTCAAACGACTAAAGCCAAGGCAGAGTCCGGCTCGCAACCCTTATCTCTCGACGCAGCAAAGGCTGCTTTTTTTCGAGATCGGTTTCGGGCAATAGAGAATGAGGTCAAAAAAGAAATTTTGACTCCAGAGGGCGAAGAAGATTTTGTCCGTGAATTGCTGGTTGGATTGTTTGCTAAGGGGCATTTGTTGCTGGAAGGGCGGCCAGGGCTTGGCAAAACCCTGCTTGTCCGTGCTCTTGGCAAAGCGCTTGGGCTGCGGTTTGGCCGAATTCAATTTACTCCAGACCTCATGCCCACGGATATTACAGGGACGACCGTGCTGCAAACAGACGCGCGTGGCAGCATCTATCAAGAGTTCCGTGAGGGGCCTGTGTTTGCGAATATGGTCTTGGCGGATGAGATCAATCGGGCAAGTCCGAAAACGCAAGCCTCACTGCTTGAAGTGATGGCCGAGCGTCAACTGACAGTTGCGGGCACCACCTATCGGCCTGGCCAAAATTACGATTTGACCAAAACGCTGGCGGCCCCGGAGACGGGATTGGATCCTGGTGGTGTTTTTCACGTTCTGGCGACGCAAAATCCCCTTGAGCAAGAAGGGACTTATCCGTTGCCCGAAGCGCAACTTGATCGTTTTTTGTTCAAGTTAATCATCCCCAGTCCCGATGAAGCGCTTTTGACGCGGATCGTGGCGCACACCACGGGCCTTGCCAGAGAAGGCACAGAGCAAGCTCAGCCGGTAAGCGATCTCAGTTTTAACGATATTTTGACAATGCAAACCTTGCCGCCAATGGTCGAAACTGCCCCGAGCGCCTTGAATTTTGCTGTCTCTGTTTGCCAGCTGTTGAATCCACTGCCCGGCAGGCCGAGTGAACTCGACCAGGCTAATCAATTCGTTAGCTATGGCCCTAGTCCACGGGGCGCACAGGCCTTAATACTCGGTGCTAAAACCTTGGCACTGGCCAGCGAAGAAGATCTGCCGACCATTGACGCCTCGATGGTTGCCAAAGTGGCAACCTCCGCTCTTCGACACCGTATCGGCCTGAATTATCGAGCGATTAGTCAGGGCATTCGCAGCGAAGATATCATCTCTTCAGCAATCCAGCGGCTCGACCAAACAGCCTTTAAGTTGAACTAGGTGCCGTGACTTCTTTCAACCTTACATCACGACCTGAAAGCGACATCTCGGCGAACAGCGAGCCTATTGATCACCTTGATGAACGGTTTTTCGCGCCAGTTGCTGATTTGAGATTGTTGCCTGACTGGAGTCCACCTGCTGGAAGCGAGGGTGGCCGATTTCTCAACAGACACGACGGTGGTTCATTGGAGTTTAAGCAGCATCGCAGCTACGGGCCTGGAGATGATGTCCGCCGTGTGGACTGGGCTGTGTTTGGCCGGACCAAGAAACTCTACACGCGGGTGGTCGAAGCGGAGCATACGCCTGAACTGGTAATTGCGATTGATCACAGCGCTAGCATGGCGGCGGGCGGACTGGCGAGTAAATTTGGGGCAGCTGTTCAATACGCTCTCCTGCTGGCTTACGTTGCCTTGAATAGCGACTATCGTGTACATCTGGTGCCCTTTGGTCCTTCCGAAGGCAGTCACTCTGCCCAAGGCGTCGCGTTGGTGCACGCCTCGCAAATTCACACCATCGGCTTCGATCGTTTGTCTCGGTGGCCAGTCTTGGGTGAAACAAATTTTCAGGGGCTGGGTGAACAAAGCCTGAGCTGGCGCCGTCGCGGGGCAACGTTGGTTGTTATCAGCGATTTTTTGATTGATGTGCCGGATGATTATCTCAGGCATGAAAACAAGCTGGTCCCAAGTTGGTTTGATATATCGCAACATGAGCGTCAGGTGTTCGACAGGGCGCGGGCGCAAGCACGAGAACGCATTATTGCATCGCTGGATTTGCTTTATGCTGCGCTGGAGCCGCTGAAAACGCCGAATGTTCGAACCGTATTGATGCCGATCACAGGTGGCGGTGAGCAGTCGCTGACTGCTGCGCGGTCAATTTTTGATCTTGAAAGTGGCTTTTTGCAAAGAGTGTTATTCACCAAGGCAAGCGAGCGAGCCTATCGAGCCGCGCAGGATGCCCACCATGTCGCGTTGACGAGTTTAGCCCGGGACCTGGGTGCCGCCGTGGTTGCGACACAAGGAACGCATGAGAACGTCCACCATCAAGATTCGGTTGAAACGCGGCGTTCGGCAATTGAAAAGGTCATCTTCGGGTTGGGCTTTGGGCCTTTCGCGATTGATCAACATTGGGGGCAGGCACCTTGAGTTCTTTCCTTCAGTCTCTACAGCTTTGGCTGCAGGCTCTGCCATTTTCGGTACCCTTGGGCCTGCTTTTGTTGCTATTTCTGCCATTGGCTTTTCTCGTGCTCATGTTGCGTCAACAACAGATGGACGTTGGTAGTCTCTTGCTGTTTCGAGACTTGCCACAGCGTGTTCTATTCCAAAATTTCCAGCTGAAACATCAGTGGCACAGGTGGGTTTATGTCGCACTCTTCGCGGTTCTTGCGCTGATCGCAGCGGGATTAAGTCTCCCTCAACCAGGACAGCGACATATTATCGTTATTGACGATAGTGCGAGTCTGTTGGCGCTTGAAGATCCGTTAGATCCAGCGAGTCTTTCGTTTTGGGAGCGCGCGCGCGCAGAGGCTCGCCGCCGAGCTGAGCAATCAAGTGCTCTCGGTAAAGACGTTGTATTAATGCGGTTGAGTGATTTCAGCGTGTTTGGCAATGTCTCGTCGCCAGCCGCTGCCCTCGATCAAGCATTTGAAGAAAATGCCTTAAATGTGCAATTGGCAACGCTTGATCTTTTGGAAGCTAGACCCCAGCCAGTTGACTTAGCAGAGCAGGTTGAACGCCTTGGGACGTTGGCGGGCGCTCAAGGTGTCGGTCGCTTGACGATTATTACCGACCATCCCATCCAGGATGAACAAGCTTTGGGCAGGGGTGTTGAATGGGTGGATGTCGCGGACGGTCAGCAATTGATTAACTTAGCGATCGTTAGCGTGCTTGAGCGTCAAAACCCGTTCGACCGTGGCACCAGAGTCGTCATACAGAATCTATCACCGGTGGCGCTATCGGATATTCGCCTGGAAATCCGGTCGATCAACAATCCGGTTAGCCTTCCGCTGCTATCGAATATTCGACTTGAAGCAAACGCCAAACTCGAGTTGGATGTCGCGAAATTGCGGCAACGCGCCGATGCGCTCGGCTCCGGGCCTTTGCGCCTGTCTGTTATCCATCCATCCGATCATTTAAGCGTCGATAATCATATCTGGCTGGTTCAGCCCTCAAACCCGCAACTGAATGTCGCCTTGGTCCAATGTCAGGGCCCGGCACCTCTGTTTGATCGTTTGCGGGGGGCTGAAGATTTGAAATTCATCGCATTCGGCGATGTAACATCCTTAGTAGAAACACTAGAGGACCTTGAGCAGCCAGTGGAGGGAACGTTGGGGGATGCTAATGGCGGATTTGTCGACTCCCTCAGTGTGCTCGATCAGCAAGATGGCTTGCTGCAGGGTTGTGATCTCGGGATTTATGATCGGTGCGAACTGCCGCCGCTTTACGAAGAATTGGTTGCAGACAGCATCGTCATTGACACCTGGCTTGATCCGGGCGCTGAAAACCTGGATCAAGTGGATCAGGCAGCATCCGACGCGGTCGTTCGTGTGCGCTGGCAAGCCCCTGCGATGCGAACGCCAGTCTTGGCGGGGGTGCGCTCTTTGGCAGGACTGCCGCTTGTTTCTCAAACCGTGCGACCATTGCCAGACGCCCACTACGTTGTCGGATTGCTCTCGGATCTGGATCCAAATTCAGTTGCCGGCCAAGCGCAGCAGGATGTCTTCGCGCCAACAGATCTGTTGCAGGCGTTTTTGGCTTGGGGTGGTGCCAAAACCGATTATGATCCGAGCACCGACATTGAAGCGGCGAAAGATCCAGACGATTCTGCCCCCAAAATGCTGTTTTTAGGGTTCGATCCCAATCTGGCATGTGCTGGTGATCCAGTTAGAATACGCCGAGATGGCGTCCCACTGGCTGAGGCCATTGCGGCAGCTCAAAATGGACCAGATGATTGTTTGGCACTGACGTTGTTGGTCATCAACACAATCGAGTGGATGCGCGACGATGCAGTGAGACAGTTGGGCCCGAATAGCCGTCTTCGACAGTATTTCAGTACGGGGGAAAGTCTTAAAGTTGGTTCGGCGGTTCGCAGTGAAGACGACGGCCAAGGAACACCAAACCGCGGGTCATTGATCCATCGTATTTTGAGTGAAGGCGAAGCGGGGGCAGCGCGGGAAAATATTCAACCACTCGCTGGCAAGGCGCTCGAAGATAGTGATCGACAAAAACACGTAATTTGGGCGTTGGATCAAGATGGCTTGTACCAATATAGCGGGACGCAGCCGGGATTTGACTTAAGCGTTGGTCTGCTTGATGCCGCAGAGAGCCGATTAAATCGCCGCTCGGTGTCGGCATCTGTTCAAATTGTTGGCGCTGATGCGTATGCCAATCGCCGAGATCTTGTTCGACAACTCGTCCTACTCTTGCTTTTGCTCATGTTATTAGAGGTGATTGTTATCTGGGTCCGGAATCGGCCAAGCCTATTGAGGGGTTCAGATCCAGCCAGGGGTCTCGCAACATGATTGATCTCGCCGTTTGGCTGATTGCCAGCCTCTTTGTCTTGGTGCCCAGCGTTTTAGGGCTATCCGCGCAACGAAAATACTCTCGCACGAGCCGTCATCTTGGCTGGGTGCTGACCTCGGCTGCTTTGCGTTTTGCCATCGCGTTAACTGCGGTTTGGCTATACCATGGCGGTGGCGTTTTTGATCGAGTTGTTAAGAGAAGTCCGCCAATTGTTGTCACAGCCCTTGTTGATACGAGTAGTTCATTGGTGAGTGAGCTTGGTGCTGTCAGCGCGTTTGGTGCAAATGCTGCCGACCGGATCGAAGAAGCGCTTGCTGCTATGGGCTTGTCACCGCAAAGTGTTGGCGTGATTTTGTTTGACGAAGCGGTACGACCGCTTGCGGGTGGCTTGATCGGCCTACGCGAACTTAGTGCTGCGGATCTTGGTGCCGAGGGTCAGAGCATCACTCGACTGCGGGAAGCGCTGGTCGCGGTGCCAACCAGTGCGCCGGGAGCAGGCTATACATTCTTAATCAGCGATGGTTGGGTTGGGGGCGCAAATCAATCGTCGAAAATAGAATTGCTGCGCGCGGCTGCAGGGCTTGGTCAGCCAATCATCAGTCTGCCGTTAGCCCCGCAGGAAGCTTGGCGATATGAAGATCCAGCGCAGGCGAGGCTTGTTGCCCTTGAACCGATGCCGGCGTCGCGGTTTATTGCTGGTGGTGATACGCAGAGGGGCATATCATTCGCAATCGGATCACCAGCGTCGATGCAAGAGGCCCGCACGGTCGACTTGACGTTCCTTGTGCAGGGGCGCGAGGAATTAATCACTCAATATGCGTGTCGTGATACTGAGCTGCGGGGCGTTGGGCGGGTGACAATTCCCTATGAGGCCGGGGGCTTAATTCCATGTTTGCCATTGACAACATTCGCCGATCCACCCGGTGCATCGGCGCAGTCCGTGCTCGGTATCGGTGTTGACAAAGCGGCCAGCGCGGCGGGGACTGGCACAAATGGCCAGGCACCACACCCAGATCGAGCGGTCGTTCAATTCCTGGAACGTGGCCATGTCCCTCATCTCTTGGTGTTGGATGGAGCGTCGAGTGAGCAAACCGTACCAGCGATCATAGATGCCAGTCTTCGCAATTTAGGCTGGACCTGGGAACGCACCGATCCTCAGCAGTGGGCCAATGCTGCAAACAGTGATCAAGGGATTGACTTGGATGCTTATGATGCTGTGCTTATTGTCGACTTTGCACCAGGAAATTTTGGTTTTCAGCCTGAAACAATTATAGACGAGTGGTCTGAAGAACTTGCCGCACGTCAAGTCGACCAAGCCCTTGAGCAGCTTGCGTCCTATGTTGCCAATGGCGGTGGCCTTTTCATGTCCGGAGGAGAGGAGAGTTTCGGTGTCGGCGGGTATGCCTCGACCCAGATTGAGCCACTATTGCCCGTCCAATTGGACCCAAAGGGCGCAGCCGGAGACCCACCGATTGCTGTTGTAGGAGTCCTCGATGTCAGTGCAAGCCTATGGTATCAGAAAGAAACATTCGACCGTGCCAAGGATTATTTGATCGGCTCGCTGCAGCAATTGCCCGAAGGGAGTCAGGTTAGGATTCTTGGCTATAGTGACGAGCCCCATGAGCTTGTGCCCTTACAAGCTTTCGATACGATCGACAATTTGGCTCGTCTCTTGGACGAAGCGCTAGAAGATCTGTCAAAAGAGTTCGAACGTCGCCGTTTACTGGGTTTGCAACCAGAGGGCCTTGATGTGTTTGGGGCCTTAGCCGCCGGATATCGTACATTTGATCGCATGGCGCAATTGGAAGCCGAACAGGCCTTCCGTGCCGGTGCAGGCGAAATCGACGACGTGGCGATGAGCGTTGATTCGACCATCGAAAAGCGTCTTTTCCTAATTACCGACGCCGAAGATGCTGATTTACTCACGTTTAAACGATGGACAGTCGACGAAACCGGGACTTTTATTCGGAATACGGCTTTTGATTTGGCTCGACAACGTTTTGAGGAGCAGGGCGTTGTGCTTAATAGTATCGGCATGACCTATGGTGAAAACGCGCTTCCTCCGCTGGATATGGTTTTCCAGTCTGGGAATCGCCAATGGCTTGAGCGATATCAACGAGGCGCTCAAATTGGCGCGGAGCTCCAGCGTCTGAGTGGTTCGGGCGGTGGCACCACTTACCTGGACAGCGTGGAAATTCCGCTGGGGTCGGTGTCCCGGCAAATGCGCACTTATATCGCCGACGGCATCAACGTCTCGCCGAGTGTTAATCATCGCTTTCTGCGAACTGAAATTCTGGAGCAAGGTGGCGGTAGTGTTGTCGTCGGCGCGGCGATTGCACCAGGTAAGTCGAATGCGCGCGAAATTCTGTTTGGTACCCATCAACCTGAAGCGGGACAAGCTGTGCGCCTTGGTGTTTGGA
>CAXBRM010000048.1:0-11233 GCA_963978305.1 uncultured Rhodospirillales bacterium
GCTCGATGAGTTGTTCGGCAGCCGACAACTTCGCCGCCTGTTCTTCATCAAGCAATAAGGCATCATTCATTTGACGCTCTAACTCGGCAACCCGAAGTTTGTTGGCGTCTATTGTCTGCTGCAACTGTGCAATCAAACTGTCTTTTTCAGCCACTGCACGCTCAAGGGCTTGCGACGCCATCTGCTCGGCGCTGGCCAATGTATCTGCTGACTCTTTTAAGACTTGCTCCAGCCTTGTATCAGCTGCGGCTTGCACCTCGGCCATTAACGTGTCCGTATCTACCGCCAACAGCGCGTCAAGTTGCTCGCGGAGTTGACTGATTGTGTCTTCATAAACCAACAGCTGGTTTTGGACTTCATCCAAGGCGTCGGTTGCTTGTTGCAACGCCAAGGGATCCGGCCTGCCTTGAAGCTCGACTTGCGCATCATCTCGCTGCTGTTTCAATGACGCAATTTCCTGGTTGCGTCGCTCGATCAGCCGGTCTTTGTCAGCAATATCGGGCTGACTGCGATCTGGCAGGCCATAAAAACCGATCGCAACGCCACCCGCGAGGCTAATGATCAACAAAATAAGCAACGTTAATCTAGTCATGGCAATTCCAAGAAAATCTGAGTGCCCGAAGGATCATCGTTTGTCTAATCAAGGCATTTATCAAATCCAAGCCAAATGAACTTAGACGGTTTGAGTGGGCCCCTCGAGTTTCTTGATTTGAGCGGCGCCATCTTCAATTTTTGCTTGTGGATATGCAAAGATGAAATCACCATCTGCAAAATCAATCTCAACAACACCACCGTTTTGTAGGGAACCAAACAGCAAAGCGTCGGCAAGAGGTTTCTTGATCTGCTCTTGGATCAGACGCGCAAGGGGACGAGCACCCATCCTGGGATCGTATCCATCCTTGGCCAGCTTGTCCTTCGCACGTTGCGAGAGTTGGATGGTCACACCGCGATCTTCCAGTTGGCTTTCAAGGGCCATCACAAATTTGTCGACGATCCGAGTAACAACATCGCGTGGTAGGCTTTTAAACGGGATGATTGCGTCTAGCCGGTTTCTGAATTCTGGCGAGAACAAGCGATTGATTGCTTCTGTATCCTCACCAACGCGCTCCTCTATACCAAAGCCAATCGCGGCTTTGGCCATATCGGCAGCACCTGCATTGGTGGTCATGATGACGACGACATTACGGAAATCGACGCTTTTGCCATTGTTATCGGTCAATTTCCCATGATCAAAAACCTGCAACAAAATGTTAAACAGATCCGGATGCGCCTTTTCAATTTCGTCCAAAAGCAACACAGAATGGGGCGATTTATCAATCGCATCCGTCAACAATCCACCCTGATCAAATCCAACATACCCTGGTGGCGCGCCGATAAGACGGCTGACCGCATGGCGCTCCATATACTCGCTCATGTCAAAACGATGAAGCTCAACGCCGAGGGTGTATGCCAGTTGTTTGGCGACCTCGGTTTTGCCAACGCCCGTTGGGCCGCTGAACAAATAACCACCAATCGGTTTTTCAGGCTCCCGCAGTCCTGAGCGGCTAAGCTTGATTGCTGATACAAGGGCGTCGATGGCCGGATTTTGTCCGAACACCAGCCTTTTCAGGTCGGCTTCAAGGCTGTGCAATACGCTCTTTTCGTCCTTGGTCACCTTTTTCGGTGGGATCCGCGCAATCTTGGCGACGATCGCCTCGACTTCTCTAACACCGATTGTCTTTTTGCGGCGGCTGGTCGGAACAAGTTTTGTCGCAGCGCCAGCCTCGTCAATAACGTCAATCGCTTTGTCGGGGAGCTTACGATCACCGATATAGCGCGCACTGAGTTCAACGGCGCTTTTTAAGGCCTCCGCTGTGTATTTGACATCATGATGTTCTTCATATTTGGGCTTTAGACCGCGTAGAATTTTGATTGTATCAGCGACACTCGGCTCATTGACATCAATTTTTTGGAATCTACGCACCAGAGCGCGATCCTTTTCGAAATAGCCACGGTATTCTTTGTAAGTTGTCGATCCAATGGTCCGCAACAGACCACTTGCCAGCGCAGGTTTTAGAAGATTACTTGCATCCATGCTGCCGCCACTTGTCGCCCCGGCGCCAATGATTGTGTGGATTTCGTCGATAAATAGAATCGCACCGTCAAGCTCTTCAATTTCTTTTATCACCTGCTTCAAACGTTCTTCAAAGTCACCACGGTACTTTGTGCCCGCCAGCAGCGCGCCCATATCGAGATTGTAAATGGTAGCATCAGACAGCACTTCAGGCACATCTGAATCAACAATTCTCTTTGCAAGCCCTTCAGCAATCGCTGTCTTCCCAACGCCAGGATCACCGACAAATAAAGGATTGTTTTTTGTCCGTCGGCACAAGACTTGGATTGTCCTCTCCACCTCGCTGTCACGACCAATCAAAGGATCAATTCTACCGTCGGCGGCCTTTTGATTGAGATTGACGCAGTACTGGTCGATTGCCGATGCTCCGCTCGCTAAGCCCTCTTCGCCCCCTTCCGACGCGTCATTAGCACCTCGAACCTTTCTACTCGGGTCGTTAAGACCAGGCACCTTACTGATGCCATGGCTAATATATTGCGTTGCATCTAGACGGGTCATCCCAAGTTCTTGTAGGAAATAAACCGCGTGGCTCTCTCTTTCACTGAAGGCCGCAACCAAAACATTCATCGCGGTGATTTCATCACGACCGCTACTTTGCACGTGGATAGCGGCACGCTGATACACGCGGCTAACTTTTGGCGTGGCCCGCGGCGCTTCAGAGTTAGGGTTGACCAATTCGCTCATCTCTTCATCGACAAAAAGCGTGAGCGCTTCACCGAGCTGCTCAAGGTCAATACCGCAAGCCAACATCAACTCTTTGCCGTCGGGGTCATCAATCATTGCGAGCACAATATGCTCTAACGTCAGAAAGTCATGCTGACGGTCAGATGCCAACGATTGAGCCCGTTGCATTGTGTCTGCAAGATTTTTTGAAATCATGGAACGTTTGCCTAACTGTTGAATGCCGACAGTGGGTCCATCAGATCCGAAAATCAAGGCGACATTTTGGGATGACTGTCCATAATCGCAATTAATTTGATGTGTGGATCATTCGTCTTTTTCGATTTCACACTGCAACGGATGATTGTTCTGACGGGCAAAATCGATGGTCTGGGTCACCTTCGCCTCCGCAACTTCTAACGTGTAGATGCCACATATGCCCACGCCTTTTTGATGCACATGCAACATTATTTGCGTTGCTTGCTGTTCATTCTTGCCGAAAAAATTTACCAGGACATGCACAACAAATTCCATCGGCGTGTAATCGTCGTTGAGCATCAGAACTTTGTACAAGCTTGGTTTTTTTATTTTGGTCTTTGGCTCTGCCTCAAGCACTCCGACGCCACGATCATCGCGCGGGTCATTGGTGCCAGACTGACCATCGCCGGTATTATGTTGAGCATTTTCAGCTAATCCAAAGCGCAGCTCGCCATGATCCGATCCGGGTAAAGTGAGGTGGAATTGCATGCTATATCCAGATAAGGTTGACGCCGACTCATTTTGAAATAATGCAAGCGCTCGACAATTTAAAGGGAGAGATTCACCGTAGCGACCAAACGTCCACATCCGCGGTGTGGGTGCGACCATAAGTTGAGGATCCAGCAGCTTGCTAAGGTTCTTCCTTGAGCGTACCACGCGTATCCTTGTGGCTGGCAATCGCCTTGACAAGTGAATAGATGCGCTCTTGGACATCAGTATCTGCCACGTTTTGATAAGCCGCCAATAATTTGAGGTTTCGATCAGACTGTAGCGAGCTGTCATCAATGTCTCGGACAACCTTAAAACCAGAAGCACGGTTGGTGGCCATTTGAGGAGCCAAGCCCTCAAAGAAAAAGTTAGGGTCGACACCAAACAGCACCGAACATTCAAAAATGCGCGTCGCCGAGAGCCGATTGACCCCCTTTTCATACTTTTGAACCTGCTGAAAGGTCAACGCCATAGACTGCGCAAGCTGAGTTTGCGACAGACCATTCATGATCCGCAGAATCCGCAGCCGCTGACCGACGTGTTGATCAACAATTTTCGTCTTGTCGTTGATCAGGTTTTCGCGCATTTGTTTCTCCCATGAATCGAAAAATCCCAGAAGGTTGTCATCCTAACGTCAATGCAGAGCGCTTGTCTAATGTCATGTCCTAGAAAGCCAACAACCGAACTCCGCCGAAGCAGCGACCCCCCAGCGTCGACCGTTTAATTCCCGGTGTTTCTTAGTCAGCTCTAAGCATGCATCAAGCGCCGTTTGCAAAACATTACGTCAAAGGTGTTCCTTGTCTTACCTGCCCCAAGTATGCCTCTAAATTGACCCAGTGGTCAATCATCACTACTAACGTGCGGTAACCATCATTTGAAGGTACATTCACAACGCCTGACACCCAATTTTGCCAGCTTCAAGGAACAAAATGACAGCAAAATCGCCAAGCCGACTTAGTCAAAGTGCTAAATTTGCGCTCGAAGTGGGTCCACTCGTCGTCTACTTTTTAATCACGTTCAAATTTCATGAACGGTTGGGGTTTGATTGGGGAGAAGACGCCTATCGACCAGCCGTGATTTGGCTGCTGATTTCAACACCAATTCAAGTCGGACTCTTGTGGTGGGGCGAGCGCAAGATACCATGGTCTCCGGTAATCGTTGCCGTTTTTCTGATCGCTTTTGGATCGCTTAGCCTGTTGCTGGATGATGATCGGTGGATAAAAATCAAGCCAACGATCGTATACTTGTTCTTTTCAGCTGCTCTCGCGACCGGCGCTTTGCTCCGGCGCCCGCTGCTGCAATTCTATTTGGGTAACCAGCTTTCAGCGACTACAGAGCAATGGCGCCGTCTGACCCGAAATTTTATCATATTTTTTGTCTGCCTCTCGATATTGAATGAGGTTTTTTGGCGCGGCATTGATTGGTTCATGGCGTACCATTTCTCGGGACTGGTTGGCAGCGCAAATGATGCCTCTTTCCAAGCCTGGAGCGCGACCAAACCATTTTTTATGCTGATTAGTTTTGTCTTCACAATCTGGCAGCTTTGGCCATTGCTTCAAGGGCAGATTTCAGAAGCAAAGTCGGAACGCTAAATCCCTCATTAATATCAATATTTAATCGCGCTAAGGTGATAGCACCAAAAAGTTTTACTCTAGGTCTATCATTAGAAAAAAGATGTATCGCTAGCGTTAAAGGCATCGATTCTAGGCCTGTATCAGGCGCGTTTCCCGCCAGCGATGGCTCAATCTGACGCATAAAATCTCTCAACAAGTGCTTATGCCGCTTATTTGCTGAATTTGTGCGTCACATCATGGGTTTGCATGTTGAAATTGTATTGGTTTTGCACCGATTGCCTTTAACGTTGTGGAGCGTGAAGCCCATGAAATTGCTCGCTGTTGTTGCCGTGCTGCTCGTCGGTATCTCTACGGCATCGATTTTAAGCGCTGGCGGTAACGTGGCTGCGCTGTTAAACTTTTAGCCACTGTCGGGTTCTCATATTCTTGCCTGGTTCATCGAGACACAAACAAAAAGTGCGGCGGTGCCTTAGTTTTGACGAGTCACCACGCTAGTTGCTGGCTGACGTCATATTCTTGATCACAGCGAACAGATTTCAACCAATGGCGAAACATCAACTTCGGCATCTAAGCTATTTTTTATTCATGATCCTCAGTGCGCTTAGCTGGATGTTGTGGGATGGCATCGCGCAGGGGCAAACCACAGAACAGCAACCTGTTCCTATGGCGCGCCCATCAAATATCCCGCTGCCAGATCCCTTTGCGCTGATGTTGTTACCGTCACAACGCCCTTTATCAGTCGCCATACCGCCGACCGTGCATACGAATCGAGACGACGTTACATCGAGCGACGGCATTTCGATCAATCGGCCGCCGTGGGGTCTCAACCCAAGAGTGCAATCTCGCCTTGCAGCACTAAACGAGCGTCAAAAAACGCCTCGTTTTGACATGGCTTGCCCCTCGCGCCTCAGATCTTTGGGGGTCCAATTCGATCTTGTTGCCGATGAACTTCGCGGTCAGTGCCCTATCACAGGGGTGGTGCGGATTAGCAATTTGCCCGCTCTGACTGTTTCTCCCACGACCAGTGAACTGACCTGCGATATGGCCGAGCGATTTGTTTCATGGGTCCGAACCGTCGCCAAACCAGCGGCACGCCGTTGGTTTGGTCAGGAGTTGGTTGGAATTGAGCACTACAGCGCTTACAGCTGCAGAAACCGGGCCAGAGGCAAAATTAGCGAACATGGGTTTGCCAACGCGTTGGACATTGCCAACTTTCGGCTCGCCGATGGCAGCCGTATCAGGATTGAAAACCACTGGCGCTCGGATGGATCCGCGTTTGGCAACGCCGCTGCTAACTTTTTGAGGGATATCGGCTACCAAGCCTGTGATTGGTTCTCAGTGGTCTTGACACCTGATTCAGACGCTGCTCATTTCAACCACTTCCATTTTGACGCTGGACCTTGGAAAAGCTGTGGTTGAACGCGCACCGATTCGTCAAGACGACCTTGAAGCCATGATCACCCAAGTTGCGCAGCGCGACCCAGACGTCGCGCGAACACTCGCCCAAATCGGCTTCCCGCAAGCACGGGAAAGCCCACAGGGATTTGAAAGTTTCGTGCGGACAGTGACAGCTCAGCAAGTCTCCACCCACGCGGCGCGGGCGATTTTCGACCGGGTCAAAGTAGGCATCGGCGGTCAATGCTCACCTGAGGCCCTGCATTTGCAGGACGAAGAAAGTTTGCGTGCCATGGGCTTATCCAGACCCAAAGCACGCTATCTGCTCGGGATGGCCGCAGCCGCCTTGACAGGTAACTTTCGACCCTCAGCACTTCCGGCAATGAGCGATACCGAGGCGATCGCGCATATCAAAGCCCTAAAAGGTTTTGGGCAATGGAGCGCCGAAATCTATCTTTTGTTCGCTGAAGGGCGGCCCGATATGTTTCCTGCTGGCGATCTCGCGGTTCAAAAGGGGTACCAGCGCCTAAAAGGCCTGTCTGAAACGCCGAAAGAAAAACAGTTGCGGCAGATGACCGAAAATTGGCAGCCCGATCGCGGCGCTATGGCCATGTTTCTGTGGCATCTATACGGCACGGCAACATTTGATTAACTGATCGTTCGCCCCCCGGATTTGCTGTCTGGCCACTGCAATCGAATTTAACCGGGTAAAAATTGCAATTTGTGAGGTCGGTTGTCTTCCGCTATCGTGCGATGAGGAATTGGTCGCTGTCCAAAATGCTTTAGAATGCTATTTGGGTGCCGGCGCATGAAAGTTAGAATGAGAAGACTCGCTGATGTTTAAATTGCTCGTGGCGATTAGCGTCGCCCTCATTGCCAGTACTGGCGCCGCCATAGCTCAGTTCCAAGAAGTTGGGTCAGTACCACGCTATTGGACCCAAGCCTTTCCGCTCAACGGCTTTGAAAAGGCTACCATTGACGTAAACGAAATCATGAGCGGTGGCCCCAGCCGCGATGGTATTCGTTCGATTGAAAACCCCATGTTTTCACTCGTAAGCGAAGTACTGGATTCTTACGTTGCGACTGTGCCAGTGCTCAGCATCGAGATAAACGGTGATGCGCGCGCTTACCCACTGGGCATTTTGACACGGCACGAGATCGCCAACGACGTGGTCGGCGGGGTTCCCGTGACGGTCACCTTTTGTCCCCTTTGTAATTCGGGCATCGCTTATTTGAGAGAAATCAACGGTGAAGTCACCGAGTTCGGGGTTAGCGGCCTTCTGCGAAACAGCGACATGGTCATGTACGATCGCAACAGCGAAACCTTTTGGCAGCAGTTCACAGGTGAAGCAATCGTTGGACCCCTGGCGGGTCAGCAATTAACGCCACTCCCCGTCCGAATGGAAAGCATCGAGAAGTTTGCACAACGCTTTCCCATGGGAAAAGTGATGGACCCACCAAGATATGGCGTGAATTATTCAATCAATCCCTACGGGGGTTATGACGGACTTAACCGTCCATTTCTCTACGATGGCAGTTTGCCAGCTGGGATTCCGGCACTTGCCCGAGTGATCGCGGTTGGCGATACGGCCTGGTCATTGGAAATGCTCCGCCAAGCCGGGCAAATTGATGTTGGCGATCTGCGTTTAAGCTGGTCAGCAGGGCAAAATTCTGCGCTAGATACCTTCAACATTCAGCAAGGTAAGGACGTCGGTAACGTCGTCGTTCAGCGCAAAGACCAAGAGGGTATTTATCGCGATATTGTCCACGATGTGACCTTCGCGTTCACTTTTCATGCATTCCGACCCAACGGACAGCTCATCTTTTGATCTCGCAGGGGCAAAAATCTTGCAGACTTCCTGATGATCGGGAAGCACCCTTACAAAAAGTGATAGGGGTCGATATCAACAGTCAATCGGGTTGAACTACTCAAAGACACTTGATCAAGCCATCGGCTAAGCGGCCCCTGCGGACGAACACCCTGTTTGCAACGCATTAAAAACCGCCGCCTATGTCGTCCGCGGACCAGTGGAATGGGCGCTGGTGCAGGCCCAAAGACATCGACACCGTCAAAGTCTCGTGGTGCAACCTTTGCAAGCTGGCGGCACGCGTCGTCAACTCTATTTTCATCCGTATCGCTCAACACCAACGCCGCTAAACGCGCATAGGGAGGCAAATGAAGCTTAGAACGAATTTCGAGTTCTGTGTCATAGAACTGATCTCGTTCATTACTCAGCAGTGCTTGAATAACAGGATGATCAGGTTCCGCTGTTTGCAGCTGAACGAGACCCCTTTCCACGCCCCGGCCCGCGCGCCCGGCAACTTGCTGAAGCATTTGAAATGTTTTTTCGCTGGCGCGAGGGTCACCGCCGTACAGCGACAAGTCGGCGTCGACGACAACGACATGAGTCAAACCAGGGAAATGGTGACCCTTGGCTAAAATTTGGGTACCAATGACAATATCGATCGTCCCGCGGCTCAATCCATCGAGCAATTCCTTAAGCCGCTGGCTTGAGCCCAATGTATCACTGCTTGCGACGGCCAAACGTGCCTCCGGAAAAAGTCGGACCACTTCATCTGCCAAGCGTTCGACGCCTGGTCCACAGGGCGCCATATGCTCCGATTCTCCGCATTGTGGACACCTCTCGGGTGCCGCTGTTTGAAAGCCACAGTGATGACAGCGGACCTCTTTGGCCAGTCGATGAAGGGTTAGCCAGCTACTACAATGGTCACACTGAATCCGATGACCACAACTGCGGCACAAAATCAGCGGTGCAAACCCACGGCGATTTAAGAACACCATCGACTGCTGTCCTTGCTCAATCGTTTTTGCCATAGCTTCGACAACTGGTGGCGTCAGCCAATGATCGGGTGCCGGTCGATTGTCACGGATATCAACAGCCAGGATGGTCGGCAAGACGCTCTGACCAACCCGCTCGCGCATTTCGACCCAGGCATATTTGCCTTCGCGACCATTTCGAACCGTTTCGAGAGACGGCGTTGCGCTTGCCAATAGTACTTTTGCTTGCCCAAACGTCGCCAACACGATGGCTGCATCGCGAGCATGGTACAACAAACCGTCTTGCTGTTTGAAACTACTGTCGTGTTCCTCGTCGACGACAATCAAGCCCAAATCAGGGAACGGAAGGCCCAACGCGCTCCGCGCACCGACGACAACGGGAACGTCACCATTAGCGACCCCGCGCCAAAGCCGTGCTTTACGATGAACAGGCACACTCGAATGCCAAAATCCTGGTTCCACACCAAATCGGTCTTTAAACCGACCGATCCACCCCTCCGTCAAAGCAATTTCAGGAACCAGCACAAGGACTTGCCGACCAGCTTTTAAGGCGTCGTTGATGAGTTCAAAATAGACTTCGGTCTTGCCGGACCCTGTGATACCGTCAAGCGCCGCTACAGTTCGATTGGGATCATTAAAGGCAGCCCGCAGCCCTGCGATTGCTGAGAGCTGTTGATCCGTGAATTTTAAATCACCATCGCCGATTTTGGGGGCTTGAACGGCACGTGGCGTGGGTAGAGGGACACGGATCAATGCGCCGGCTTTTTCGAGGCCGGAAATAATGGCGGCGCTCACTTCCGCATGCTTTTGAAGTGCCCGGCTGCTTAGCGCGTTTTGAAAAGGCTGGTTGGCCATCTCAGAACCGTTAGACACCGACACAATCAGGCCCTTTGCCGCCATGAAATCAATCACCGTCTGGCGCTGTGGCGTTATCCGAAGCCCAGCAGGCAGTGGGTCCATCAAAAGATAACCATGGGTTGGTTTTTCAGGCTGAAAGACAGCAGCAGGCGGGGTTACCAGTCGGACCGCGTCCCCACGAGCCGTGAGCGTATACCGGGCCACCCAGTCAACCATCTGACGGACAGCATCCGGTATTCTTATCTCTGAAATTGCCGCCTTAATATGCTTCAATTTGTTGACATCAAGGCTAGCATTTGGGTCTTGTTTATCGCCAACATCCCAGACGACGCCAGTCATCGTCCGGGGACCAAAGGGAACGGCGACCAGTGCGCCGAGCGGCAGAGGTCGATCGCTTAGGTAGCTAAAATCACGATCAACCGGGACTGGTACACGGACGTTGACCCGGTAGAGGTCATTCT
Source organism: uncultured Rhodospirillales bacterium (assembly GCA_963978305.1). GTDB lineage: Bacteria > Pseudomonadota > Alphaproteobacteria > UBA7985 > UBA7985 > CAXBRM01. The sequence goes on from CAXBRM010000048.1 coordinate 10,609, forward strand.
TTTCCGGACCTTCATGATCATTGCGGTTTAAAAAATCCGACATAGAGAGCTGACGTAAGCTTTCAAAGTTTGTTGACACAAGACATCACGATCTCGTTGCAATGCTTCTTGCCACCACCAGCGTGTCAAATACGACCATTTTCTTCGCGTTTCAATGAGTAGCAAATCAGACACAGCACGCCAGTCAACATCGTGCCATTTCACGTCTTCCCCCAGTGTTTGAAGCAGGTGTAAACAGATCGCTCAAACTTACCAGCCGATTTCAAAAGAAGCCCCATAAAAAAAGAACCCGGCGCGTTACGCCGGGTACTTGGTCCAGTTTTTGGAACGAGCTTAAGTCGTGCGGACTAGAAGCGATAAATGAGACCAAGATTTGAAGACAGTTGCAGCGGACTACCCTTGTCTTGAACGATTGGGCTTTTCGCAGCTTGCTCAACTAGGACTTTCCCAATTGCACTTGCATAAAACCCAAAGTCGTCTGTGAGAAAATAAGTTGCATCAAATCGCGCTGAAATATCACGAAGACCAGAATCTGTTTGATAGAGGGATACCCCAGAAGCTGCGGCCTCACTGGCAGCAACCGAAAAGCCACTGCGCATTGCTGTCGCATCCCCCCAAGTGGCCG